>CANBQJ010000186.1 GCA_947371645.1 Burkholderiales bacterium | reverse complement strand
TGCAGGACGCGAAGATCGTGCGCTCGACGGTGGACCTGGCCCACAACCTGGGCCTGACCGTGGTGGCCGAGGGCGTGGAGACCGCGATGGCCTGGAAGCTGCTGAGCGCCTTGTCGTGCGATGAGGCCCAGGGCTATTTCATCGCCAAGCCCATGCCGGCCGATCAGTTCGCGCCCTGGGTGCGGGCCTGGGAGCCACCGGACATCACGCAAGAGAAGCTGAGCACCGACTTCGCCGACATCATCTGAGGCCCGCCCAGGCTGGGGCGCTCAAGCGCTCACACGCTCAGATGGCGAGCGCCCGGCCGCGCAGGCGCGTGAGGCCCCTGAACGCCAGGTGGCTGGCGCTGGTGCCCATGATGGCCGGGCTCAGCAAACCCAGCACCGGCACCATGGCCAGGCCCGACAAGGCCAGGCCCAGCATCAGGATGGCGCCACGTTGCTGTCGCAACACCGCCTCTTGCTCACGCGTGGTGGCCAGGCCATCCAGCGCGTCGTACAACAGGCCACGCACATTGAAGTAAGACACCAGCGCCACGAAGGCCAGGCCGCCCCACACCGGCACCACCCACGACAGCACGAGACCCAGCAAGAAGGCCAGCACCAGCCACAACGCGTTGCGCAAGGGCCCCATCAGGCTCAGGCTGCCGGACACGGGCGTGAGCGAGGGGTAAGCCTGCAGGCAGACCTGGCGGATGCGGGGCATGAGCACGAACAGGATCACCAGGCCCATGGACACCATGACCAGTGCCGCATAGCTGAGCACGAACAGGAAGCCGGCCAGGACCTTGGCGATGCTGGCGTCGAGGTGGGTGCGCGCGGCCAGGCGGTCGCCCAGCGCAGAGAGGGACCACCACTGGTCATCGGCCACAGAGAACAGCACGAACCAGGCCGTGACCACCGCCATGAGGCTGAGCAGCGAGGTCAGGATCAGGCGGGGGCGCAGGCCGTCGCGAAGGCCGAGGAGGAGGCTGGTGAGGGTGTGGGAGAGGGGGGTGAGCATGGTGGGGATCGACGGGTGCAGCAATGCCCCGCTTCCGAGGCTCGGGACGCTGGCCATTGTCGGTCAGCAACAAGCAAGCTTGCGACAGGCATCGCATCGGGGCATCGCCACATGGACCGAGACGGTGAGGGCGACCACACCGCCAGTCGCCCGCGCGTCAAGCAACTTGCGCTGTGGGCTCAACACGGTTGGACAGCAGCGCGTATTTGATGCGCTCATCACCGCCCTGGTAGAGCACACGGGCCTCCGTGGCTCGGGTGCGGTCGCTGGCGAAACCCGCGAGCGAGTCGATGACGTAGTCATCAAAGAAGGCGATGACATCCAGGTCCTTGAGCGCAGGCTCGTCCCAGGCCTCGCGCAACAACTTGTCAAAGCCGGTGAGCTTGCGCTTGTCTGCGCCCAAGACGTGTTGGCTTTCCAGCAGGAATTGTTGGTCATAGCTGGCCATGCTTTGGAGCAAGCTGCCGTCTGACGAGGGCATGGTGACAATGGCCGCCCTCATGGGCACCTCCCCCTCCCGCAGCGACGCAGCACGTTCCTGGCACTGCTGAGCCTCGTTCAGATAGGCTTCGCGCTGCGCCGTGTTGAAACTGTTCGACGCTGCGCTGTACAAAAAGGACGCCTTGATTTCCAGGGTCGATGCCTCGTTCGCCACGGCGTCCAGCTTGGCTTGCTTGGCTGCACGCTCCTGGCCCCATTGGGCCTCCATCACCGAAATCCGCTGGGCCGTGACGTCCTTCTGGCCAGCCTTTGCCGCCAGCCGCTTGCGGCCGATGTCCACAATCCGCCAGCGGAAGTACAGCTTCATGTGCGCCGAGAAGAGCTTACCTATGGGTGCGCCGCCCTGGCCAACCGCCTGCATGTAGTGGTTGAAGCGGCGAATGAGGGTGTTGCGGATGTTCTTGTCCTCTTGCGAAGCAGGATGGAAATCCAGGTAGACCGACAAATCAGCTGGGCTGTTGGTGCGCGCCAAACTGGATACAGACCTCAAGGGCACACCTGCCCGATAAGCTTCGTCGTACATGGCTTGCAGCGGCACGGCGCTCAGCATGCCGAAGGGGCTAGCCAAGCGCCCGCCTTCACCAGGGCGGTAGCCACCGCCCACGTTGGAGTGAACGCCCGGATACACCACCTCCACGACGTTCGATGGGTAGTGCCCATCTTGCAAGGCTGTGTCCAGTGGGAAAGAGTTACGGATCTCGTGCGCGGCAACGTGGTGAACGCATCGCTCTGCCATGGCGGGAATGCGCAGATCTGAAGCCCAGGAAGCATGCCCGTCAGCGCCGGATGCGATCAACACTGGCAGGAAGCCCAGCAAGGGCGCGGCAGCCACGGCTTCGTACTGGTACTTCCGAGCGGAAGTTGGCACGCCCACCGATGCCACGGTGTCAAACAATCCCATGAAGTAGAGGCGAACAGGGTAGCTACCCTTCTTGAACACCCACCCGCCGCCCGCTTGCTCGCACGCCGCTTGGAGCTTGACGGCAAAGGCGCGCGCCAGGGCAGCACCACGCGAAAACCCGAACACCGCCACATGGATCATGCGGATCTTGTTGACCGGGTTGCTGGCACGGGCAGCTGCCCTGGCGATCTGCTCTTCGAGGCGGGCCCAGGCCCAATCCAGGCGCGCTTGGCCACCCCAGGCAACAGCCGATTTCAAGTTGCCGCCGTTGTCGCCGATTTCACGGAAAGGCGTGCCAATGCCGGGGATGTAAATGGACATCAGCCCCTTTGCCTCCACGTTATCGATGCGCGCACGATGAAGGCGGGCCACATTGCTGTGTTCTCCGGTGGGGATGTCAACCTTCTCATTGTTGCCAGTGCCATCGAAATAGAACGTCAACCAAGGTTCTTGCTGGCAGTCGGCGACCGGAGTCGCCTTTGCATCCTGCTTGTTTGCGCCTCGGTGGCTCGCCCGCTGCGCATCAGACTTGATGGATTGAAGCGGGCTTTGCGGCCCTGCCGCTGGCGGGGACTTGATCGTCGGGGCAGATGGGAAGTGAACCGATGTACCGGCATCTGGCTTGCTCATGGCTTCCTCTTCGGCTGCTGCTGGGAGCGCTCTGTTCTGGGCTTTGGATAGTCATGGGCCACCTCCACCTCTATCGTGTTGTCGGGAAAGAAGTGCACGACGAAGATGGTGGGATCCTTCGGGATTGGCCCTGTCAAATCAACGTCTGCTTGATGGGTCTCTGGTTGACGAAATATCTTGCCCGTCTTCAGGTCACCTTCTACGCCATAGGTCCACTCCACATGCACCTTCACGGGCAGCGTCCTATCGGGCCTGAGAAGGACGCAACAAGCCTCTCCTGAACCGTTCGTGTTGGCGCTGAGATTGGTCCCACCTTGTCCATTGACGCTGAAGCCATCGATGTAGCGATGGGTGTAGTTGTAGCCTGTGATGCCGAGCATCTTTTGTTCGGCTTGGCAAGCCGTGAGAAGGTTGGCCATCAAAAGCAAGGTCAGCAGTTTCTTGAGCATGTTGGTCACGCCATATTGGGCTTGATGCAAGGGGTGCAATGTCGATTGGACGATCTTGGGCTGCGCTGGTTTGGCACGTCATGGCTGTTCGCTCTTGATGCGCTCAATCATCCTTTGCCAACTTTGCTCTTCCATGGCGCAATCGGCAGCTGATGCCGGCCTACTCTGGCCGGACCGATAGGCCTCATTCCACAACGTTGAGTACGCTTCCCTGGATACCCCCCGCTCTGCCAAAGTCGCGATGTATTCCAGGTCGACAAGCGCTCTCAATTCGTTGAGCCGTGGGCGTGCATTTGGACAGCCAGCGAATGTGCTTCCCATGTCGCTGGCGACGAGCTTGATTCCGCCGACCACCTTTCGCAATGGCAGGATCAACCTTCCGCTTGCTTCGAAGTACCCCTCTGGTGGAATTTCGTTGTCAGGTCTCACTTCCGCAAGAGCGTTGCATGAAGCGAATGCCGTGACGGCCATTGCAAGCAGGTATGGCAATTTTTTCATCGGTACTTTGCGCAAGAATGCAATTGCATGGGCCAGGCTTTCACGAGCGGTCATTTGGAACTCACCGGCTTGCTCGCTCATGGCAAGGCTTCCATTGCCGCCAACAACGCAAGGCCTTGTGCCTTGGCTCCGGCGATCAGGACCTGCCATGCCGCTTGCTGATGCCAATCAGTCCCCAACTCCGCCGCAATGCGCACGGCCAAGGCATGATCATTCGGGGCAGCAAAACCCTCGCCAACGGCCCAATCGATCTGCCTGCAAACCAGGGCGTGACGCCACTCCGGCGCGACTGCATCCAACGCTTCAGGGTATTGTTCTCGGCAGATGCCCAGCACGGCATCGGCCTCGCCCAACTCCAGCAAGGCATTGAACGTGGCCGCACCCAAATTGACCCGATCGAGCGCCGCCATGGCGTCATCATCGGCTTGGGCAAAGGTGTTCGCCATTGCCGTGCCGTCTCTCGACATCGAGTAACTCGCCCCGAATGCGCTTAAGAACTCGGCCAGCTCAGGGTGAGCTGCCTGCGGCAGTTGTTGAAGCGCCCACCAAACACGGGCATCCCACCAGCGGAACAACATCACATCGCCATCTGACAGTTCAGCCCTTACACGCTTGCGCATGGCACGTTCAAAAGCCTGCGCGCCCAGGGCCGTGGTCACGAAAAACACGACCGGCTCATCTGCGGCCTGCTCCAACCAGAGCTGCTGCAGCACCGATGACGACAACTTCAGGTCGAAGCCGATCAAGCGGGGCGCAAGCGCAAGGGCTGATTCATCGCTGGTTCGGTGCGCTAGAAGGTTGATGACCTGCCCGCAATGATCGAGCGCTTTTCGCAATTGGGGCGGGAGTTCCGCTGAGGCATCGACCACAGCCCAGACTTGCAGGCCAGCCTCAAGCTGCGTTTGCACCCAAGTGGTCCAAGACAGACGCTTCACCGACTCTGCTTGCGCGGTCATGAGGCTATTCCTTGGCAAACGGGCTGGCGCTGGCGCGAGCTGCCAGCAGGCACGAAACGCAAATGCTGGATGGCATGGTGGGCAGAACGAGCGGCGCCGTCCCTCCCCCCACCATCGACTTCACCCCCGCCAGCACACTGATCTTCCCTGGGCACTGCGCCGTGAAGCTGCCACCTTCAATGGTGATGCTCGCCCCGCCCGACACCGCCAGCACCACCTTCTTGGCCGCCGCGATGTTGACCACGCCACTGGCCGTCTTCAACTCCAGCGTCTGCTTGGCCGCCACCTGCGCGGCTCCGGCTTGCGCCTGCATGTCAATGCCGCCCTGCGCCGCGATCACCGTCAGGCCCTTGCCTGCGGCCTCGCCCCCCGGCTGGATGGCACCCGCCAGCACGCCGATGGCCTGCCCCGTGTGGATGCGGACCGCGCCGCCCACCGCCCAGTGCTGGTCCTGGCCCGATGCCAGCGTGGCGGTGTCTTGCGCACTGATGTGCAGGTCTTGCCCAGCGGTGAGGCCCACACCGGCCTTGCCCACCAAAGCCACGTTGGGGTCGGCCATGTGTGGCACCTTGTCGGCGCCCACCTTCGTGGCCTTGTCCACAGCATCGGCCCGCGCCTGGGGCAAGCTGCTGCGGTTCACCATGCCGCTCAGGCTCCTGGTCAGCGCGGGCGCCGGTGCGGCCACATCGTCCAGCGCACAGGCGCCGGCCTTGCAGCTGCCGGCTGCTGCGGCCAGGCCCACGGTCTGGTGCGTGCCCGCCGCCTGGTGAAAGGTTTGCGCCAGTTGCTGCATCTGCCTGGCCAGGGCCATGCCGGCGGCGTTGTCGCCCGCACCATCGGCCGTCTGGCCCAGGCCATCACCCAACCCATTTGCCAGGCCAAAGGTGCTCAGCATCACGCCGCGCACGGCGCGCACGCCGCCCCAGGCATCGGTGCGCAGCTCAAAGCCCAAGCCCCGAAAGCTGCCGCGGTGGTTGTCGGCCTGGTGCAGCAGGTGGCCCATGCTCAGCCAGGTCTGGGCCTGCGTGCTGTGCAGGTGCAGGCGCTGCTGTCCGGGGGTGTCGTCCATCACCAGCTGGTTGTGGCCGTGGCCCCCGAATTCCTTGCTCTTGACGCCGCTGAGTGCCGCCGCGTTGGCTTGGCCCTCGGCGCCCTCGCTGGCCACACCCGGTGCCGCGCCGTGCCAGGCCGGGCTGTGGCCGCCCGGGCCGGCGTTGGCCAGGTTCATCTGGCTGGCGGGGCTGTGGTCGGTGGACTGCGCCAGGGCGCTGGTGTCGGCTGCTTCGGCCGCGCCACCGGGTGTGCGCGCCACGCCGGATTCGCCCCGGCCGTTGTACAGGCTGGCCAGCACGCAGGGGCGGTCGATGTCGTTGTTCAGGAAACCCACCAGCACCTCCTGCCCGATGCGTGGGATGAACTGGTGGCCCATGCCTGCCCCGGCTGCGCGCTGCATGACGCGCAGCCAGCAGCTGTGGTCGCTGGCTGCGCCCTCCGGCTGCCAGGCGCTGACCTGCCAGTGGAACTGCACCTTCACGCGGCCCAGCTGGTCGGTGTAGAGCTCGTCTGCACCGCTGGGGCTGGTGGTGCCGCCGGGGCCCACCACGATGGCCGTTTGGGGCCCCAAGGCGGTGGCGCGTGGGCGGGGGCGCAGGCCGGTGCCATCCATCAGCACGGGGCGCCAGGGGATGTCGCGGCGCAGGGCCTGGAACTGGCAGGCAAAGCCGGTCTGGTCCGCGCGCTGACGCATGAGGGCGGTGTCCAGCGCGGGCGTGGTGCCTTCAACGCCCTGTTCGCCTTCGCCACCTGCTAGTGAGCTTGCCATCATGGCGGCCAGCTCCTCGCCCAGGTCACTGGCGCCCAGGTGCTGGGCCACAGCCTCGCTGAGGGCTTTGGGCAGGTTGTTGATGCCCAGCGCTTGCACGCCGGTGACGAAGAACTGTTTGTCTTCCTCGGCCAGGCCCAAGGCGCTCAGCGGGTCGAGCGTGGACTGGGTGATGGCGAACCAGGTGCCGGCGCGCAGGGTGCGCACGCTGCCCTGCCCTAGCCAGGTCTTGTAGCGGGCTTCATGGGCCTCTTGCAATCGGGTGGCGGCGAACTGGGCTTCGGCCTGGTTGCCAAAGAGGAAATCGCCCGTCGGGTCGTAGCTGCTGAGCCAGCTTTGCAGGCTCATGGCGCCTTCGCCGCCCCAGGTGTGCGCGGTGGGCACCTCGGTGGTGATGGCGGCGTGGGCCTTGT
>CANBQJ010000185.1 GCA_947371645.1 Burkholderiales bacterium | reverse complement strand
ATGACCGTGTCCTGCCTGGCCTTCAAGCCCCACTCACGCCAGTGCCTGGCCTGGCCATGGCAGACGTAGACCAGCAAATCGGTGACCCGCAAGAGCCTGCGGTACAGGACCATGGCCACACGGTCTTTGCGGGATACGAGGCCGGTGCTGTGAAAGACTTCGACCAGGTGCAGCGGGCGACGGCACAGTTGCTGCGCCAGCCAGCCGTAGAGCAGGGCATAGAGGTTGGTGCACACCAGCACCTCGATGTCGAGCGCTTGAATGTGCGCAACCAGTTGGCGCACGGCCGCCCACTCCACCCCATGTTGCACGCCCAGCGTGGGCAACACGTTGGCCTGGCAGGCGTCGTCGATCTGGGGCATCAGGCTGGGGTCGTCCTTGATGCAAAGCAGGTGCACAACGTGCTTGCTCCCCCCAAGCCGGTTGAAGAGCGAGGCCACTTGCTTTTCAGCGCCGCCGACGCACAAGGAGTTCAACAGCAGCAGGGTGTGCACGGGTTCATGCGTGGCGGTGGCCATGGTCAACGCAGCCGGCGCAGGGCCAGGAAGCACACGGCGATCACCCCGATCCACAGCACTTCGCCTGCACTGCGGTGGCTGGATGTGTCGGCGTCTGACCAGCTCACGCCAGTCTTTTCCGGTTGCAGGGCAGACGGCTGGGACGGCGCGCTCAGGCTGCTCTCCGGCGCCTGCTTGAACGCATCTCGAAAGCCCATGGAGCGCGTGGGGATCGCCCAGAGCAAAATGCCGATCAGCATGAGCATCAATGTGTTTTTCATCTTCGCGCCTTGAGAACTGGAGACCATGTTCCAACGCGTGGCGATGAAGGTGGTTGAGCCCGCGCAATCGCCTGGCCCGATGGGGCAGCGCCCGGCCTGAGCGCGGTGGTGCCACCCTGCGCGAAGGCCAGACCCAAGGCAAACCAGAAGTAGGTTTGTGCGCTGTTGGGCATGAAGTAGGCCGTCGTGGCGGCCATGGCCAACATGCCCAGCATGGCGTAACGCGCGCCCCAGAAGAAGGCTTGCATGGGCGGTGACAGCGCCGGGCTCATGGCCAATTGCTTGAAGCGCTTCAGGTAGCTGGCATGCAGCCAGACCATGGCACACAAGCCCACGGCGCCCAGGTCCATGAGGATCTCCAGGTAGATGTTGTGGGGGTGGTTGGCCTTGTACTGGCCCATGGCCACCGCAGTGGACCATTGCGTGGAGCCCAGGCCGCGACCCAGCCACGGGCTGTCCAGCACCTCGGGCGCCAGCTGCACCCAGCCGTGTACGCGCCCTGCGGTCAGCTCGTCCTTGTCGACGTTGCTGGCATCGCTCAGGGCACCCGCTCTGAAGCCGGTGCCAAAGCGTTCCTTCATGGATGCCGGCGCGGCCAGCATCACCAGCCCCACCACCGCCAGCCCCACGACAAACACCTTGACGCGCTTGTGGTGCAGCAGGTAGCCGGCCACCACGATCAGGAAGGCGAACAGGCCGCCGCGCGAGAAGGTGAGCAGCAAGGCGCACACCACCACCGCGAAGGCCAATGCCGAAAGGGCCCGACCTGTGCGGGTGCGTGCCATGCCGATGGTGAACAGCAGGGGCCCGGTGGCGAGGGCCAGCAGCATGCCGAATTCATTGGCGTGCATGCCTCGCGGGGCCATGAATTCGCGGTCTCGCGAAACGTCGATGAGGCTGCCGGGGTAGGTGGCCACGGTGTAGAAGACGGCCAGGGCCGGCAGCATGGCCGATGCGGCCAGCACGGCCACAAAGCGCTCTGGCTGGCGGCTGCCGTGAACGGCATTGGCCAGCAAGAAGGCGAAGGAGACGTAGTAAAACAGCGGCTTGATGTAGCGGGCCACCACATAAGGCCAAGGGTCGAAGATGGTGCGGGCGTCGGCAAGGGCAGGGTAGTTGCGGCCGCCTTCCGCGATGTGTGGCCAGGCGATCAGGATGCCCCAGGTGGCTGGGATCAGCAGGCACACCCACAAGGTGCGAGGCAGGTGCACCATGGCTTTGGGCGATCCGGCCTGTGCAAGGAAGAACGAAGCCAGAGAGGCCAGCGTCACGAAGTTCAGCACGTTGAGGCCACGCAGCGGTGGCAACATGGAGGCGATGGGCAGCAGCAAGGTGAGCAGGACGACCCCGGTGCGGTAGTCCTTGAAGATGATGGGCAGGGGCAGCATGGCCGCCAGCACGACGCCCGTCATGAGGCCGCCGAAGAGGCTGGTGCAGACCCCCAATGCCGCCGCCAGCACGAGCACCAACGCAGCCAATGCGCGGTTCATGGGTGGCCCGCCGAATGGGGCGGCATGAGGGGCAATGGGGGCGGGATGAGGATGTCGCGCAAAGCCAGCAAGCCCATGGTGACCTGCAACACGCCGGTGCAGACATAAGCCCACAAGACCCCTTCCACGCCCATGGTCGGCACCAGGGCCTTGGTGAGCCCGGCAAAGCTGAGCGCGGACATCACGGTGATGGCGATGAACAGTCGGGTGCGCATCAAGGCCACGAGCGACATCGCCAGGATCCAGGCGGCCATCTTCAGGACATCACCGACCAGTTGCATGGGCATCAGGCTGCTGACCAGGTGGAACTGTGGGCTGAACACGGTGTGGACGATCACGTCACGCAGCAGGAAGATCACGAGGGCCAGGCCGGCGGTGGCGCCCGTGGCCACCGCCAGCGTGCGCAGCATCTGGAGCCGCAAGGCGGCCATGTCGGCCATGCGCTCGCCCATGCTGGGCATGAAGTAGAGGCCGGTGGAGGAGATGATCGCGGCCTGGTAGGCCTCAGAGAGGCGCCACGTGGCCTGCCACAGCCCTGCGTGCTCCAGCCCGACCAGGGATACCAGGGTGTCTCGCACCACGATCAAGGTCAGCGGAGCCAGAACGCCATTGATCAGCAGCATGGGGTAGAAGCCCAGCAGGCGCTTGCATTCATGGCGGTCAAAGGGCCCGATGAAGTCGGACAGGTGAACGCCACGCGAGCCGATGTGCAAGATGCCTGTCGTGACCAGGGCAGACAACACCAGCACCACGAAAGAGGCCCACAAGCCGCCTGTGACGCCCCAGAGGTAGCAACTGGGCGCGAAGATGAGCAAGCCCAGGACGGTGGACACGATGGTGCCCGTGCCGATCAAGCCGATCTCTTTGGTGACGCCCAAGGCGCCCTGGAAGAGGTCCGTGACCATGGCGGCGGCGACGGCCAGGCCCGCCACAGCCATCAGCCACTCGTATTTGCGGTCAGTGAGCAACCAGGCGGACACGTAGGGGGCCGACGCAAACAGCAGCAAGGCAAAGAGCGACGCAAAGGCCAGGCCCATGCGCAAGGCCGTGGCGTAGACGCGCCGTCGCCGGGGGGCATCGTCCGCATACTCTGCCGACAACCGCACGATGCCGGTCATCAGGCCTTGTCCCAACATGCTCTGGAACAGGCTGACGAAGTTGGAGAACTGCGCCACCAATGCCAGGCCACTGGGCCCCAGGTACACCGCCGTCACCTTGATGCTGATGAAGCTGCAGACCATGCGCACCCCGGCCATGCTCCCGCCCCAGCCGAAGGCCGACACCATGACGCGTGACATCTTGCGTGGGCTGTCGTTCATGTGGTGAGCACATGGCTGAACACCGCGCTGTAGCGTTGCACGGCACGGTCTGTGGTGTGAAAGGCCTGAAAGTGGGATGCACAGGCACGGCTGGCATGTGTCCAGCTCTTGGGATCCGAAGTCAGGCGCTGGATGCGCGCGGCCATCTCCTGGATGTCTTTGCAGGCAAGGGTGCCCGACACGCCAGGCGCCGATTCCGGACGCACAAAGGAGACCGTCGGGGTGCCGCGCAACCACGCCTGCATGAAGGTGTTGGGAAAGCCTTCGTACTCCGAGGTGTTCACGCACACGGCGGCACCGTCAAACCACGAACCCACCTGGGAGAAGGGCACATGGCCCACCACGGTGAGGTTGCCCTGTTGGCGTGCGGCCTGGGCAATGCGTTGGAAATAGCCTTGTGCGTCCGGCGTCATGCCAGGCCCGCCCACCATCACGAAGCGCAGGTGCGGCAGGCGACGCGCCAATCTGATGAACAGATCGGGGCGTTTCAAGGGCTTGACGGTGGCGGCCCACAGCACGTGGCCATTGAAGCTGCCAGGCTGAGGCCGTTCTTCATCGTAGCCGTTCTGGATCAGCTCGCCACGGATCCCGAAGTGGGACTTGAGCATGTCCAGTTGCACGACGTTTTGAACGATCACTGCATGCGCCGCTCGCAGGCCTTGCCTGTACATGAAGGTGTGTTGGCGGGGCATGCCCGGCAAAGGGCCTTTGGCAAAGTCCGGGTCGCTGGCACCCGCAAACACGAAGCGCTTGCCGGCCAGGCGCGCATACAGGGCTGCACTGGCCACCTGCTCGCCGGCAGCCTGCGTGAAGACGATGTCGGGCGAAAGTCGCCACAAGAGCCTGAGCATGTCCGACATGCGTGGGTAGAAGAAACGCAGGCCGCGAATTCCCCTGTGGCCATCGCGGGGGATCTTGTGAACCTGGATGCCCTCGCAGTCGACCACGTCGGGTTGCCCGTCGTCCTTGACCAGCACAGACACCCGGTAGCCGGCGCGTTGAAGCGCACGCATCTGCACACACTGCTGCACCTCGGCGCCCCCCACAAAGGGCAGGCCACTGCCGGGAACCAGAACGGGGTAGATGTTCACGGCGATGAAGCACACGTGGACCGGGTTGATGCTCAGCCGAAGTTCATGTGCCATGCAGGCCTCTTGGTGGGGTGTTGTGCACGCACCGGTGCCGCAAGCCAGGACAGCCGAAATTCAGCCAGTGTCATGCCGACGAAGGCTGTGGAGATGAGGGTGAAGAGTTCGCCCAAGTCCTGGTAGAGGCGATCGATGCAGGCCTCGTCACGCGCAGCCGGGCCGCCCATGGGCATCAGCTCCGATGAGTGCAAGACCAGTTCGATGCAGGGGCGTTGCGTGCACAGGGCATGCTGCACCAACCAGGTCATGTGGGCCAGGTTGCGCCCGTCCGGATAGAGCCAGATGTGGTCGGGCTCTTGCTGCCATGCCCATCTGCGCAGGCCGGGCAGTTGATGGGCCAGGGGCATGATGCGGTGCAGCTTGGAGCGCATCACCGACACCGGCAGCTCCAGGAGCGACGAATGTCCCGCCCGGTCGATGTGGTCCAGGTTCATGACATAGGGCAGTGAGGGAAAGTGGCGGTAGTCGGCGCCACCCCATCCCATCGGGTCACCCTTGGCCTCATGCCAGGACACCCCTGGCGACACCGAGCAGTCCACCAGGTAGCCTTGCTGGGCAAGCAGGCGGGCATAGGCGCTGTCCAGGGCCCAGCGGCCCGCGCGGTGGCTGACCATCGGGCACTCGAACCTGTCGCTCAGCAAGCGGGTCATGAAGTCGATCTTGGCCGCCATCACATCGTGCGGGTACTCGATGAGAAAGGGCTGGTGGAAAAGGTCGTTGTCGGTGAGGGGAACCAGGGGCGGGCTGTTCCACGCATGCAGGTGCATGCCAATTTCCGCTCGGCCAGTGCGGGCGAGTTCGCAACCAAAGCGGATGAAGGTCGGGTCCATGGCCATTTCGTAGTTCACCAGCCAGGTGGGCTTGAAGCCGAAGTCTTCGCACAGGCGCTGAAAGCGGGGCAGGTAGGCTGCGTTGCGCGTGGTGATGTGCTGCGGTCGTGACCACAGGTCATCGCCTTCGGTATCGATGGTGATCAGGAAGGCCGGCTTGGTGGGAGGGGGCGCGGCCATGGCTCAATCCTGCGTGAGCGATGGTGCCGCGAGCCCGGCACGTGTGGCCGGTGTGGGCTTGAGGGCCTGGATGTAGGTGGCAATCACGGCATCGTCTCCATGGTGGTCGTCGATGTGGCGGTGGGCACGGACGCTGGCGCCTGACCAGGCGGCTTCGTTGCGGGCAAAGCGCAAGACTTCAACCGCCATGTCATCCATGCCCTTCACGTGGCTGCCCAGGCCCCACCTGTGGATGAGGTGGTCCGGGTCGAAGAAGGTGACGATGGGCACGCCCCGCCGCCAGGCCTGCAGGTAGGAGTTGGGGAAGCCTTCCATCTCGGAGGTGTTGACGAAGACGCGGGCACGCTCGTAGTAGGCATTCACCTCGTGGTAAGGGATCTGGCCGTGGAAGTGGAGGTTGGCGATGCCCTTGGCTTCTTCGGCGATGCGCTGGTACAAGGCTTCGCTGCCGGCTTGAGGCCCGCCTATCAGGTGAAAGGCCAATTGCGGCAGGCGCCGCGCCAGATCGAGGTACAGCTCGGGCCGCTTGAGCGCACGCAGGTTGTTGACCCAGAGGACGTCGATGTCGCGGTCGATGAAAGCCAGGTTGTGCACAGGGGCGTCAACCAGCATGGCCGCGGTGCGGGACGGCAGGCCATAGTGGGCCTGCATGGCCTTGCGCTGTTGCTCGCTTTGGGCCAGGCGGACGTCGGCGTGGCGCAGGCCATAGGCATAGAGCTGCTTGTCTCGCCACAGACGGATGAGCAGCTTGCTCGGGTCGCAGTCGGCATCGCTGGCGATGCGAAACACGAGGCGCTTGTGGTGAAGCCGTGTGAACGTCGCCACGATGCCCAGTTGCGCGCTGGCGCAACTCACGTAGTACACGTCTGCGTTTGCACGCCTCAGGGCAGCCCACAGGCGTGTGATGCGTGGGTGCACAAAGCGCAGGACGGGGATGCCTTCGTTCAAGCCGTGCGCCTTGAACAAGGTGATGCCGTCGATCACTTCGCCTTCGGCCTGTCCGTAGTCGGCCACCACCATCGACACCTCGTGGCCACGCTGCACCAGTGCGCGCGCCAGCAAGGTGTGCTGCACCTGTTCGCCGCCGATGCCATGGTGGTTGTGAGCCGGCGACAGCACGGGCAGGTTTTCGAGCCCGACGAAGCAAATGCGCAGGTGGGGGGCAGCCGGCAGGGCAGGGGGCGCGTGCAGAGTGAGCGTCATCGCGAGTCTTTGGCGTGAGTCAGAAATCGTTTTGAACCACCCCGACGATGCCTGCCGGGCTGGTCGACAGCGAGCCGATCAGGGCGCGCAAGGCTGGCAGGCGCGAGCTGTCTTTGCGCACCACGAGCAAGGTTGCGCCGCAGCGATCGGCAATGGCCTGGGCATCGGCGCCATAGGCGGCTGCAGGCGTGTCCACCACCACGTGGTCAAAGCCTGTGGACAGCTGCTGCATCAGGGCACCAAAGGCGGCACGCTCGATCAATTCCAGTGGGTTGGGGG
>CANBQJ010000184.1 GCA_947371645.1 Burkholderiales bacterium | reverse complement strand
GGCACTGAAAGCTGTGGACTTGCAAAGCACGGCCGCCGACATCCTCATCACCGCGCCCGAGAAGATCGTGCTCAACGGGGGCGGGGGCTACGTGAAGATCGAAGGGGGGAACATCGAGATCGGCACGAGTGGGGCGGCGAGTTTCAAGGCGTCGATGAAGGAGTTAGGGGGAGGGGGAAGCTCTTCGGCCAGTGGCTTCGCCTCACCTGCAGCCAAGACGCTGTTCGATGAGCAGATCGTGCTCAAGGATGAGCTGTCAGGAGAACCATTGATTTTCCGCCCGTATCGCATTGAGTTGCCTGACGGTTCCATCATCCATGGAATCACCGATGAGGCCGGTCATACCAGCCGCATCCACACATCTTCTGCGCAGCGCTTGAAGGTCTTCTTGACCTGAACCTGGCTATTCGATTGGGTACCCACCTGCCATGGCTTTTCACTCCACTTCAGAAACGCGGTCGAACCCTTCGTCGGCGGACGCTGCGCCACCGCCCAGCCCCTTGGGTGTCATCCCCACCAACACGACCCTCAACAGCACCAGTGTGTTGCCGGTCAAGCCCGAAGACACCGTGTACCTGGACACGGCCACTGGCGACCTGATCGTCGTCCCTGCCGCTGACATCACAGCCTTTCAGAACGAGTGCCGCCGTTGGTCTTACGCCATTGCCGATTTTCAGGCTGCCAATCAGGAGGTCGCCAGGCTGCAGGATGAAGTAGACCGAACTTTGGCAAGTGGCAAGCAGGACATGCAAACCAAGTTTCTGCTCGACCAGTTGGACGAGATGTTGGATGCTGCATTCACCTGGCAGGAGACTGCTCATGGCAAGGTTCAGGAGAACCTGAAGGCACTGGCTTCGACAGATGGTGCAGTCAAGAACCTGGCCGAGTTGATCCCTGTGTTGTCTGATAACAGGAGCGCATCCGGCAGCACGACTCCCGGTAAGGGCAGTGCTTCGCTCGACAAGCTTTCTTATGTGAAGAGTGGCAAGGGCGGCCTTGGCATCCAAGACAAGGTGTATGACTTGCCAGAGAAGCTGGTTTACGCCCGCAAAGATAGGTTCAAGCCCGCTTGGCCCATCTACAAAGACAAGGATGCCCCGACCAAGTGGACGGAGGTCCTGGCCAAGGACATTAAGACCGGGCAACGCAAAATTGACCGAGAAAAGCTGCGTAAGGCGGTTGGAGAAAGGCTGAAAAAGGTCAAGCTCGAAACCAAGTCACTCAAAGATCTCAAGTTTGAAACCGTGGGTGGTTTGACCGATTGGGCGGATGCCTGGAACAAAAGTGGCAAAGGCGTCAGCACCACCACAGGCAAGATGGCTGTGGGTGGGTTCACAGGCGACATTGACCTGAGTTCTGAAGGCCAACTCATGCGCTACATGATGGGCGCTAGCTTGAATGCCACCTTTGAGCCCTTCAACAAGGGGGTCGGTGTCAAGGCTGAGGGCAGTGCCGAATGCGCGCTGGCCGAGGCCAAGGCCAAGGCAGAACTGCACATGCCATCGCGCGATGGGTGGATGTGGAGCTACACGGACAGCAAAGGGCTGCCGGTTGACTTGGGTGCGGTCAAGTGCGTGCTGAGCATCGAGTTGAAAGGAATCATCGGGGCCAGCATCGCGGGTGAGCTGGCACTCACGATCGAATCCAAGGACATCCAGGGCAAGCTGCCGCGCATGAAGGGGCGGCCTTGCCGCAACGCTTCGTTGCGGAGGCAGCGTCGCAAGGCTGCGCTCAACGGCACAGAGGCCGTCAAGGAAGAGGGCGCGGCCGCTGAGCTCAAGGTGTTTGCCGGGGCGTCGGGCGGCGCGGAGTTCCAGGGCGCATTGCAGTGGCGCAACCCCGAGGACGTGAAGAAAACCTTCAAGTCGTTTGCGGTGGTGTCGGCTCAGCCAGAAGGCCAGTTGGGGCTGGGTGCGGGCCTGAATGCGTCGGTCAAGTATCTTCCTGCCAATGGCACGTTCCTCATCGTCGCGCATGCGTCTTTATGCTTTGGCGTGGGTGCTGCCGGGAAGTTGGGCGCAGAGGTGGGGATTGCAACCATTGCGGAATTCATCAAGTGGGCCTTCTATCAGGTTTATCACACTGACTTCCGCAAGTTGATGGTGATCGCTACGGAGGCCTATCTCGCCCTGGTTCGCTTGCAGTTTTACCTGATTGCGAAGGGCCTGGACTACGCGTCTGGCGGTGTGATTTCCCAAACGGACATCATTCGCCAGGGGAACGAGGTGATTGCCATGTTCGATGACGCCATTCATGGTGCGGCAGCTCGAGATGAACTTGCCAAGCGTGTGCTTCGAGAGCCCGAGGCATTGAAACATGCGCTGCCAGAAACCAAAGGGCAGCTTTTGCACATCTTGCTGGACAGCAATGCCTTTGACGTCAATTCAATGAAGATCGGCCAAGGTTACTTGGCAACGCAGAAAGAGGCTGTGATGACCATCCTCAAGTGGTCACACACCAAGCGAGATCTCGAGCAGGTCCTTGAGCAAACCTGCAAGCAGGGACAAAAGTCACGCTGGCAGCATCAAAAGCAAGGTTGAAAACATTCCTGGCAGGAGAGGCATTGGGTGGCATCGACCTGCCGGGTGTGAAGGCGACGTGGGACCAGGATTTTGACAAGTTCTATGACAAGCTGCATGCGTCGCTGATGGACGGCCCAACCCGCGGATACGCTGTGGTTCGAAGCGACAACCCAACTTATGCCGCACTCAAAGACATGGCCGATCACCCTCTGTTTGCATCCGTTGGCAATGGCGCCTACTACAAGACTGATGCTCAGGGGTGACTCACGCAACGTATGGCGTTCTGATGGCGGTAACCATAGCTGAATAGACCATCGAGTTCTCGGTTCGGTCGAGAGGCCCTCTCGGTCTCTGCATCCGGAGGCGCAAATCCCCTTGCAAACGTGAAGCCGATCTCGCCCATGCCGAGTTGATCCTGACCGCGAATGACCCGGTAGGTGCCGGTATTGGGGCCCTGAGGATTGGTTTTTGGGGATTTGCTGTAATAGTCTGGGTCGTACCAGTCTTGTGCCCATTCGGTGCCATTGATGTACATCTGGTGCATGCCCGAGGGGTTGGGTGGGTAGAGACCTGCAGAGTAGCCGTCGAAGTAGTCGGGCTTGTTGGCCGGCTTGAAGTAGGTACTGATGGCCAGATAAGGCATGTTCCTGCGGTAGTCGATGTTCCCGTCGTCTGTTGCGGCGGCAAAAAACTGCCCGCCACTGCGGGCGGCGTATTCCCATTCGGCTTCGGTGGGGAGAGACATGTCCATACCCAACTGCGTGCCAAGCCATTTGCAGTAAGCCTGGGCATCTGCCCAAGATGCCCTAACCGGGACATTCGGGTATCGATAGACATTTTCTTCTCGTCCTGATGCTGCGGGCAGCGGTCGCCCAGTTGCCTCGGCAAACAAGTCGTACTCGGCAAAGGTGACCTTGAATTTCGACATCGAGAATGCACTGAGCTTCACCTTGTGCGTGGGCTTGTCATCCTTGAAATTGAAGTAGTACAGCTTCGACGGGTTCCACAACCTGCCAAAGTCGCCCATGACAAAACTGCCCGCAGGAAAGCGAACCAAGTCGCGCTTGGCCTTGCGCTTCAGGACGCTCAAGCGTTCGGCCGATGTGCCTGTTTGCATGGCTGCAATGGCTTCATCAAAGTCTTTGGGCGCGGTTGGACGTGGCGCAAGCTCTAACTCTTCCGCGCCGTCGTCAGGCACTTCGCTCACTGTGGCGACCTTTGGCGGTGAAACGCGTCCGGCGTACACGTGACCCGCAACCAACCACAGCGCAGCGAAGCCGCATCCCCTGATGATCTGGGATCTGTTCATGTCATTCCTCTTTGCGCTCGATTGTGCATGGCTTCACCGGCCGTTTGTATTGACCGGCGGAAGTGCACATGGATTGATCCTTCGCTTCAACATGCGTTGAGGTCGCCAATGCATTGCGCAGGGCACATGCCGCAGCGCCAGGCCAAAAAAAGGGCCCGCAATGACGCGGGCCCAAAAAGTTTCCACCTAGAGAAGCACCCTCGCGGGTGCTGGATTTCCGATCACAAGGATCAGAACTTTGCCGGCGCCGGTGGCGCCACATTGAAGCTGTAGGTCTGGCCAGGGCCGGACATGAAGGCCGACAGGATGGCCGAGATGAAGCAGCCCTTGATCTGCGGGAATGAGGTCGTGCCCGTGAAGGTCAGGTTGCCGCCGCCCAGTGCCGCGATGGGCCCATCGAAGTTGATGGGGAAGTTCACCGGTGTGGCCGTCTTGCACTCGCCAAACGGGATGCCCAAGATCGACGTCACGGTGATGTCGGTCTGTGCATTGGCCTTGATGTGCAGGATGCCGCTGTTGTCCAGCTCCACCGAGCCGGTCACGTCGCCGACCGGCGTCACGCGGATGCCCACCGGCAGCTTCAAGCCGATGATGTTGAGCGTCTGCGAGAAGGCCGGGATGTTGAGCGCGCCCTTCAGCGTCTTTTTGGTGATGTTGGAGTCGGCCGTGAAGGTCGAGGTCGACGGCAGGATCACCTGTTGGCCCAGGGTCTTGAGGCCCACGCTGGCGGTCAGCGGCCACTTGGTGAGGGACACCACGAAGTCGCCACCACCCGGGTTGGCGGTCGAAGCGGGCGCCACAGCCGTGTTCGAGCAGGTGCTCGGCGCAGCCTTGCCGTTGAAGCGGTCACCCAGCCAGCTCAGCGCAGGCGTGGCGGCCTGGAACAGCGTCACGATGTGCTCGGAGGGGTACAGGTCGAAGTACACATTGGGGTACTTCGTGCAGTACGTGTTCTTCAGCGCGACGTTCTGGTCCAGGGGGATGAACTCGTCAGCCTGGCCGTGGAACATGTACATCGGCACGTTCACGGGCTTGGTGCCCAGGTTCTGTGCGATCAAGGTGTTCTTGATGTCCGTGATCTTGAGGATCTGGTCCAGACCGATGTTGTTGTTGGTGAAGTCCTTCAGGCTCTTGTTCTGCAGGTCGAACAGGGCTTCGAACACGCACTGGCCGCGCAGCTTGTCCAGGGCGGCAAAGCCGGCCGGGCTGGCGATCAGTTCGATGTTCAGTGTTTCAGGGTACTGCGCGTACAGGCCGGCCACGCCCGAGGCCAGGAAGGCGGCGCCCAGGTTGCCGTCCAGGTTGTAGGCCGACTTGATGAAGTCGGCGGGGATGCCGCCGGCGGCCACACCCACGACGTTGACGTCGGAGGCATAGCTTTGCAGGATTTCAGCCGACCAGGCTGCGGTCTGGCCGCCTTGCGAGAAGCCCCAGATGCCGACCTTGGAGGCCGGGCTGATGTTGGCGCCCGGAACGGCCTGGGCCGCGCGGAAGAGGTCCAGGTTGGCGTGGGCTTGCGACTTGCCGGCCAGGTAGGTGGCGGCGTCGCCCTTCAGGTAGCCCTGGTAGTCGGTGACCAGCACGGTGTAGCCGGCCTTCAGCGCGGCCTGGATGTTGGCGCCTTCGTAGTCGGTGCCGGCGGCCAGCTGGCGCGATGGTGCGCAGCCCTGGGCCAGGCCGTGGGTGCCGATGGCGTACAGGATCACGGGGCGGGGGCCGCTGCCTGTCCAGGCGGCGGTGGGGACCAGCACGGTGCCGGAGACCACGTTGTCGGCGTCCAGGGAGTCGGTCGACTTGTAGAGGACGTTCCAGGCCTTGGCCGGCATCACGGTGTTGCCGATCTTGGCCGTGCCGTCACGGTAGCTGATCAGGGTGCCGCTGGTGCCGGCGGGCACGGGGTTGGGGTAGGTGTAGAAGCTGTCGTCGCCGGGGCCCACGGAGGCGGCTTGGGCCGCAAAGCTCATGGTCAAGGCGGCGGCTGTGGCGGCCAGCAGGGTCAGGCGGGTGTTGAGGTTTCTCATCTCTGTATCTCCTAAGGGTGAGGGAGCGCAGGCCTTGTCCAATTTCCGGTCAATTCGATCTGGCCTGCTGTGGCTGTCGGCGATCGCGTGAAACCAGTCTGCGGAAAAACTGAGGTGGCTGGCAATGAGAAATACCTTGGGAGGCGTGAAATTCATTCAAATGAATGGTGATGAAAACACTGAGTTTCAGTCGATCGGGAGTCTTTTGCGACAAGCGATTCATATTGTGAGCTGGTAACCAACGCCGCTTGCAATGCCTGTTGATTCTGTGCTCTGCAGAGTCATGTGTATATGGTTATGCAATGGTATGAATAATCGACTACATATTCATGGTTGGGTCGTGTTCGATGCGCCCATGGAATGGTTCTCATCTGGTGCAATGTGCTTGTGCAACTGTTCAGCGTTGTCTTGCTCTCCTGGGGACAGGCCCTGGAAGGGGGGGGGGCTCGAGAGCTGCGCGCTTGCGCCCTCCTTGTCCAGAGGAGGTGTGCACGAGCTTTGTAAATGGTTTGACAATTCGAGTTGACGCAGGTTTCAGCTTGCGGCAAGCAAGAGCACATCGAGCCCGATCTGGGTAACCGAATCAGGTGTGATAACCCACCCACACAATATGGCGGTTCGCCTTCCATGCGATGATTGCAGTGATGAGCAAATATTGTCGTGCAATTGTCATTTGATTGGAATAAACCCGCGTGGCGATTCAGGCTCAGGCCCATTGGATCAACGCCAATGTGCTGTGTCGAATTGAACGCGAAACATCCATTGCAAATACAACTGGTAAGAGTTGTGTCGCATCCGGCCCCGCACCAGGGTGTGCACGTGCAAACGGCAGGCTTTGCGGCCGTTCGCGTTCAGTGGGGTGGGTGAGGGGGGGCTCAGCCGCGCAAGCGGCTGTAGGCCGGCACACTGGCCAGCAGGAAGGCCATCTGGTCGACCAGGATGCGCCGACCACGCAGGATCATGTCCTCGTGCAGGCTGGGCACGTAGGGCAGGTAGTACATGGACCAGCCCAGCTCGCTCAGGGTGCGGCTGCCCTTGCGCCCGTTGCAGCTGCGGCAGGCGGTGATGCAGTTCATCCAGGCGTCCTGGCCGCCCCGCGAGGTGGGGGTGATGTGCTCGCGGGTGAGGTCGTCCAGGCCAAAGCGGCCGCCGCAGTAGGCGCAGACCTGGCGGTCGCGGGCAAACAGCTTGGGGTTGGTGAGCGCCGGCACGTGCCGCCAGGCGCGGCTGGGGATGGTGCCGTGCACCGCGATGATGGGGTGCAGCTCCAGGCGTGATTGCAGGCCCGTGCGGCGCTGTGTGCCACCGCGCAGGACCATGAAGGGGTCGCCGATCGTCCAGGCGACGCCGTCATTGGCATAGAGCACCGCCGCTTCCTTGGCCGACAGCCAAGCCTGCGGACGGCCTGACAGGTCAAGCTGAAGCAC
>CANBQJ010000183.1 GCA_947371645.1 Burkholderiales bacterium | reverse complement strand
GGCTTTCCGAGAGGACAGCCGGCACAAATGGCCTTGTGAGCGAATAAATGATTCATTTTAAGTTCACCATGACGATAAGTGTTCAAGGCGCACATTCGGCGGGCTGACCCAGCACGCCGGCGCAGCAACCGTCAACACGTCACAGGGTGTTGTCATGGGTCAACTGATTTCAACCGTCAAAGCCAAGCTGGCTCTGGCCTTTGGCGTGTTTTCCGTGCTGGTCCTGTTGCTGGCGGCCACGGCCATCACCGCATTGGGCGGTGCCAACGATCGGTTTGTGGGCTATGTCGAAGGGGCGAATGCACAGGCCAACTTGGCGGTACAGGTGCGCACGGCCGTAGATCGGCGGGCGATCGCGGCGCGCAACCTCGTCTTGCTCACTGCTCAGGCTGATCTGGACATCGAGGCCGTCTTGGTGCGCAAGGCGCATGAGGATGTGCTGTCCAACCTGGACAAGCTGAAAGGCGCGGTGGCGGCGGCCAAGAACGTGCCACCCCACGCTCGGGAACTGGTCGCTGCGATCGATGCGGTGGAGCAGAAATACAGCCCCGTGGCGCTCGCCATCGTGGCGTTCGCGCTGAACCATCAGCGTGAAGAGGCCATCGCCAAGATGAATCAGGATTGCCGGCCCTTGCTGGCCGCCCTGGTCAAGGCCACCGACGACTATGCGGGCTACACCAACCAGCGCGAGCAACACCTGGCCGAAGAGTCGGCCGCGCACTACGCCACGCAGAAGGCCGTTTTGACGGGTGGTTGCCTGCTGGCCTTCCTGGTGGCCATCGCGAGCGGTGTCCTGATCCAACGCAGCCTCTTTCGTGCCCTGGGCGCCGAGCCCAACGATTTGGGGGCCGTCGCGCAACGGGTGGCCAAGGGTGACCTGCGCCGGGTGCCTGGCGGAGACCAGGCATCGGCCGGCAGCGTGTTGGCTTCTTTGTCTGCGATGCAGGCCAACCTGGCGCAGATGGTGGGCGGCGTGCGCAACGCGACCGATTCGATCGCCACGGGCGCCTCACAGATTGCCGCAGGCAATGCCGATCTGAGCCAGCGCACGGAAGAGCAGGCCAGCAACCTGCAGCAGACGGCCGCATCCATGGAGCAGATGACCAGCTCGGTCAAGCAGAACGCAGACACCGCCATGCAGGCCAGCCGCCTGGCCACGCAGGCCTCCGTGGCGGCCGAAGAAGGGGGGCAGGTGGTCAACCGGGTGGTGGCCACCATGCAGGGCATTTCGGCTTCGTCCAAACAGATCGCCGACATCATTGGCGTCATCGATGGCATCGCCTTTCAGACCAACATCCTCGCGCTCAATGCTGCGGTGGAGGCCGCGCGGGCCGGTGAGCAGGGGCGCGGCTTTGCCGTCGTGGCCGGCGAGGTGCGCTCACTGGCACAGCGGTCGGCGCTGGCCGCCAAGGAGATCAAAATCCTGATCGTCGACAGCGTGGAGCGGGTCGAAATGGGGGCCCGTCAGGTCAACGATGCCGGTCAGTCGATGTCAGGCATCGTGCAGCAGATCACCCAGGTCAGCCAGTACATCGAAGAAATTTCCAAAGCAACGTCCGAGCAGCATGGCGGCATTGGCCAGGTGAGCGACGCCATCTCCCAGCTGGACCAGGTGACCCAGCAAAATGCCGCGCTGGTCGAAGAAAGTGCCGCTGCAGCAGAGAGTTTGAAGCATCAGGTCGATCGCCTGGCCGACGCCATGAAGGCCTTCGACCTGAGCCATGCCTGATGGCGTGCCGCATGCCATCAACACGGCGTTGAAAGCTGGATTACAGTTGATCGCAAGCCGATTGCTTCGCACCCACATGCTCCCCAAGACCCTCGCATTGATCGATGACGACAGTGAATACACCGAGTACCTGGCCAAGGACTTGGTGGGTCGGGGCATCCAGGTGGATGTGTTTGGCGACAGCAACGACCTCCTGGTGAACGACGCCGCATACGGCTTCGATTTCTACGTGGTGGACCTGATGTTGCCTGGTGTCGATGGCATTGACCTCATCAAGCTGCTGCGCCGCCGCACCGATGCGGGCGTGCTGGTGGTGTCGGGTCGGCTGGCCCCGGACGCCTTCGAGAACGCCATCACCAGTGGCGCCGACATGTACCTGGCCAAACCCGTGCGGTTTGAGCAGGTGGCCGTGGCCATTCAAGGCGTGCGTCGCCGCATGGCCTCCGTCAGCGCCGCCCAAGCACCCTGGCGCCTCGACCGCCAGGCACGGCAACTGATCGCCCCCGATGGTGCCCGGATCGAACTCAATGACGTGGACTTCTCCGTCATGCAAAGCCTGCTGGACGCCAATGGCGAGGCGGTGACCCGAGAGGCCCTGCACGCCGCACTGGGGCAATCCCCCGACTGTCCGGCCGAAGGCAGCCTCAACGCGGTCATCTATCGCTTGCGGCGCCGCATCGAGCGGGCCACGCCCGTGGTGGTGCCCTTGCAGTCCAAGTCCCGCGTGGGCTATGTGTTCCGGGCGCCCCTGAAGGCGGTTTGACACGCCGGGTTCAGTCGCTGAGGCCCTGGTTGACGAGCAGCCGCATCGTGACGCCTTGCGGGGTGTTGCGGCACAGGCTCACCGAGCCGCCGTGCAGGGCCATCACCCGCCTGACGATGTACAGCCCCAGGCCCAGGCCTTGTGCTTTGCGCAGTGGCGTGGCGCTGAGGCGGCGTTCGAACAGGTGTGGCAGCAGCTCATCGGGGATCCCGCTGCCCTGGTCTATCACCTCGATGACCAGTGCCAGCGGCTCATCCGAGTCACTCAGGCGGATGGTCACCGGGGTCCCCGGGGCGCTGTGGACGAGCGCGTTGTTCAACAGGTTGCGCACGGCCAGGCGCATCAGGCTGATGTCCATGGCGGCCGTTCTCGTTTCGGTGGCGCGCGCCACCTTCACCCGCTCACGCTGCTCGTCGGGCAATTCTGCGATCACCAGCGCCAGCAGCATGTCGATGTCGGCATCTTCTCTGTGAACAGGCCCAGGCAAGGCCAGCAGCGAGGCCACGGCCAAGGTGTTGTCGATGCTGCCCATGACCTGCGCCATCACGCCTTCAGCCCGCGCCAGGCGCGCCGACGCGGCCCCTTCATCCAGGCCGGACAGCACGGAGGCGGCGCTTTGCAAGGCGGCTGAGGCGTTGTTCAAGGGCTGGCGCACCTCGTGGGCCAGAACGTTCAGCATCTCGCTGCGCTCGGTCAGCAGCCTGTTGAGGTCCTGGGCATGTCGCTCACTTTGCAGGCGACGCTTGTGCTCCTCCTGAAGCTCGATCCGACGCTGCTGGCTCTGGGCTTCCAGTTGCAGCGCTTCGAGCTTCAGGGCCTGCGCCTGCCGCTGCGAGGTGATGTCGACCATCGCCGTGAAGGATTCGTGCAGTGGTGCAGACACGAAGACGCTGCTGACGTCCACCCAGATGGGGTCACCGTTTTTTCTGACCAGCTCCAGCTGAACGCGGGTGAGCAGGCCATCCTTCGCATCCTTGATCAAAGCTGCGGCCGCTTCAAAGGCCTGGTCACTGCGATACAGGAGGCGTGCGTTCATGCCGGCGAACTCGTGGGGCTCGTAGCCAAACATCTGCGACATGCCCCGGTTGGCCCAAACGATGCGGTGATGGCGTGACCTCGCCATCCCGATCATGTCGCCATTGAGCATCGCATCTTGTTGGAGCGTCAGCTCCCGAAGTTGCTCACGGGCACGGTGAAGTTCGGAGATGTCGTACATCACCGATCGGCTCTTGACGAAGCTGCCGTCCGGTCCAAGCACAGCAGTGGCACTGACCAGGCAACGCCGCATGGGGCCTTGCCGAGGCACCAGGTCGATTTCAAGGCCATCCGAACGGCCCGTCCGCTTGAAGCGTGGGTAGCTTTCGCGAAACAGCGCCTGGCTCTCGGGCGAATAAAAATCGATGGGGCTCTTCTTGCCGATCACCTCTTCCCGCGTGCAGCCCAACCAGGCCAATTCGGTCGCGTTGACCTTGACGAATTTGCCGTCGGCGTCGAGCGAGTGGTAGCCGCAGGGCGCGTTGTCGTACAGGTCCTGTGCGTCTGTGGCGGCCGCCAGCAGTTGCGCCTCCAGGTTCTTGCGCTCGGTGATGTCCTCGAAGGTCGCCACCACGGCATGGGCAACGGCGTCACCTGCATTGACCATGGGGTTGGCGTTGACCCGCAGCCAGCGCAGGCCACGGCGCGGGTCCAGCACGCCCATGACCTGGTTGCGCTGGGGCATGCCAGTGCGCAGGGCCACCATCGAAGGGTGATCTTCCCCGGCGAAGGGCGATCCGTCTTCTCGGATCGTTCGCCAGCGGGGGTCGGTGGACGTCCGGCCGAGGATCTCGTCACGCGTCAAGCCCAGGATCTGTTCGGCGGCCGTGTTGGCTTCGGTGATGGCGCCGTCTGCGCCCTGGAACACCATGCCTTCAGACATCGCCTCGAAAATGCTTTGCAGGCGGGCCTGGCTGGCCTGCAGCGACTGCGCTTGCGCGACGATGCCCGTGATGTCCTGTGCCGTACCGACCGATCGCACCGGGCTGCCCTCAGGGCCGCATTGCACCTCACCCCTCACGCGCACATGCTTGATGTCGCCGGCCACCGTCACGCGGTGGGTGAAGTCCAGTGCGCTGCCGTGGGCCACTGCGTGCGCGTAGGCCTGCTGGGTGGCTTCGGCATCGTCCGGGTGCACCGTCGCCAGGCATTCGCTGGGCTCGGGGCCTGGTTGCCGAGGGCGCAAGCCGTAGATGCGGAACATCTCTGCCGACCAGGTCAGCTCCCCGGTGCGGAAGTCGATCTCCCAGCTGCCCAGCTGGGCGATGCGCTGGATCTCTTGAAGCTGCGCTTGAACCGTGCCCAGGGCGGGCCCCGCCAGCGGCTCACCTGGTTCAGGTTGAAACATGGGTAGCAGGTGCTCGCGGTGTGAGGTTCACGTGATCAGGCGCCAGGGCAGGGGTCGCTCAGGTGGTGGACCGAAGGTGGATCGAACGCCCGACCTCTGCATGGCGAACGCGGCGCTTTCCCAGCTGTGCAGCTGTGCCATCGGCCCTTGAGTCGGATGTTAGGCCAAGTCCTGGTCCGTGCCCAGGGCAGGGCGACGCTGCAGGGCCACGAACAGGCCGGACTGGTCCAGCTCGCCCAGGCCATCGGCCGCCGCCTGGGCAAAGAGCGCGCCCAGGTGTTGCGTGATGGGGGTGTCCAGGCCCAGGCCCTGGGCCGTGTGCAGGGCGTTGCGCAGGTCCTTGAGCTGGATGGCCAGGGAGCCCCGCTTGGCGAAGTCGCCATCGACCATGCGCTGGCCGTGCACCTCCAGCACCCGGCTTTCGGCAAAACCACCGCGCAGGGCTTCACGCACCTTGGCGGGGTTGGCGCCGCCGCGTTCGGCCAGCAGCAAGGCCTCGGCCACCGCGCCGATGGTGATGCCCACGATCATCTGGTTGGCCAGTTTGGCCAGCTGGCCGCTGCCGCCAGGCCCCACATGCACGACGCGACCCAGGTGGGCCAGCACGGGCGCCACCCGATGCACTTGCGCGTCGTCGCCGCCGGCCATGATGGCCAGGGTGCCGGCTTCGGCACCCACCGTGCCGCCAGACACCGGGGCGTCCACGTGGTGCACACCCACGGTCATCAGCTGGCGGGCATGGTCCTGGGCCTGCTCGGGCAGGATGGAGCTCATGTCCACCACCACCGCGCCCGACTTCAGCCCCCGGGCCGCGCTGTCCGCGCCCAAGCCAAAGAGCACCTCGGCCACGGTGCCGCCGTGTTCCAGCATGGCGATCACCACGTCGGCCTGCTGCACCGCCTGGGCTGGGGTGGCCGCCACCTGGGCGCCGTGGACGGCCAGGGCCTGGGCTTTGGCGGGTGTGCGGTTCCACACGGTGACGGCCAAACCGGCCGCCAGCAGGCGGCGGGCCATGGGTGTGCCCATCAGGCCACACCCCAGTAAACTGATCTGCATCATCAACTCCAGTCTGCGTGCGGGGCCGCAACAGATTTCCACGGCCGAGCGTCAATCTGTCGCATAAAGGTGGCGCACATCCCATGTTTGAAGGAGGTCGCCCGGCTTTATTTTCGGTGAAGATGCGTCAGGAGCCTTTTTGCCAAGTGGCGACAGGCGTGCGGTCCTGGCCGGCCGACATTTTTAGCTGATGACCACACCATGCCGGATCTTGAAGAGTTCAAGCCACCCCTCGTGCCCAACCTGAGCGAGGCCATGATGTCGGCCCTGGATCAGCTGGGCCTGGGCGTGATGGTGAAAGAGCTGGCAACGGGGCGCTACGAGCGGGCCAATGACCTGGCCTGCCAGATGCTGGGTCTGGGCGGCAAGTCGGTCGTGGGCGCCGCAGACAGCGAGCTGTTCGACACCGATCTGGCGCTGGCCTGGCGCGCGGCAGACCAGCAGGCGCAGGCCAGCGCCTTCGGGGTGCGTTCAGAGCACAAGATCGAGGTGGGCGGCGCCCGCCATGAATTCGTCACCTGGCGCCAGGTGGTGGGCGAGGGCAGCGAGCGCCGCCTGCTGTCGATCTGGCAAGACCTCACCGAGCAGCGCAAGCGCGACACGCAACTGCAATCCGCCCTGACCCAGCTGGAGCAGCAGCAAAAGGCCAACGAGGCCCTGCGCCGCGACATGCAAGACAACCAGGTGCGCGATGGCGTCTCCGGCCTCTACCACCGTGCCCACTTCGACGAGCAGCTGCGCCGCGAGGCCGATTTGTCTGCGCGCGAGCAACGCGAATTCGCGCTGGTGGCCGTGGCCATCGACAACCTGGAAGAAATCCTGCGTCAGCATGGCCCTGAAGGCGGCGAGCGCGTGGTCGAGGCCCTGGGCAGGCTGCTGCGCGCCAACACCCGCGCCATGGACTCCCCGTGCCGCCTGGGTGGTGACCGCTTCGTGGTGCTGCTCTCGGGTGTGGGCCTGGCCACGGCGCATTCGCGCATGGAACAGCTGCGGCGCCAATGTGCCCAGCACATCGTGCCGTACAACGGTCAGCAGATCCCGTTCACCGTCTGCATGGGTGTGGCGAGCTTCCCGCACACCGCAGGCGCCATCGACGACCTGATGCGCAGTGCCGACCGCGCCATGGCCTCGGCCCGCGAAAAGGGCGGCAACCGCATCGTGCTGGCCAGCATCCAGTTCGCGCAGGCGCACTGACCAGCACGCACCGGAGGCACCAAAGAAAACGGCCAGACACCTGCGAAGGGTCTGGCCGTTGTGTTGTAAGTGTCCGCCACGAACTGGTTGCCGCATTCCTGAACCCAGGGGATTCAGGTGGGCGAGGTCAGCAGCACTTCGGGTTCATCTGACGCGAGACGATCACACCAGCACGGCGATGTTCCAAGCCCTG
>CANBQJ010000182.1 GCA_947371645.1 Burkholderiales bacterium | reverse complement strand
GAGCGGTTGAAAATGCCAATGTGCCCCCGCTCCGGCAAATCGCGCGTGGCACGCCACAGGAAGTCATGCTGCAGTTCCGCCTCGCTGGGGTGCTTGAAGCTGAAGACCTGACAGCCCTGCGGATTGACGCCCGACATCACGTGCTGGATGGCGCCGTCCTTGCCGGCCGCGTCCATCGCCTGAAAGATCAGCAACACGGCCTGCCGGTTGGTGGCGTAGAGCAGTTGCTGGAGGTCGCTCAGCTGCGCCACATGCCTTTGCAGCCGCGCGGCATAGTGCTTGTCTGACTTGCACAGCGGCGCCAGGGTCGTTGGCCGGGTGGCCAGGTCAAGGGGCTCGCCCTGACCGATGCGAAACGCCACCGAATGGATCTTCATCTCATGCCCTGCATCGAAGACATCGGCGTCACGATGCCAACCCTTTGCCCAGGATGTTGACGCTGACGCGATCAGGGCCGGCTGGCGGTGCGCGCTGACATGCACTGTGCCGTGCGGTCAGCCCCGATGTCTGTTCAATGCCGCACGCTGACGTGTCCGGTCGTTCGTGACCGCGTCTGCCTGTCCCGGGTGCAGCCGCACCGTCAAACGCCGCTCGGGCGCAGAGTGAGCAGGGTGATTTCGCTGCGGAAGTGCCGCTTGGGCGGGCCCCAGTAGCCCGTGCCCACCGAGGTGTAGCTCCACATCTGCCCGAACCGGTGCAAGCCCTTCACGACGGGCTGCTGCATCCGCACAAAGTGGTTCCAGGGCCACCACTGGCCCCCATGGGTGTGGCCGTGCAGCGCCAGGTGGTAGCCGGCATCGGCGCCGGCAGGTGCGCTCAGCGGCTGGTGAGCCAGGAGCAGACGCACATCCGCGCTTTCACCTTCGCCGCGTATGGCGGCATGCGGGTCACTGGCCAGTTCTGCGAAGAAGCGCCCCGTGGTGTGATCGGTGACGCCGGCCACCGCCAGCGTGGCGCCGCCCCGCCGCACGATGACATGCTCATTGAGCAGCACCCGCAGCCCCAGGCGTCGGAACTCGATCACCCAGGCCTGCGCACCGCTGTAGAGCTCGTGGTTACCCAGGACCAGGGCCACGCCTTCGCGGGCCTGCAACTGCTGCAGAGGGGCGACGTGGGCTTGCAGGGTGGCCACGTCGCCATCGACCACATCGCCCGTGATGGCCACCAGATCGGCCTGCAGCGCATTGACCTTGTCCACGATGCGTTGCAGGTGGCCGCGGCGGATGGTCGGGCCGACGTGGATGTCGGTGATCTGGACGATGCGAAAGCCATGCAGGCCTTCGGGCAGACCGTCGAGGGCGATGTCGACGTGCACCACGGCCGGGCTCATGCGGGCGACCACCAGGCCCGCGATGGTGACAAGCAAGGCCAGCGCCACGACGCCCCAGGCGCTGGCGTCGGTCCAGTCCAGCACGTCCACGCCCAGCCCGCCCAGGGCGGGCAGCAGCGCCGCACGCAGGAGCGCGAGCACCAGCAGGCTGGAAAACAGACCCAGCGCCAGCAGGCCCGTCCACGACATCACCGCGCCCCAGCGGGGGTTGCGGGCGCGCAGCGACATGAAACCGATGGGGATGGCCAGGGTGCTCAAGCACAGGTAGACCCCCAGCCCGATCGCAAAGAGCGAGTCGGGCGCAGACGCCTCCGTGATCAGCGCCCACACCGCCCAGTGCAAGCCCCCCGCCAGTGACAGCGGCAGGGCCAGCGACAGCCACCTGAGCGAGGCACGCGGCTTTACCTTGGTGGTGGCCGTGGTGCGGGTGGCGGCGGAGGCAGTGGGGTCCATGGGGTCTCTCGTGAAAATGCGCGCTTCAGGCGAATGGACGAACCGGACGGCCGAACGCTTGCCATGCGCCAATCTAAGCCATTGCCGGCGCGGGCACAGGCTTTACAAGGCCTAAGCCCCACTCTGGGTGCGCCATCAGACGGACGGTGCCGGCCTGGCTGCTTAGGCTGGAGGATGGGGAAGCTGATTTTTCCTGGAGGCGCATCATGAAATGGGCAGGCTTGTATTTCCTGGGTTTCACCCTGCTCATTGGCGGCGTTGTGGCCGCGCTCTGGAAGCTCGGTGCCTTGCACAACGTCGGTGGCACCTGGATCGCCATCGGCGTCGCCATCCTGTTGGGTGTGGGGCTCATGGTGTCCGTCGCCAACAGCGGCACCAAGGAAAACATCCACATTGATCGGACGTGAGCGGCATGCAAGCGGGTTGCCGGCATGAGCAGCTGATCTGATCCCCAATCGGGGCCCTGTTCTGCACCTGAAGGCAGCGGCAGCCGGCTAGTCTGGTGGACTGCACTCTGTCTGGTACCCCAATGAAGATCAAGGCCCGCGTTTTGCGCGGCGCAAGAGTGTCAGCTGCTCTGTCTGCGCTGCTTTGCCTTCCCGCTTTCACGTGGGCCCAGTCACCAGACCAGTCCTTTGCGGAGATGATCGGCCACCTCACGCTGATCCCGCCTGGCGAGCCCGAGTCCGAGATGCTGGCCAAGGCTGCCGAGGCGGTGGGCTTCATCAAGCGCATGGATTTGCCCCAGGCCAGCAAGGCCATCAACGAAGCCTTGCAGCTGGATGCGCGCAACACCCACCTGCATTTCCTCAACGGCTTCATCTATCACCTGCAAGCCAGGCAGGGTGATGCGCAAAAGAACGAGATGGCCGTCGAGGGCTATCAGCAGGCCCTGCGCATGGACCCGGGCAACTGGATCGCGCAGGAGTTCCTGGGCCTGGCCTACCTGGACCTCAAGCAGTTTGACCAGGCCAAGGCGCAGTTCTCCGACGTGCTGCAGCTGGCGCCCGAGAGCATGGTCTCGGTTTATGGGCTGATGGTGGCGTCTTACATGACGGGTGACCCGGCCACCGCATGTGCCATGGCCGATCGCTTCCGCGTGGCCACGCATGAGGCGCATGCAGGCTTCATCCGCTCCAGCGTTGCGGTCTACGCCTCGTGCGGGGATTTCGACAAGGCCGCCCAGATGCGCTTGGCACTGGGGCAACTCAAGGGCAAGCAGGCCGACATCGACCACGTGGACCAACGCCTGGCCGACTGGAAGGGCGTCTACCTGGCGCGCGCCGCGAATGCCGCGCCTGTGCTGCTCAAGGCCAGCGCCGATGCCGATGCCGATGACAGCGCGAACACGCCGCCCACCGCTGCTGCCGATGCCGCGCCAGCGGCCGTGCCTGCACCATCGCCCACCGCCACGACCCACCCGGAGCTGCCGACCGATGGCGCGCCCCGCATGGTGCTGGTCGACGTGGTGATGGTGTCCACACAAGAACTGATCACCTCCGCCAAGGGCATCAACCTGCTCAATGCCTTGAGCCTGCAATTGGGCTCTGCGTCTGCACCGGCCTATTCACGGGTTGGCAGCAACACCACCAGCACGCCGAATGCCGGCGTGGTCGAGGCCGTGAGCGCGGTCAGCACGGTCATCACGCGTGCCGTCACCGTGCCGGCACTGGCCTACTCCTTGAACATCGTCAATGCCGCCAACAACATCGACGAGGTGCTGGCGCGACCCACACTGGCGGCGATCGACGGGATGTCGTCCGAGTTCTTCTCGGGCACCAACCTCAATGCCGCCGTGGTGTCGACCAACTCGCTGGGCAATGCCTCCGCCGTGCCGGTGGACAAGCGCTTTGGCGTCAAGCTGGCCGTCACGCCCACCTTCCTGCCCAATGGCATGGTCAAGCTCAAGGTCGACGCGCAGCGCACCTTCTTGAACGCCAACGTGGACAGCGCCGGCTTCGCCTACCGGCTGGAGATCTCGGAGACCACGTCCAACGCCAACGTCGTCATGAGCCTGGGCGACACGCTGGTGCTCAGTGGCTTGAGCGAGAAGGAGTCGTCCAGCTCGCGCACAGGCGTGCCCGTCCTGCAAGACATCCCCGGGTTGCAGTACCTGTTCTCCACCAAGCGCAACAGCGACTTCCAACGCTCCGTGCTGATCCTCATCACGCCGCGCGCACCTGTCTACACGGACAGGGCCGGTCGAGGCCCGGGCGCGGGGCCAGGTGCAGGCATGAACAACAGCATGAAGGCCTTGCGGGAAAAGCTGGGCTTTTCTGCCCGGTCGCCTTCCAACATCGAATCGATCCTCAACCACTTGAGGACCACCAGTCTCTTTCGCGAGTTCCGACAAGGCGATGTGTCCTTGGAGCGATGGGATCGCATGCGCAGCACGGGTGACCGGCTGCGGCAGGCCTTGGACTTTTTGTACTACTGAAGGATGACCGTGAAATCGACATTGAATGTGACGACGCTCTGTGCGCAGGCCGTTCTGGTGGCCTGCACCATGACCATGGCCATGGAGGCACAGGCCAAATGCAAGAGCTTTTCGGGGTGCATGAAGTCTGGAACCAACGGGGCCAAGGACCTGGGCAACGGTGCCAAGGACGTGGGCAGCAGCGGGCTCTCTGCCGTGGACCAGGCCGCCAAGGACGCCAAGGACCTGGCCGACAAGACCGCCAGGACACTGGCAGAGCAAGGCGCGGCCGTCTCGAAGGCCGAAATGACCGACCTGCTGCGTGATGCCAAGAACGCCTATGGCGACAGCGCAGGCGCGGTCAAGAGCGGCTATGACAGTTCGGTCAACAAGCTCAACAGCATCATGACCTCGCTGCTGGACGGCATCTGGCGCGAAGCGGGCAAGAAGTTCACCAAGAAGAACCAGTCGACCATCCTGGAGATGAAGCACCGTGCGATGAGCCTGGATGCGGAAGGCCAGGCCGCCTTGAACCGCGTCAAGCGCGCGATCACGGCCAAGGACCTCGATGAGCAGGCACGCACCGACATGCAGACCTTGGTGCGCAAGATCGTGCCTGCCTCCGTGAAGAACTCCAGCTTCGGCATCCAGTTGTGCGCGGCCGCTGGCGTCGGCTATGGCGGTGGCGACACCTGCTTCATGATGATCATGCAAACCTACCTGGAAGACGGCAAGTACAAGGTCGGCCTGGCGCAATCCGTGGGCGTGGCGGCCAGCCCTGTGCCTTCGGACATCGGCGCAGACGTGTCCTACGGCCTGTTCTGGGGCCCCGGCGGCATCAGCGACAACGCCGGCCCGTCGATCGGTGTGGCCCTGGGTGCCGTGCTCGAAGAAGGCCTGGAAGTGGGCGTGTCATGGGGTGTGCCCACCAGCATGCCCAACCCGGACAGCGCCATCCCCGGCATCTCGATTTCCATCGGGTCAGGCGGCAAGGTGCAGGCCTCGCTCAGCGCGGGCTACACGCTGCTGGCCGGCAAGTTCTGAACCCCTGAGTCCTGCTCAGCCTGTCCGGAGCGCCAGGCCCTGCGTCGCTTGGGCCGGCACCACCTCGTCGCTCCAGACCTTGAAGTGCTGCAAGGTGTTCGGGCCGAAGGTGTTGGACAGGGCGACGTCGCAAGCGTCGCGGCCACGGGCCATCAGCACACGGCCGATGCGCGGCGTGTTGTAGTGCGCGTCGAAGGTGTACCAATGGCCATCCAGCCAGGCCTCGAACCAGCCCGCGAAGTCCATGGGACCGGGTTCGGGCGCGACGCCGAAGTCACCCAGGTAGCCTGTGCAGTAGCGCGCCGGGATGTTCATGCAGCGGCACAAGGTGATGGCCAGGTGAGCGAAGTCGCGGCACACACCGCGCCGCTCGTTGTAGGCCTCCCAGGCTGAACGCGTGCGGCGTGCGTGCTGGTAGCCAAACTCGATGTGGCCATGCACGAAATCGCAGATGGCTTGCACCCGCTGCCAGCCGCCAGGAACACCGCCAAAGTGTTGCCAGGCCAGGGGCGAGAGCAGGTCGGTCTCGCAATAGCGGCTGCCCAGCAGGTAGACCAGTGTGGATTCCGGCAGCGCTTCGACAGGCGTCTGCACCAGCTGCGGCATCACCACATCGGCCAGGCCCGTGTCGTTGATGAGCGTGTCCGAGCGGATGCTGAACCCACCTTGCGGCGCCACCAGGCGCGCACAGCCGTTGCCGAACAGGTCGCGATAGGCCGTGACCGGCACGACTGGCTCCGTCAGCAGGTGCTCGGGCTGCGCCAGGTCGGCCGCGCGCGAGTGGTGGACGCTCAACACCAGGATCATCGGCGTGGGCTGCGGGCAGACGTAGTTCATTTCAAAGCCGACGCGGATCTGCATGGGGTTGCCTTGTCTGTGGTCGAGGGTCAGCGTCTGACGGTAAGGCTGCTGCGCCTGCTGTGTCTGTTCGATGGCGCACGGGCCGGCCCCTAGGTGATTGCCCCGCCCGTGCTTTCCCTGGCTTGGTCGCCGCGGTTAATGAATGGTCTCTGTGGCTATTTCCGCCAGGGGGGCGATGGGCCACAGTCATTGCCATTGCCGACAAGGGGGTCTTTGCCCGGTCGGGGCGCATGGATGTACAGGAGCAAGCAATGAGCGGGTTGAATCGAAGAACGTTTCTGGGTGGTGCCGCCGCAGCCGTGGCAGGCGCCACGTTGCCGGGCGCGGCCAGTGCCGCCACCATCCCCACCACCCAGTCGACTGAACGCGTGGTGGTGATCGGGTCAGGCTTTGGCGGCGGGGTGTCGGCCCTGCGCCTGGGGCAGGCCGGCGTGAAGGTGCTGGTGCTGGAGCGTGGCCGCTGGTGGCCCACTGGCCCCAATGCCGACACCTTCCCGGTGGCCTCTGCCATCGACAAGCGTGTCCTGTTCTACAACATGTGGCCCGAGCTGTTTGGCAAGCGCATTGGCGTCAATCCCTATGCTGGTCTGCTGGAGCCGGTGGCCGGCCAGAACCTCACCGCGGTCACCCCGGCCTGTGTGGGCGGCGGCTCGCTGGTCTACCAGGGCATGTCGATGCAGCCCACCGAGGCGCTGTTTGCGTCGGCCTTCCCTGCAGGCATTGACTACAAGGAGATGGCCAACACCTTCTACCCGCGGGTGGCCCAGATGCTGCAGCTGGAGACGGCGCCTGACGAGCTGATCAACAGCCCCACCTACCTGGCCGCGCGCCTGTTCGCCCAGCGTGCCCACGACGCCGGCTTCGACGTTGAAAAGATCTACATGCCCATCGACTGGCGTTTTGCGCTGGCGGAGTTGCGCGGCGAGATGAAGCCGTCTTACACCAATGGCAACGGCGCCCTGGGCGTGAACAACGGTGGCAAGCATTCGGTTGATGTCACCTACCTCAAGCAGGCCATGGACACCGGTAACGTGACCGTGGCCGCGCTGCACAACGTGACCCGCGTGGCCCGTGCCGCCAATGGCATGTGGACCATCTACGTGGACCGCACCGACGAGACCGGCACCGTGCTGGAGCACAAGGTGATCAGCACCAAGACGCTGATCATGTCCGCGGGCACGATCAACACCGTCAAGCTGCTGGTGCGTGCTGGCGCGCGCGGCG
>CANBQJ010000181.1 GCA_947371645.1 Burkholderiales bacterium | reverse complement strand
CTGTCGCTTCAGCGCTGAAGGCTGATCAGGTAGGCGAGCACGTCGGCCTTTTCCGTGGCGGTGCACTCGCGCGCCAGCACGTCCTTGCAATTGCGGCGGAACCACTTGTCGACCTTGCTGCCGTCGGTGAAGGCCTGCGCGTTGAAGGCCGGGGCCATGGGCGGCAGGGCCTTGCCGGTGCTGGCGTGTTGTCCGGCCTTGGTGGGTGGCTGGTGGTGGCAACTGGCGCAGCTGTGCTCGCCGCCATGCTGGCTGCCAAAGAATGCGCGCCCCCGTTCAGCCTGGCCTGGGCCGCTGGCTTGCGCGTTGAAGCGCGCCAGTTGCAGGGCGGCGCTGGTGTCGGCAGCGTGGGCGGCGGGCAAGGCCAGGCAGGCTGCGGCAGCCACCATCGTCATCCGCCGCCGCAGGCGGGCTGCCGGATGTGAGCGGGAAGGGGGGGTGTGCATGGTGCCGTTCCTGTTTCAGGTGTGGCAACCATTGGGGCACGCGCGCTTGAAGCTCAGCTGAACCCGTTGCGCGCCGCGGCTTCACAGCCGGGCGCCCATGAAAAAAGCCCCTCGAGAGGGGCTTTGTGCTGAAGCGGTGTGAAACCGAGATCAGGCTTGTTGCTTGCGGCGTGCCACGAAAGCCATGCCGACCAGGCCCAGGCCCATCAGGGCGTAGGTTGAAGGTTCAGGCACGTTGCCCACCTTGATGCTTTGCACCACGGAGGCGATGTAACCGAAGCTGGCGGCGTTGCTGCCCAGCAGGGTTTGGAACTCGGTGGCCAGCGTGAAGTTCTGAGCCAGCATGTTCACCGTGCGGGTGGTCGTCGAGTTGGTGACGAGGTCCAGGGTGCCGGCGCCGTTGATGTTGCCTTGCACGGAGCCAGCGGTCAGCAGGCCCAGGCCCGTCTTGTTGACCAGGCCGCCCACGGCCCACAGGTCAGCCGTCAGGGTGTCGGTGGCGTTGTCGAAGATGAAGTTGGTCAGCTTGACGGTGTTGGTGCCAACGGTCAGAGCCACGCCAGCGCCAGAAGCGAAGGTCAGCGTCAGCGGGCCGGTGGCGGTGGAGGCCAGCGAAGCGCTGGCGATGGGGACGGTGCCCACGCCTGCGGTGGTGTTCACCGAGGTCGAGCCAATGGCCGAGACGGTGACGTTGTTGGCGGCCAGTTGGGCGGTGTCAAAGGTGATGACGGCGCTGGTGGCGGTGATCGGCTGGTTCACGGCAGCCGAGGCAGACGACGCGGCGACAGCGGCAGCAACGGCCACCAGGGACACACTGAACTGCTTGAAAGACATCATGGTTTGGTCCTTGTTTCGGTTGGTTGCGGGCTGAGCACCGGGCTTTGCCCTGTCTAAAGACGCGCTTTCGTTAGCGCTTGGATGGCATCTTGCCGTGGCGGCGTTGAACGGGCCATAGGGTTCCCGCGCACTACCCCCCCGGCTGGGGGGCATCATTCGCCCCAAGTGTGACCTTCTGTGAACACAGCCATCAGGGGCTGATCGTGGCCTGCGGGCGTGAACTGTGCGGTACCCAACAGACCAGCGTCCCATGCCGCACCCAAAGCGCAGACTTCGGGGTGCTGGCCCAGGTAACGGTCGTAATAGCCGCCGCCATAACCGAGCCGGTATCCGGTGGCCGTGAACCCCAGGCAAGGGACGATCAGCACATCGGGTTCCACGGGCTTCCCGTTCGGGTTGGGTATACCCCATTCGTCGTAGCCCGTTGGCGTCTCGCCATCCCACGTGGTGAATTTCATGGTGGGCGGCGCCTTCGTGGCGTAGGGCAGCGCCAGGGCGCACCCGAATTCAACTTGAGCCCAACGCGCCAGCGCGCATGGGTTAAATTCCCCGGTCATGGGCCAGTACACCCCCAGAACCAGGGGCTCGATCTGTCGCAAGGCGTCTTGCAGGCGCGCGGTCAGGGCGTCCTGGGCGGCGCGAGCGGCCTCGGTGGACGACCAGTCCTGGCGTGCGGAGCGCAATCGCCGCCGCAGGTCTGCGCGGGTGTCCGAGCCGTCTGCGATGGGGGTGGGCGTGGGGGCTGGCGCCATGAGTCCATTACAAAGAGTTGCACAAAGGTCGCGATGCTGCGCATGAAACATGGGGGTCAACCGGGCCCGGAACACGGCCATCCGGTCGCCTGGCCTCTGCGGCAGCTCGCTGTGGCACTGATTGTGACGGCAGTCTGCACCCTGGCCGGCCTGGGTGAGGGACTGGCCATCGCCGCGCCCTCTGCGCCCAACGGCGACGACAGCACCGTGCAGGACGCGCGCGAGGCCCTGCGGGTGCGTGACAAGGCCCGCCTGCTGGCGGACCGCGACGCTGTCGTCCAGGCCCGTCACCCCCTGGCCCCCTGGGTGGACTACTGGTACTTCCAGTTGCGCCTGATGGAGATGGGCCCCACCGAGGTGGACGAATTCCTGGGGCGCTGGCCGGATGCCTACGTGGCCGACCGCGCGCGCAACGACTGGCTGATCGAGCTGGGCCGGCGCAAGGACTGGCGCACTTTCCTGCGCATCCAGCCCACCTTCCGCATGAACGACGACCGCGAGGTCAGCTGCCTGGGGCTGCTGGCGCGGCAGCAAAGCGGCCTGCCCATGGAAGGGCCCGGCGAATGGCGAGAACAGGCCCGTCAGGCCTGGTGGGGCCAGAAAGACGCCGACTACGGTTGCGACGCCATGGCCCAGGCCCTGCTGGCCGCCGGCATCCTGGAGCCGTCTGACGTGTGGCGCAAGCTGCGCCTGGTCATTGAAAACGACCGCCCGCGTGCCGTGCAGCAAAGCGCCAAGCTGCTGGGCGAGCAGGTGGCCCAGTCGGTCGACCGCCTCATGGGCCAGGCCGAGGCGCTGCTGCACCCTGACACAGGCCGTGGCAGCCTGGGCGCAGGCAGTGGCGTGGCCAAGGTATCGGGCCACTCGCCGGGTGCGGTGATCGGGCCGGCACCTGGGCGTGGCAAGGCCGGCAAGAACCAGCGCAAGGGCAGGGTCAGCGCCAAAGACAAGGCCCGGGCGCGAGCAGACGCCAACCTGGCCGCCGCCCTGGGGCCCTGGCCCACAGGGTTGACGCCGCAGATGCAGGCGGACTTGAACCTGCTGGCCTTCATCCGCTGGACGGGGCAGGACCCGGTGGCCGCCGCCGCCGCGCTGGACCAGCCTGGTGCCCGCGAGCGCTGGGGCTGGGAAGGCGAAGAAACCGCCTGGGCACTGGCCCAGGTGGGGCGCAGCCTGGCCTGGCGCCTGCAGCCCCAGGCGCCCTTGTACTTCGAGCGTGCCGTGGCCGAGCAGACCCTGGCCCTGGGCGCCAGCGAGCGTCGGGCAAGTGGTGCGAATGGCTCGCGCCTGAGCGCGTCCTGGTCTGCCGACGCGCTGGCGTGGATGGCCCGCTCGGGCCTGCGCGCCGCCGTGGCCGCGCCAGCGGGTGCGAACGGCCTGCCGCCACCGCCCATCGCCGCCCCGGCCGCCTGGGCACTGGTCGAGCAGGCCATCGAGGCCATGCCGCCCGAGCAGCAGCAAGACCCGGCCTGGTTGTACTGGAAGGCCAAGGCCGTGCAGCACCTGGCCCGCAAGGCCAGCAACCACACCCAGGCTGAAGCCCACAAGAAACAGGCCCTGGAGCTGCTGCAGCGCGTGGCCAACCCGCTCACCTTCTACGGCCAGCTGGCCAGCGAAGAGCTGCTGGGCGCACCGGCCAGGCCGCCCGTGGCCGCCGCGCCCGTGACCGAGGCCGAACTGGCCCAGGCCCGCGCCACGCCCGGCGTGGACCGGGCCCTGCGCATGCTGGAACTGGGCTGGCGCGGCGAAGCCGTGCGCGAATGGAACTTCACCCTGAGCTACACCAAGCCCGGCGGCCTGAGCGACCGCGAACTGCTGGCCGTGGCCGAAGAAGCCTGCCGCCGCGAGGTCTGGGACCGCTGCATCAACTCCAGCGAACGCACGCGCAATGAGGTGTCACTGGCCCAGCGATACCCTACCCCCTACCGTGAGGACGTGCTCACCGCCGCCCGTCAGGTGGGGCTGGACCCTGCCTACATGTACGGGCTGATCCGCCAGGAGTCGCGCTTCATCGTGGCGGCCAAGTCCAATGTGGGCGCCTCGGGCCTGATGCAGGTCATGCCAGGCACGGCGGCCTGGACGGCGCGCAAGCTGCAGATCGACTACCACCCTGACCGCATCGCCGACCGGGTGACCAACCTGCGCATCGGCGCGGGCTACCTCAAGCTGCTGGTCGACGACTTCCAGGGCATGCAGGCGCTGGCCGCAGCGGCCTACAACGCCGGCCCGTCGCGGCCCCGCCGCTGGCGCGAAGGCAGCAAGCTGGACGCCGCCGCCTGGGTGGAAAACATCCCCTTCAACGAAACGCGGGACTACGTCAAGAAGGTGCTGTCCAACGCGGTGGTGTACGCGCACCTGATCGACGGCAAGCCCTTGTCGCTGAAGGCGCGGCTGGGCGCGACGGTGGGGCCTCGCGCCACATCGGCGCCGCCCGAGGAAGGCGATCTGCCATGAAGAAACCCGGCGCAGCGCGAGGCTGGGCCGGGTTGTCATGAGGGGCTTGAGGGGCGGGCACCGCCTGGTGCCGCCCATGCCTGGGATCCTGGGATCAGGCCGCAGCCAGCAGTGCCGAGGTGTCGAACACGCTGCTCATGGGTGGCAGGTTCATGACCATGGGTGCCGGGGCGTTCTTGGAAACCTTCACAGGCTTGACCACCGCATCGTTCTGGGCAATTTCAGCCTTGTCCCAGTTGCCGGCAGACTCTTTGCCCGAGACGGCGATGGAATAGAAGACGCGGAAGGCGATCTTGCGCTCGCCCCAGAAGTCGGCGGCGTCGCGGAAGGCGTCCAGCAGCAGCTCACGGGTTTCGCGGTCCACGCGGTTGTCGCCAGGGATCAGCTCCAGCACGACCACGAAGCCAGGCTGGGGGCCGGACTTGTGCACCAGGTCGGTGATGCAGTCATAGAGCGCGTCCAGGTTCTTGCCGAAGTGGTCCGGAAAGAGGAAGTCGCGCGCAATGATGTCCAGCAGTTCCTGCTTGTTCTGGGCCGTACTCAGGTTGGTGTAAAGGAAGTGCTGGCCGACGGCATTGGCCGCAGTTTGCAAGTCCTCAGGCCGGAAGGCGCGGATGGACTGAACGATGTTGGGACGGACGGATTGCAACAACATGATCGCTTGTGGCCCTTGGTGCATTGATGTCTCACTGCCCGGGTAGGCGTTGGGAAGGTCAGAAAAAAAGAACGGGTGCTGAGGTGAACCGCGTCCAGACCGCCTGCGGGCGTTCATCTGGACGGATCGATCAGTTTGAAACTCTGGTAGTGATCCTGCGTGTAGAAACAAGTTTCAGGTTGACGGGCATCTTTACCTCCGCACACGATGCGGCGGGCACCTCGGTCGCGCTCACCAGGGGTGGGCACGGTGTATTCATGGTAGAAGCCGCGTCGCTGAGCGGGCAATTGGCGTTCACGGTTGCCGAACACGGTGCCATCCTTGCCATAGGTGAAGGGCCCACCTGTGACGATGCGCTGGTACACGTTCTGTCCGGCTCGGGGCAGGTCACTCAGGGCAATGGCACGCGAAGACGTCTCGGTGCCAACGGTGTCTACGCTTGCGCGTCGGGCCTCAGCTGGCTGCCACCCCAGGCCCAAAAACAGGCCCAACAACAGGCAGAAGGTGAAGACGGCGGCCAGGTACCAGACAGACCAGCGAGAAGGCATGTGAGGTGCCGACCCGGAAGCTGAGGGCAAGCCGCACTCGCCTGAGAAGAAATGCCCTTGACTTTGACGGGACACCATGGTGCTGTGTTTCCAGCCTTGTTCGCTCAGCAATGCAGCTCTTTGTTAAAGCCGTGACTCTATAGAAATCGAGCCAAAAGCTCAAGGCCCCGCAGCCGCTTTGTCAGCAGGCAGGGGGCCTTTGGGCGCGGGGCTTGACGCTGGCCAAGTTCCGCGGCAGGGGCGCTGGACAGCCGCGCCGACGTGGTGTTTCAGCGGCCGGCGTTGGCGTCGGCCACGGTCATGGCGGTCATGTTGACGATGCGGCGCACGGTGGCCGAGGGCGTGAGGATGCACACCGGTTTGGCCGCGCCCAGCAGCACGGGGCCCAGCGCGATGTTGTTGCCCGCCGCGACCTTGAGCAGGTTGTAGGCGATGTTGGCGGCATCGATGTTGGGGCACACCAGCAGGTTGGCCTCGCCGCTGAGGGAGCTGCGGGGCATGAGTTCCTGGCGGTAGCCGCTGTCCAGGGCGGTGTCGCCGTGCATCTCGCCGTCCACTTCCAGCCAGGGGGCCAACTGCTGGATCAGGCCCAGGGCCTCGCGCATCTTCAGCGCCGAAGGCTGGTTGCTGGAGCCGAAATTGGAGTGCGACAGCAGCGCGGCCTTGGGGCGCTGGCCAAAACGCATCATTTCCTCGGCGGCCATGATGGTGACTTCGGCCAGCTGCGCGGCCGTGGGGTCGTAGTTGATGTGGGTGTCGAGGATGTTGACGTTGCGGCCCGGCAGGATCAGGCCGGTCATGGCGGCGTAGGTCTTGACGCCGGCACGCTTGCCGATCACCTGGTCGATGTAGTGCAGGTGCAGGGCGGTGTTGCCCCAGGTGCCGCAGATCAGGCCGTCGGCGTCGCCCTTGTGCACCAGCATGGCCGCAATGAGCGTGAGGCGGCGGCGCATCTCGATCTTGGCCATCTGCTGGGTCACGCCCTTGCGTTCGGCCAGGCGGTGGTAGGTCTGCCAGTAGTCGCGGTAGCGCGGGTCGTTTTCGGTGCTGACCAGGTCGACGTCGACGCCGGGCTTGATGCGCAGGCCGAAGCGCTCGATCTTTTCCTCGATGACGCCGGGGCGGCCAATCAGCGTGGGTCGGGCGACGTTCTCGTCGACCACGATCTGGGCGGCGCGCAGCACGCCTTCGTTTTCACCTTCGGCGTAGGCGATGCGTTTGTTCTTGGCGCGCTTGGCCACGCTGAAGATGGGCTTCATGGTGTTGCCCGAGGCGTAGACGAAGCTTTGCAGCTTCTCGCCATAGGCCACGAAGTCCTTCACCGGGCGCGAGGCCACGCCCGAATCGGCGGCCGCCTTGGCCACGGCCGGCGCGATCTTGATCATCAGGCGCGGGTCGAAGGGCTTGGGGATCAGGTACTCGGGCCCGAAGCTCAGCGATTCACCGGCATAGGCCGCGGCCACCACATCGCTTTGCTCGGCCTGGGCCAGGTCGGCGATGGCGTAGACCGCAGCGATCTCCATCTCGTCGGTGATGGTGGTCGCGCCCGAATCCAGTGCCCCGCGGAAGATGTAGGGGAAGCACAGGACGTTGTTCACCTGGTTGGGGAAGTCCGAACGCCCGGTGGCCATGATGGCGTCGTCGCGCACGGCCTTGACGTCGTCGGGCAGGAT
>CANBQJ010000180.1 GCA_947371645.1 Burkholderiales bacterium | reverse complement strand
GGTGAAATGCGCGACAAGACCACGGCCGAGATCGGCATGCGCGCCGCCATGACGGGCCACCTGGTGCTGTCCACGCTGCACACCAACGATGCCTCGTCCACCCCTGCGCGCCTGATCGACATGGGCGTGCCGCAATGGATGGTGGCGCTGTCCTTGCAACTGGTGGTGGCCCAGCGCCTGGTGCGCACCGTCTGCCAGGGCTGCACCGCCCCGCATGACCCTTCGCCCAACGAGCTGGTCTGGCTGCGCAGCGAGCTGGGCGCCGACGTGGACTACAGCGGCCTGCGCCAGGGCCGGGGCTGCCCGGACTGCAACCACACCGGCTACCGCGGTCGCACAGGTGTCTATGAATTCCTGCAGATGACCTTGCCCCTGGTGGACGCCATGAGCGCCAATGACCCTGTTGCATTCGGGCGCGCAGCGCGTGAGCAGATGGCGGGCAACACCCTGCGCCGAGACGCCGCCAGGCTGTCGCTGACCGGTCGCACCACCCTTGCGGAGGCCATGGGCGTCAGCGCCCAGGTAGATTGATGGCACGTTTCACCTACAAGGCGCGCGGCGCTTACGGCCAGGTCGAAGGCGTTCAGGAGGCGGCCAACGCCAGCCAGGTGGCCGACATCCTCAAAGCCAAGGACCTGATCGTCGTCAGCATCAAGCCGGAGAACAGCTCGACCGCCGCGCTGGCCGGCACGCTGGGGGTCAACGGGTCGACGGCGACAGGCCAGTCGGCGCCGGTGAAATGGCCCCCGCCGAAAGTGATCCCTGAGGACGTGATGCTCTTCAGCCGCCAGATCTACACCCTGCTCAAGGCCGGTGTGCCCATCCTGCGTGCCCTGGCCGGCCTGCAGGAGACCACGACCAACCCGGCCATGAAGAAGGTGATCTACGAGCTGCGCCGCAGCCTGGAAGGTGGCGTGGACCTGGGTTCATCGGTGGCGCTGCACCCCAAGGTGTTCGACACCTTCTACGTGGCCATGATCCGCGTGGGGGAGACCTCGGGCCAGATGGACCACATCTTCTTTCGGCTCTACAAGCACATGGAGTTCGAGCAGTTCATGCGCAAACAGGTCAAGTCGGCGCTGCGCTACCCCAGCTTCGTGATCATGGCCATGATCGGGGCCATCGCGATCATCAACATCATGGTGATCCCGGCGTTCGAGAACGTGTTCAAGAGCCTCGGCTCGGAGCTGCCGCTGCCCACCCAGATCCTCATGGGCATGTCGCACTTCACCGTCGACTACGGCTGGTACGTGATGGTCGCGGCAGTGGTCGCCTTCTTCGTCTTCAAGCAGTGGCGAGAAACCCCTGTGGGCAAATTGGCTTGGGATGCCTGGCTGGTGCGCATGCCCCTGGTGGGGCCCATCGTCACGCAGGCGGCGCTGTCGCGTTTTTCTCGGGCGTTTTCGCTGTCCTTGCGCAGCGGCGTGCCGCTGGAGCGGGCCCTGGGCAGCGTGGCCCTCACCGCCGACAACGCCTTCCTGGCCGGTCGCATCGAAGGCATGCGCGACGGCATCGTCCGGGGCGACTCCCTGACGCGTGCAGCCGTGGCCACCGGTGTCTTCACCCCGATGGTGCTGCAGATGATGGCCATCGGCGAAGAGACCGGGATGCTGGACGAGCTGCTGGAAGAAATCGGCGAGCTCTACGGCAGCGAGGTGGAGTACTCCATCAAGACCTTGTCGCAGCAGATCGAGCCCATCCTCATCCTTTTTTTGGGCGGAGTTGTGCTGTTGTTGGCACTTGGCGTGTTCCTGCCGATGTGGGACATGGGCAAGGTCTCCCTCAAGCATTGAAGTCTCGTGCCGAAATACACAACAGGAATCCTTTCCGTCGACCTTTATCCCTGTTTCTGTCCCTGTCCCCGCCCACCCTCCACACCCACCCAAAGGTAAGCACCATGAGCAAACGTCAAGCCGGCTTCACCATGATCGAGTTGATCGTGGTCATCGTCATCCTCGGCATCCTGGCCGCCACAGCCCTGCCCAAGTTCATCGACCTGCGCGCCGACGCCCAGGCGGCCTCCGTTGCGGGTGTGGCCGGTGCGCTGTCCAGCGCCAACTCGCTGAATTACGCAGGCTGTTCGGCCGTCAACAACCTGACCACGGGCACCAACAGCAGCGGCGTGCTCAACAGCACCAAGTGCTCGCAAGTGAAGACCTGCGCCACCGCGTCGGTCATCATCCAGGGCGGTGCGCTGCCTGCTGGCTACAGCACCGCAGTGGGTGCAGGCGAGTCTGCCGTCAACGGCACCTCCTTCTCTTGCGACCTGACCTACTCTGACGGCAAGACCTCCCAGTCAACAACCTTCACCGCGATCGCTGCCGGCAACTGATGTCGGGTGGGCTGGCCGGCTCCGTGGGTGAGCCGGCCTCACCACAGCTGCCGATTTGTTCATTTTCCTCAATCAGACCGTGCCTTGTTCTCACCTTGGCGCCATCGGCACCTCGACAAGCATCAGGCGCCCTTGTCACAGTGGCGACATGAGATTCAGAGGTCATCCCATGAGCAGCAGCACCCGCACCCCAGGCTCCCTGATGCGACGCATCATGGCCCTTGCCCTGATGTGGCTGTGGGCGCCCTTGTCCTGGTCGGCTACCGGCACGCTCAATGTGTTGAGCCCGAGTGCCACGGGCTATGTCAATCAGACGTTCATCTCGGGCTACCTGAAGACCGTTGATTTCGCGACCGCCACGCTGGCCAACAGCGCCGGGATCTCTCAGGGCACCAGCACGCTCAACAGCGGCACCTGGGTCACCACCAGCAGCAGCGTGCCCACCGGCTTCACGGGTGCCTATGGCAAGTTGTCGTCCAAAGATGGCGCCAACAGCAGCGCGTCCACCACCATCAACTACACCAACGGCACGGACTACGTCAGTTTCCTGTGGCACTTGGGCACGGCCGACAACGACAACACCATCACCTTCAACCTGAGTGACGGCAGTTCGCAGACCATCGCCAACTGCGGCAGCAACACGACGTCCTGCGTGGGCGGCTACGACACCGACGGTTTCATCACGTCGCTGCTCGGTTGGCTGTTTGGCGCTGGCGCCGCCACGTCCACCAACACAGTGCGTGTGGTCTACATGCCGCCCGATGGCGTGATGATCAACAGCATGACGCTGAAGGCCTCCAGCGTCAGGGTGTGCACGCTGATCATCTTCTGCTCTTACAAGACGCGCAGCCTGAGCATCGATGGCTTGAGCTACGACGATGACTCCACCGGGGTGCTCAACCCCAATGGCGTGCTGCACCACCTTGAAATTTACGGCGACACGTCCAAGCCTGTGACCTGCGCCGCCACCAACCTGCGGGTGCGTGCCTGCGCCAACGCCGCCTGCACCACCCCTTACACGGCCGGCGTGACGGGCAACGTGAAGCTGACCAATGGCGGCACCGTCAAATCGGCGGCCTACACCATCGCCAACGGCAGCTCCTATTCGTCTGAGGTGCCGCTCACGGCCAACAGCGTGGGCACCTGGGTGGCCTCGGCCACCTCATCGGCCACCGCCAGCAGCGCCACGACCTGTGCCCTGGGTGCATTGAGCACCAGCAGCAACTGCAGCATCACCACCACCGCCTCCGGCCTGGTCGTCAAGCTGGCACCCCATTACGTGGGCGCCACCCAGCCCATGACCGTCCAGGTGGCCGTGGCGGGTGTCTGCACGCCTTTGCTGTCTGTGGTGGGTAACCTCCTGGCCACGGCCACGGCCACGTTCAGCGCCAGTGGTGCGCCCTCGCTCACCGACTCGCAGGGCAATGCGCACAGCCTGGCCAATGGCGTGTCGGTGGCCAACATCCCGATTGGATTGAGCCTGGCGGGTCTGGGCAGCAACAACTTCAAAGCCAACGCCGGTGGCGCGGTCAAGATGAGCCTGAACGTGGCGGGCGTGAGCAACATCTTGCTCAATGGCTTGCTGAACCTGACCGGCGACGTCGTGACACGCGTGGTGCCCAAGAAGCTGCGCCTGGTTCCGTCCCTCAATGGCGCCGACCTGACCGCTGGCACCGCCAAGGTGCCATCCGGGTCGTCCTTCCAGTTGAAGATTCAAGGCGAAGACACCAACGGCAACCTCATCGCCCTGGACCCTGACCTTTCGGTGCTGGGCAACCTGGCCCTGACCAAGACCGTGGTCAAGCCCACCGTTGCCAACCTCAACAACAACCCGGACCTGACCACCAGCGCCGTCAGCCTGGTGAGCAACATCGCGACCATGAACGTGGGCTGGGACGAGGTGGGCACCATCAGCCTGGCGTCCACCGGTATCACCAACTTCATGGGCACGGGCCTGGACGTGGCCGCTGGCCTGATCAGCGGCTTCAACCTGAAGTTCGTGCCGGCCAAGTTTGCCGTCACCGCCTCGCCGCCCTGCAGCGACGGGACATCGTCCTTTGCCTATGCAGGCCAGCCCATCAACGTGAGGGTGCAGGCCCTCAACGCGGCCAATGTGATCACCAAGAACTACGATGGCACAGCAGCCCTGGCTGCGGACCGAGTGGCCAACAACGTGACGGTGTCTGCCGTCAGCGGCTTGAGCAACGGGACCATGAGCGGCAACAGCCTGGCCGACACCGTCTTTGACAATGGCGAAGGCGTGGGCATCATCACGGACACGCTCGGCGCTGCGAAGAAGCTGTCTGCGCCGGAGAACGTGGGCTTGAACGCCAGCGACGCCGACGTGAGCAGCAACACCAGCACGCCCACCGTGCTGGTGCGCAGCGGCCGCATCAAGCTGTCCAATGCCTACGGCAATGAAGGCACAGCCCTGGCCATTCCCTTGCAAGTGCAGTATTGGGATGGCAAGGCCTGGGTGCCGGCGCGCGATACCACCTGCGCGGTGGCCGCCAACATCCCCAACGGGGCTGTGGTGAAAGCCAGTTTCAAGAGCCACAAGGGCGCCACCTTGCAGGGTACGTCCTTGCCCATCTCGCTCAGGACCGTGGGCCTGAGCAATGGCGCCGGCAGCATCATCCTCAACCCGCCGGGCAAGGGCTTCACGGGCACCGTGGACGTCACGCTGGACCTCAGCGCTTCGGGGGCCAACATGAGCTGGTTGCAGTCGCTGGACATCTCCTGCGGTGCCAACACGCTGTGCAACCCCAAGGCCCGGGCGTCTTTCGGGGTCTATGCCCCGGAGTCGCAGAAGGTGGTCAACATCCGCAATGTGTACTGAGCCCGCAGGCCACTGCCCCTCGCTCAGAAGGCCGCCGCCGGAAGGCGGCTTCACGGTCATCGAGCTGACGATCGTGCTCATTTTGGTGGCCATCCTGTCGGCCGTGGCCTTGCCCAAGTTCGATGTGATCCTGGGCCTGCGCAACGACACCTGGCGCGACAGCCTCGTTGCCGGATTGCGCTTCGCGGCCAAGTCGGCCGTGGCGCACCGCCGCCTGGTGTGCGCGGATGTTTCCAACACCCAGCTGACGCTGACGGTGGCCAGCGCCAACCCCGCCACCGCCTGCGACACGGCCTTGATGGGCCCCACCGGCAACAGCGTGTTCGCCACCAGCAGCAACAGCAGCGCCACCACCACGGTGTCTGCGGCGGGCACCATCTACTTCCAGCCCGACGGGCGGGCGACCAGCGATGGGGCGGGCCTGAGCAGCTCCAGCCGCACCATCACGCCTTCCGGTGCCAGCGCCAACGTCACCTTGATCGGGGAGACGGGCCATGTCGAATAAGCCTGGGCTTTTCCCCTTCATTCGCACACGCCGCAGCCGTGGGTTCACGATCATTGAAATGATCGTGGCCATTGTGGTCATCGGCGTGGGTGTGGCGGGTTTGATGAGTGCGTTCAGCGCCAGCTCGCGTGGCAGTGCCGACCCCACGGTGCGCATCCAACTTCAAGCGATTGCCGACCAGCTCATGGAAGAAGTCCTGCTCAAGCCCTACACCGCCGGCACGATCGCCGCGGTCACCGGCTGTGAGCGCTCGGCCTTCGACGAGCTGTCCGACTACAACGGCTACGCCACCACCAGCAAGGTCTGCAACGTGGACGGCACCGCCATCGCTGCCCTCAGCGGCTATTCGGTCAAGATCACGGTGGCCACCGGCACGCTGGCCACCGTGGCTGCGGCCAAGAAGATCACCATCACCGTCAGCCGGGGCAACGAGTCCTTCGTGCTGGTGAGCTGGCGAACCGCCTACGCGTGATGGCGCGGCACGACCTCACCCACAGGCGTGCGCACCAGGGCTTCACCCTGGTCGAGGTCACCATGGTGATCGTGCTCATGGCGATCATCTCGGCGGGCGTGGTGTCGTTCATCCAGCCCAGCGCCCTGGCCTACAACAACGTCAAGGCCCGCGCCGAGCTCATGGACCAGTCCAGCACCGCCGTGCGCCGCATGATCCTGGACATCCAGCGTGCCGTGCCCAACTCCATCCGCACCGCCAGCACCAGCTGCTTCGAGCTGATCCCGGCATCGGCTGGCGGGCGTTACCGCTCGGCTGCAGACACGGTGAACGACGCACCGGCCGGTTGCAGCACGCCCAGCAACACCTGCTCCGCCCCGCTGGACACCACCAAGACCACGACCGTCTTCGACAGCCTCAGCACCCTGAGCGTCACCCCGGCGGTGGGCGACTGGGTGGTGGTCAACAACCAGAATGGCAACGACGTCTACGACGGCACCAACCGCTCTGCCATCACCAACTTCGCGGCGGCGCCCCTGGCCTCGCAGGGCGCACACCGCATCACCGTCAATGCCATCCAGTTTGCAGCTGGCTACGACGGTGGGCGCTACCTGGTGGTGCCCAACAGCCAGCAGGCGGTGTTCTATGTGTGCAGCGGCGTGGGCAGCAACAGCAACGGCGACGGCACAGGCGCCTTGTACCGCCTCAAGGGCTATGGCTTCAACGCCGCCTACCCCAGCGTGAGCTATGCCAGTGGGTGCCCGTCCGTGGCGGGGGCGGAGGTGCTGGCCACGCGGGTCAAGTCCTGCAGCTTCGTCTACGACCCCAGCCAGGGGGCCACGCAGCAAAGCGGCTACGTCACGCTGGACATCGAGATCATGCGCAACAACGAGTCGGCTCACCTCACGGCCGGCGCCCACATCTCCAACGTGCCATGAGCGCCGCCCCCCAGCTGTCGACTTCAGCACCGGCCCAGCGCGGCATGGGGATGATCGCGGCCCTGGTGGTGCTGGTGTTCATGGCGACGCTGGCGGCGGCCATCGTGCGCTTGAACTTTGCGGAGCAGGTCACCTCGGGGCAGGAGCTGGCCGTGTCGCGCGCCACCCAGGCCGCCAGCAGCGGCATCGAATATGGCCTGTACCAGGCGCTTCAAGGGACCTGGAGCGCCTGCAGCGCCACCAGCCAGACCATCGACCTCAGCACCGACTTCGGCATGAAGGTCACGGTGACCTGCAACTCGACGGTCTTCAACGA
>CANBQJ010000179.1 GCA_947371645.1 Burkholderiales bacterium | reverse complement strand
ATGTAGCCAAACACGTTGGCAACGATGACCACGTACATCATCCACCCCTCAGGCACAGCACCCCAGGCGAAGAAGGCGATGGTGGACGACACCAGCCCGATGCGCACGATCAGGTGCAGCGGCACGCGCTTTTGCACCTGGCGCAGCAGGCCGCCCTGCACCAGCACGGCCATCATGCCCACGGCAAACAGCGACAGGCCGTTGTCACGCGGCGTCCAGCCAAACTTGAACTCGGTGTAGAGGAACCAGCTGGTGTGCAGGCAGAACTGCGCCAGGATGGACAAGCCCATGATCCACATGAGCGTCTCCACGCCCTTGAGCTCACGCAGGCGGGCCAGCGCGCTGAAGGGGTTGGTGCGGCGCAGCTCGAACTGGCGACGGCGCTCTTGCGGCAGCGATTCAGGCAACACGAAGTAGCCGTACACGCAGTTCACCAGGCACAGGCTGCCGGCCAGGAAGAAGGGCCAGTGCACATTGTGCTCACCCAGCAGGCCGCCCAGCACGGGCCCCAGGATGAAGCCCAGGCCGAACATCGCCCCCAGCAGGCCGTAGTTCTTGGCGCGGTCCTTGGGCTGGGTGATGTCGGCCACATAGGCATTGGCCACGGCGATGTTGGCGCAGACGGTGCCGCCCATCACGCGCACGGCCAACAGCATCCAGAACTCGGTGGCCAGGGCCGTGACGAAGAAGTTCACGGCCATGCCCAGCAGGCCCAGCAGCAGCACAGGCCGACGGCCATGCTGATCGGACAGTGCCCCCAGGATGGGCGCGCTGAAGAACTGCGCGATGGCAAAGGCCGCCTGAGCCAGGCCATAGCCCATTGACGTGCCCGCACCCGAGTCCATGAAGCTGCCGATCAGCTTGGGCAGCACCGGCGCGATGATGCCGATCGACATCATGTCGAGCAGCACCGTCACCATGATGAAGGGCATGGCGGCCTGTCGGCCTGAGGGTGTGGACATCGGGTGGCGGAAAAAATGCACCGGCCGAAGCCGGTGTGGTGGGTGGTGATGGAGGCCTGCGTGAGCCTGTTCACGCAGGCCCTGCGCTCACTCCATGCGGTAGTTGGGCGCTTCCTTGGTGATCTGCACATCGTGCACATGGCTCTCGCGGATGCCTGCGGCCGTGATCTCGACGAACTCTGCGCGGCTGCGCATGTCTTCGATCGTGGCGCAGCCACAGTAGCCCATGGAGGCACGCAGCCCACCCGCCATCTGGTAGAGGATGGTGATGACCGAGCCCTTGTAGGGCACGCGGCCTTCAATGCCCTCTGGCACCAGCTTGTCGGCGTTGGGGTTGGCGGTTTCGTCGGCTTCCTGGAAGTAGCGGTCGGCCGAGCCATCTTTCATGGCGCCGATCGAGCCCATGCCGCGGTAGCTCTTGTAGCTGCGGCCCTGGTACAGGATCACTTCGCCTGGCGCTTCTTCGGTGCCGGCGAACATGCCGCCCATCATCACGGTGGACGCGCCGGCCGCAATCGCCTTGGCGATGTCACCCGAATAGCGCACACCGCCGTCAGCGATCAAAGGCACGCCCGTGCCTTGCAGCGCGGTGGCCACGTTGTCGATGGCCATGATCTGGGGCACGCCCACACCGGCCACGATGCGCGTGGTGCAGATCGAGCCCGGGCCGATGCCGACCTTGACCGCATCGGCACCCGCTTCCACCAAGGCCAACGCAGCCGAGCCGGTGGCGATGTTGCCGCCGATCACGTCCACTTGCGGGAAGTTCTTCTTCACCCAGCGCACGCGCTCGATCACGCCATGGCTGTGACCGTGGGCAGTGTCGACCACCAGGGCGTCAACGCCGGCCTTGACCAGCAGCTCGACGCGCTCTTCGGTGCCTTCACCCACGCCCACCGCAGCGCCCACACGCAGCTTGCCAAAGGCATCGCGCGCGGCATTGGGGAAGTTGCTTTGCTTGGTGATGTCTTTGACGGTGAACACGCCGCGCAGCTCATTGGCATCGTTGATGACCAGCACACGCTCCAGCTTGTGCTTGTGCATCAAAGCCTTGGCTTCTTCGCGCGTGGCGCCATCCTTGACGGTGATCAGACGCTCACGAGGCGTCATGATCTCTCGCACCGGAACGTCGTTGCGGGTCTCGAAACGGAGGTCGCGACCTGTCACGATGCCCACGACCTTGCCGTCATCGACGACAGGGAAGCCGGAGATGCCGTGCTGGCGAGACAGCTCGATGACGTCGCGCACCTTGACCCCGGAGGAGATGGTGATCGGGTCGCGCAAGACGCCAGATTCATAGCGCTTGACGCGCGCGACCTCGGCCGCCTGCTGCTTGGGCGAGAGGTTTTTGTGGACGATGCCAATGCCGCCCTCCTGGGCGATCGCAATGGCCAGACGTGCCTCTGTGACGGTGTCCATGGCAGCGGACACCAGCGGCAGGTTCAGTTGGATGTTGCGAGACAGACGGGTGACCAGCGAGGTGTCGCGGGGCAACACCTGAGAATACGCGGGCACCAACAACACGTCGTCAAACGTGAGGGCTTTACCAAGCAGGCGCATAGAACGGGCTCCAGACGCAAAAGCGGATTATACGCAGAGCGCTTGCACCGGCACTTTGCCCGGTCACTGGGGAAACTGCCGGGGCGTTTTGCGGCAATTCGCACAGGCGGCCTGGCGCCAGCGGGATAAACTGCGCCACATGAAAAGTGCCTGCTTGACCCTGCCTTGTTCATCCTTGCTCGGCTCCCCGACCCGGCTGATGCTTGCTGCCTCGCTGGCGGGCGTGGCCCTGGTGGGCACTGCCCAGGCTGGCTCGCAATGGAAGTGGAAAGACGCCAATGGCGCTGTGCAATACAGCGATCGCCCTCCGCCTGCCGGCACGCCCGAGCACAACGTCCTGTCTCGGCCCCTGGGTGCTCGCGCGCCTGTGGTGCGGCAGGTGACCGATGCCGCTTCGGGTGCGTCAGCGGCTGCGCCTGCCGCGTCGGCCAGCGTGGACCCGGAACTGGAAGCCAAGCGCAAGAAGGCCGAAGACGAGAAGCAGGCCAAGAAGAAGACCGAAGACGACAAACAAGCCGCGCAGCGCGCCGACAACTGCCAGCGCGCGCGCGGCTACCAGCGCTCTCTGCAGGACGGCATTCGCATCACGCGCAGCAGCGCCACCGGTGAACGCGAAGTGCTGGACGACAAAGGCCGTGCAGAAGAGATGCAGCGCACCCAGGACGTCATCAGCAGCAACTGCAAGTGAACGCGAGGCTGGCGCGCTAAGTGTCGACGGGTCGGGGCCTGGGTCGGCCAATGTGCCTCGGCAACTTGTCGCCCTGCGCACGATAGCGAACCCTGCGTGCCTCTTTGGGGTCGACGATCAGGGCCCTGACCATCTCCACCCTGTCTCCCGCACGCAGCACGTGGCCCAGGGGCTCTTTGCGCCCCCACACGCCCACCGACCACCCCTGCGACCAGGCCTCGTCGGCTGGCGGCATGCCCGCCAGTTGCCACACGCCGGCGTGCTGCAAGGCCTGCACCAAGGTGCAACCCATCGGCACACGCAAGCTGACCCGCCAGATCCGGCGTGGCGCCAGGCCCACCGTCACTTCGATGTCGATACCATCGGGCGCGGCGTCAGCGTTTGCCATACACCTGCTCCGCCCGCTTGACGAAGGCTTCCACGAAGGTGTTGGCGATGCGGTCGAACACCGGGCTCACCACCAGAGACAAGGCCCTGCTGGCAAAGGCATAGCGCAGCGTGAACTCGACCTTGCAAGCAGCCGCATCGGCAGGATCGCCCGGCTGACCATCTGGCGCCACGGGCTTTTGCAGCGGTGTGAACACCCAGGTGCCCTCCAGACTGGAGAAGGGCCCATCGACCAAGCGCATGTGCACGGTGCTGTTGGCCTGGTGCGTGTTGCGCGTGGTGAAAGCCTGGTGCACACCGGCGAAGGCAATGGACAACTGTGCCGTGACGCCGTCGTCGTGTTGCTGCAGCACCTGCGCGCGGTCACACCAGGGTAAAAACTGTGGATAGTCCTGCACCCCGGTGACCAGCGTAAACATTTCGCGTGGCGAGTACCAAAGCAGGACAGACTTTTGGACATGCTTCATAGAATGCAGGTATTTTACGGAGCCGCGCTGCATGCGGCGTTCAGACGGTCAACATGTCCATCGCAGAAAACAGAAAAGCCCACTTCAATTACCACATCGAAGAACGTTTCGAGGCGGGCGTCGTCCTGGAAGGGTGGGAAGTCAAGGCCATCCGCGAAGGCCAGGTGCAGATGACCGACGGCTACGTGGTGATCAAGAACGGTGAACTCTTCCTCATCGGGCTGCGCATCAACGCGCTGCGTTCGGCCTCCACCCACATCGTGCCCGATGCCGACCGCACCAAAAAACTGTTGATGCACCGCGAGCAGATCCGCAAGCTCGTCGGCAAGACCGAGCAGAAGGGCTACACCCTGGTGCCGCTGAACCTGCACTGGAAGGGCAGCCACGTGAAGGCCGACATCGCCCTGGCCAAGGGCAAGGCCGAGCACGACAAGCGCAACACCATCAAAGACCGCGACTGGCAGCGCGAACAGGGCCGTCTGATGCGGCACAAGGTGTCCTCAGGCGGCAAGGAATGACACGCCGCCCGTTGAATTGATCGCAAAAAAGCCCTGCTGAACCCACATTGCCCCGGATGCCCAAGTGGCATGCTCGTGCAAGGTTGAGCGACTCGCGTTAGAATTTTGGTACCAGGCGTTACCAGCCTCACCGCGTTGTTGCGCCTGCCCCAACCAAAGCCGAGGTTCCTCATGAGCAAAACCACCACCACCGCGCCAGCCGAGCACGCCCCCATCGTGGTCCGCGAGCAGTTGGACTTCGGCCTCGACCAGGACATCCCCCGCTACTGGATGGACAACGACGCGTTCAAGACCCGCTTCTTCGACGCCATGTCGACACTGTTTCCGCAGGGCGAAAAATTCTTCATCACCAGCGTGCGCGAGTTCCGTGACCAGATCACCGATCCCAAGCTGGCGAAAGAGGTGCGTGACTTCACCCGCCAGGAGGCCCAGCACAGCATGGTCCACCGGCAATACAACGACCGCCTGCAGGCCCAAGGCATCGACATCGCCGGCATCGACAAGGACCTGGAGCAGTCGCTCTTCGTCGACATCCCCAAGGTGACCGACGCCAAGCAGCGCCTGGCCGCCACCGCCGCGCTGGAGCACCTCACGTCAATGATGTGCACCTGCTTCTTCGAACGCCGCGATCTGCTGGCCAAGAGCGACCCCCGCGTGCGTGCCATGTACGCCTGGCATGCCATCGAAGAGGTCGAGCACAAGGCCGTGGCCTATGACGTGATGGTGGACGTGGCCAAGGTGGGCTACCTGCGCCGCAACATCGCCATGTTCAGCGTGAGCATCGGCTTCCCGTTCACGGTGGGCCGCATCCTCAACCACATGCTGGTGTCGGACGGCTTCACCCGCACGCAACGCCTCAAGATGTGGGCCAAAGGCCTGTGGTGGTTCTGGAAGCCGACTGGCCTGTTCCCGTCCACGCTGGGCTACTACTTCTCGTACTACAAGCCCGGCTTTCATCCATGGAAGCTGCGCGAAATGCCCAGCTACGCCCAGTGGGTGAAGTCGTTCGACTCATCGGGTGACCCGATCGCCGCAGGCAACGCACTGCACGCCGCAGGGCAATGATCAGGGCCTGGCCAGGCCTTCCAGCGCCTGCGCCAGATCGGCGATGAGGTCTTCTGCGGCCTCCAGGCCGATGGACAGGCGCACCAGCGTGCCCTGACGCCCGCCCAGCGCGCCAAACTGACGCAGGCCACGCAGGCCATAGGGCATGACCAAACTGACCGGGCCACCCCAGGAATAGCCGATCTTGAACAACTTCAGGCGGTCCACGAAGGCGTGGACGTCGGCCTCGCTGTGGGCCTCAGCATCGAACACCATGGACACGAGGCCAGCCGCTTGCGTGCACAGGCCCGCCCAATGGCCATGGCCAGGTGAGTCAGGCAGGGCCGGGTGCAGCACCTGCTGGATGGCAGGTTGCAGTTGCAGCCACTGCGCCACCTGACGGGTGGCCGCATCATGGGCCGCATAGCGCAACGCGATGCTGGGCAGCCCCCGCAGGATGGCCTCCGCGTCATTGCCGCCCACCCCCAGGCCCTGGTGCATGTGGCTGCGCTTGAGGCGCTGGTGCAGGTCATCGTCGCGCGTCACCACCGAGCCCATGAGCACGTCGGCACCGCCCGAGGGGTATTTGGTCAGCGCATGCACGGTGAGGTCCACACCGTGTGATGCACGCAGCGGTGGCAAACCCAGCGCAAAGGCATCGAAGGCCAGGCCCGCGCCCCAGGTGTTGTCCAGGGCGCTGATCACCTGTGGGTGCTGGCGGCACACCTGCACCAGGCCGATCAGATCAGGAAACTCCAAGGTCACCGAGCCGGCGGCTTCCAGCCACACCAGCCGGGTGGCGGGCGTGATGCGCTCGGCCAGGTCGGCCGGGTTCATCGGGTCGTAAAAGCCATGGCTGATGCCCCAGCGCGCCAGCTCGCCCCGCGCGAAGTCCTTGTTGGGGGCATAGGCGTTGTCGGGCAGCAGCACATGGTCGCCTGCAGACAACAAGGCCTGGTTGACCAGTGCCAGCGCCGACAGGCCCGAAGGCGCCAGCAGGCACTGAACGCCACCTTCCAGCGTGGCCAGGCGCTCTTCCAGCGTGAACGTGGTGGGCGTGCCGTGCAGGCCGTAGGTGTAGCCGCTTTTGTCCTTCCACTGCGTGCTTTGCAGGGCCGCGGTGTTGGCAAAAATCACCGTGGACGCCTTGTGCACCGCCGGCACCACCGCGTCAAAGCCCGCTGGCGCGCGGTAGGGGTGGTGGATCAGTTTGGTGCTCATGACGGGGCCAGGGACGAGGGTCAGATGGGCAGGGCGATCAGGTCGTGCCCTTCGGCGCCCACGATGCGGGCGCGGGTGAACTCGCCCACCTTGAGCGTCTTGCTGGCTTTCTCGGGCGGCAGCAGGCGCACGGTGCCGTCGATCTCGGGCGCATCGGCATACGACCGCCCCACCCCGCCCTTGCGGCCCATCGCCGGCGCGCTGTCGACCAGCACCTGCATGGTGGCGCCCACGCGGCGCTGCAACTTGGCAACCGACACGGCTTCGGCCACGCGCATGAACTCGGCCTGGCGGGCCTTGCGCACCTCGTCCGGCAAGGCGCCGGCAAGTTCGTTGGCAGACGCGCCCTCGACAGGCGAATAGGCAAAGCAACCTGCACGGTCGATCTCGGCCTCCTTCAGGAAGTCCAGCAGGTAGGCGAACTCTTCTTCGGTCTCGCCAGGGAAGCCGGCGATGAAGGTGGAGCGCACCACGACCTCAGGGCAGATCTCGCGCCAGCGGCGCAGGCGGTCCAGGTTCTTCTCGCCGTTGGCGGGGCGCTTCATGCGCTTGAGCACATCGGGGTGGGCGTGCTGGAAAGGCACATCCAGGTAAGGCAGGATCAGGCCTTCGGCCATCAGCGGCAGCACCTCGTCCACATGCGGGTAGGGGTAGACGTAGTGCAGGCGCACCCAGGCGCCATGGGCCTTGGCCATCTC
>CANBQJ010000178.1 GCA_947371645.1 Burkholderiales bacterium | reverse complement strand
CTGATGCACGAAATCGACCACAACGGCCTGAGCGACTTGCTCCGGCCCTTGCGTGGCCTGCCCCGCTGACGGGGCGCGCGCACCACCAACGGCCCTTCGGGGCCATTTTTTTTGCCCGGGCAAACAGGCTGACACCCAACATTACCCAGTAAGTCAAAATATGCTTGACGTTGAAATGTTTCAAGAAATAAGATGCTTTAACAAAACTTGTCACAAGCCATGCCACTTCAACCCAAAAGCCTGATCCTCAAGCTGCTGCTGGCCGCCGATGGCGCCCCTTTGAGCACCAAAGAGGCCACGGCCGCCTGCGCCGTGTTCGGCATGAGCGAAAACAGCGTGCGGGTGGCGCTGGTTCGCCTGTCTGCCGCCGGCATGGTCGAAGCCGCCGGGCGGGGCAGCTACGCCCTGGGGCCCCAGGCGGCACCCCTGGCCGACGACCTCTCCCGCTGGCAGGCCGCCGAAGCCCGGGTCTGCGATTGGGATGGCGGCTGGCTCATGGTCAGCACCGGTGCCCTGGGCCGCAGCGACCGTGCCGCCCTGCATGCCCGCGAACGCGCCCTGGCCCTGGTCGGCTTTCGGGCGCTGGAGCCCTCGCTCTACCTGCGCCCCGACAACCTGCTGGGCCACGCCGCGGCCGTGCGCGAACGCCTGCTCAGGCTGGGTCTGGACGACGGCGCACCCGTGTTCGCCGCCAGAGACCTGGACGCCCGCCGCGAGCAGGCCGCGCGGCAACTGTGGGACGGCCCCGCCCTGAACGCCAGCTACGAAGCCACCCGGCAGAAGCTGGCGCAGTGGATGCAGCGCGCCGAGCAGCTCGACCTGGACGTGGCCGCCCGCGAGTCCTTTTTGCTGGGCAGCGAAGCCATCCGCCAGCTGGTCTTCGACCCCTTGTTGCCCGGGCCCCTGGTGGACGTGTCCGCGCGCCGAGCCTTCACCCAGGTCGTGCAGGCTTATGACCAGATGGGCCAGGCCATCTGGCGCCGCCTGCTGTCGGGTGCGCAACCCGCCAGCCGCCCACCAACCGGAGCCCCGTCATGGACGCACTGAACACCCCCAAACGCCTTCGCCCCGCAGACCTCTTCTCCCGCGAAGAACTCGCGCAATTGACCGCCCGCTCCGACTGGCGCGGGGCCTGGGCCATCGCCTCCACCTGGCTCATCATCGGTGCGGCCCTGGCCGTGCTGGCGCGCTGGCCCAATGCCTTCACCTTCGTCGGGGCCCTCATCGTCATCGGTGGACGCCAGCTCTGCCTGGGCATCTTGCAACACGACGCCTCGCACCGCACCCTTTTCCACACCCGCTGGATGAACGACACCCTGGCGGACTGGCTGTGTGCCCGCCCCATCTGGCTGGACCTGGGCCGCTACCGCACCCACCACCACATCCACCACACGCAGACGGGCACCGACGCCGACACCGACATCTCCTTGTGCGAAGGCTTCCCCGTGACGCGGGCCTCGCTGGCGCGCAAGCTCTTGCGCGATGCGCTGGGCCTGACCGGCCTCAAGACCATCTACGGCCACATGCTGATGGACGCAGGCGTCATCCGCTGGACGGTGGCCAGTGACGTGGTGCGCCTGCCCACCCAGGGCCTGCGCGTGCACCAGCTGGTGGGCCGGGCCTTGCGCCAGATGGCGCCCACCCTGCTGACCAATGCCCTGCTGTGGGCGGTGCTGGCACTGAGCGGCCACGCCTGGCTCTATGGCGTGTGGGTGCTGGCTTACCTGAGCACCTTGCCTTTGTTCATGCGCATCCGCTCGATCGCCGAGCACGCCTGCCTGGCCCGCACCCCGGACGTGTGGCACAACACCCGCACCACGCGTGCCGGCTGGCTGGCCCGCATGACCGTCGCGCCACTGCACGTCAACCACCACCTGGAGCACCACCTGATGGCGTCGGTGCCCTACCACCGGCTGCCGCACATGCACCGCTTGCTCCAGTCCAGGGTGCAGCTGCCGCCCGCCCCCGGCTACCTCGACGTCCTGAAGCTGGCCAGCGCGGCCTGATCGCGGGCCCTGGTTTTAGCGCGTAGGATGCGCAAGCCTGGCGGCCTTCACGTCGCCAGGTCAGCAGGTGTGGGCGGTGGTGCAAGCCGCCCGCATCGTCCACAGACCGCATTGCATCGGACGGAGACCCACATGCCCAAAGGCCAACGCAACAGCAAAGAAGCCAAGAAGCCCAAAAAAGACCAATCGCCCAGCAAGCCGATTTCTTCGGATGCCGTGATGCCCACCAAGGTGACGGTGGTACCGGAGCGCAGCAAGAAGAAGTGAGCCGGTGAGCCGTGAGGCTCAGGGCCCGGACTCCGGCCAGGCCGGAAAGGCCGAGGCGGCCTGGCTGGGCAACTTGCTCATGCACACCGCCATCAGGCCGCTGGCCAGCCACCCGGCCAGCCAGGCTTGCAGTGCCGGGCCGGCCTGGCGGGCAAACCGCGCGGGGTCCACCGCCGCGAACTGCCGCACGAACGGGAAGACCGCCACGTCGGTGGCACACGGCGTGGCACCGCCCAGGTGAGGCGCCTGCTGCAGCCTGGCCTCCAGAGGCCCGAGCAAGGCCTCCAGGGCACCCGCAAAACAGGCCTCGGGCGCAAGCCATCCATCAGGGTGGCGCTCGGGGTATTTGTAGCGGTCCAGCCAGCGCTTGAACTCGCCATCGTTGCGCCGCAAGAGGTCCAGGTTGTCGGGCGTCTGCGCGCGCAGCCACCAGCCTTGCGCATCACGCTGCCGGAAGGCCCAGGCCATGATGTCCCAGCTCTCATCCAGCACCCGCCCATCGGGCAGGCACAGCACAGGCACCGTGCCTTTGGGCGACAGCGCCAGCATCTCGGGCGGCTTGTCCCGCAGCACCACCTCCCACACCATGAAGCGCTGGCCGGCCACCAGCAGGGCCAGGCGCGCCCGCATGGCGTAGGGGCAGCGGCGGTAGCTGTAGAGCAAGGGGAGGGCTGTGGCGAGAAGGGGCATGGGTGCGGGTACAGTTGCCCACCATGAACAGCCCCGACCAAGTGGATCAGATCGTGCAGGGCCTGGTGGCGGCGCGTCGCTCAGGGCAGGCGTGGACGTGGCCCGTTGATGGCCTGGCGCCGGATCTTAGCCTTGACGACGCTTACGCCGTTCAAGCTGGCGTGGCACGGGCCATGGGCTGGTTCGCGGCCGGCCCCACCGCCTGGAAGGTGGGCGGCTCACCTGTGATCACGGCGGCACCCTTGCCCCAGGTGTGGCGCAGCCCGGCCACCTGGGCATCGCTGGCGCTGGCCGGCGCGAACAGCCCGGACGAGGTGCTGGTGGAAGCCGAGCTGGCCTTCCGGCTGGCCACCACGCCGGCCCACCCTGATGACATCCTGGCCTGCCTGGGCACGGTGTGCGTGTCCCTTGAAGTGATCGGCACTCGCCTGGCTCAGGGCCTGTCGGCACCGGCCCACTGCAAGCTCGCCGACCAGGGCGTGCACGGTGGACTGGTGGTGGGCGCAGAGCTGCCCTATGCGGCATGCGCGGGCTTCACCGAAGACGACTGGCGGCAGCAGGCTTGCGCGCTGCGCGTGAATGGCGCCGTGCGCCAGCAGCTCCGCGGCAGCCACCCCACGGTGAACCCGCTGCTGGCCTTGCCCTGGCTGGTGCGCCATGCGGCGCAGCACACGGGCGGCCTGAAGGCGGGCGACCTGGTCACCACGGGGGCCTGGGCAGTCGTGCCCGTGCACCAGGGCGACCTGGTGGAGGTGGCCTTCGAGGGCCTGGGCTCGGTGACGCTGCAGCCCGCCGGGTGAGCCCAAGGACGCCCCCATGCACCGGCCCCAGGCCGTGGCGCAACCGCTGCAGGCTAGCTTGACAAAGCAGTGCTTGCCGTTGCCTGAGGGGCCTCAGCCGAGTGGTGCGGACCGAGGACAGCTTCGGCAATGGTGGCCACCCTGTTGCGCCCATCGTTCTTGGCGCGGTATAGCGCGTCATCGGCCGCCTTGAGCAGCGTGGCAACCGCCTGACCTGGTTGAACCGCCCAGCTGGCCACGCCCACACTCACCGTCACCACAGTGGCCGCGCTGGACGCCTCATGCGGGATGCCAAGCGCTGCGACAGCCTGGCGCACGCGCTCAGCGACAGCCAGCGCAGCACCGAGATCCGTCTGCGGCAACACGGCAATGAACTCTTCGCCGCCAAACCGCGCGACCACGTCACCCGGCTGTCGCACGCACGCCTTCATGGCCTGAGCCACCATGACCAGGCAATCGTCACCCGCCTGATGGCCATGGCGGTCATTGAACAGCTTGAAGTGATCGACGTCCAGCATGATGATCGCAACGCCTTCTCCGCTGTGCTGTGCCCTTCGCCAGATCTGTTGCACGTGGTCATGAAAATGGCGGCGGTTGAACAAGCCGGTGAGCGCATCGACGCGCGACATCGTTTGCAGGCGCAGCCGTACATCCTCCAGTTGCTTCAAGACGAACTGTTGGCTCAGCGTGAGCAAGTAGAACCTGCGCTCGTCACGCTCCAGCGCATGATTGGCCATCAACGTGAAGACGGCTGACGCCAGACTCATGGACAGCAAGGGCACGCTCAGCCTGGGGTTGTAGGTCGGCAAGGTGAGCAGACCCATGAAGTGGATGGCCAGCACCAATGCCGAAAACACCACGGCATAGCGGAAGCGCAAGCGCTGCACCAGATTGCCGTACACGACCACCACCGCCAGGCCGGCATGGTAAAGCTGGCTGGTGGGCAAATGGCTGGCGGATGCAATGTAGGCCAGGCTGGCTGCCGCCAACACGCCGCTGAGCACAATCAGACTCTCTTTCATCATGGTCGACCATGCCCGCAGCATCCACTCCCGCCCTATCGAGACCACGCTCAACAAGGCCAGGCCGAACGGTGCGAAGAAGCCCATGCGAACTTTGACAGCCAGCCAGAACACATCGCCAGCCAGCAGGTAGTCGGTCACGATGAAGCCATTGAAGACCACGAAAGCGATCATGGCGACGACGGCAAAGTATTTCAGCCTGGCGCGCGCCCCATCGCGTTCAAACTGCTGTTCAAGCTGAGCTGGGAACCGCAGCGGCGACCATGTTCGCTCGATGCCGTCTCGCGCCTTTTCAAGCTCATCCTGCGCGGCATCGTGAGGCGTTGGCGCAGTTGGCGTCGGTGTCGCTGTCATCACCGATTTGCCCATTGGCGGGTGTGCCACGACATCCCGCTGATCCGCCAGGACCACGGTGTTGCGCCCCGCGGCCTTGGCCCTGTACAAGGCCGCGTCGGCCCTCGCAAGCAGGCTCTCTGGGTTGGCATGCGCACCATCGGCGCGCATGCAGGCCACCCCGATGCTCAAGGTGACCTGTTTCAGACCGAGCGAAGCCTCGTGCGCCAGCTTGAGGTCGACCACCGCCTGTCGCATTTGTTCGGCCGCAGCCATGGCCCTCGCGCCATTCGCGCCGGGCAGAACCGCCACGAACTCCTCGCCCCCATAGCGCGCAATCAGATCCTCAGGCTGACGCAAATTGCCACTCAGGGCCTTGGCCACGGCCTGGATGCAGGCGTCTCCTTGTGCATGGCCGTAGCAGTCGTTGTATTTCTTGAAGTGATCAATGTCGATCATCAGCAAGACGACTTCTTGACCATCGTGTTGCGCACGTGACCAGACTTGCGACAGGAACTCATCGAAGTGCCGTCGATTGGCCAGATCCGTCAACGGATCAAAGCGCGATAGCCGGTCCAGTTGTTGATTGCTGTCCGTCACCTCTTCGCGCAACACATCCTGGCGCTGCGACAGCAGCCAGTTGGCACGATCCTCATACTCGCTGCGGTAGCTGCTGAAGAGCGCAAACACAGCACAAGAAACCATCACCACCGCCGACGACAACAAGATGGCAATGGGCGGGTTCGCCACCAGACAGACCCCCACCACGAAGATGGCCAGCACCATGACAGCAGATGTCACAGCCATCCAGAATCGCATCCGCATCACGCCCCCGTTGAACAGGACGATCGCGAACAGGGACACCAGATAGTCAGGCGCCAGCGGGTCTTTGCTGGCCACGGCCAAATAGCAGGAAATGCCCGACACCATGAGCCCCAGAATCAGGGCGACGCGCTCGCGTGCAGCAGCACCAAAATGTTTGAGGAAAAGCAAGGCTGCGGCAACCAGTGGCAGCATGACCAGCAAGCGCAACACCAGTGCCACCAGCATCTGATCGGGCACCATGAACCAGTCCGTCAACAACAAATCGCAGTTCACGGCACCCAGCAGGATCGTGCCCACGCGGATCAGGCGAAGCCTTTCGCCCTCCTTGTCCCGCAAATAACGCATCTCCAGGGCTGGCGGAAACCGCAAGGTCTTGTGCCCGTGGGCCCATGCGTCTTCAGCCCCACTGCTGCCAGAGACCGAGGCCCCTTGATCCGAATTGCTCGCTTCGGTGGGCATGCTGGATGAGATCGGTAGAGACACGGCAGACAGAGATCAACAGTACAACAACCATCGTTGAACTCAGTCTAGTCAGCCCACTCCTGGGAGCTTGACCTCTGACTTCCGTTGATGCGGTGATTTCGTGCATATTCCCCAGGCCCACGCGATTGCTCTGGTGATAAGGCCAACCGTTATCCCTGGCAGGCTGCGGAAACACCCAGCGCCGGCAGCCTTGTTGCACATGGACGTTGCCGTTTTTCGGTGCTTGCGGACGCCACGGCCGTTTGAGTCGACCTGGCATCCGCCCAGGCATCGGCGCTGGCGTCACCTGATCCAGCGAGGGGGCAGGTCCGTCACTGCCTGCAGCGGCACAAACAAACAGGAGTGCTACCCTTCAAAAAGAGTTTGCAGCTCAACACGTTTTGAGACCGTGTTTTGCCCTGCACCAGGTTCGTCCAGCGCAGTTTTGAAACGTTGTCATCCGCTTCTTCAGGAGTCGGATAACAAAGTCTCAAAACGACCGCACTGGGCCAAGCCCATAAAAATTTGATCCGCCACATCGTGCAATGTTTCAAAATTTCCTGCCACATCGCGTCTGCGCGGCTTAAACGGGAAAACATAGTTTCAAAAGCCCTTGTCCCGCTTAATGATTCCAACCTTCCCAGATGATGCAACGATCGCATCGATTCACCTTGCGTGTGTTCATGCCGGCCGATCGCCAAGCGTCAGGTCTTTGTCGAAATCTGCACATTCGTCAGGTACGCCCTTAAGAGAGAACTTGTTTGGCTTCAATGCCACAAAGTTCGCGCGCATCCTTCTTGGCAATGAAATCTACGCCAAAGATTTGATGCTGAAACACTTCCTTTTGCCATGGGCATTAGATGCGGCGAGCGACTTTGGCAAGTCCAGCTATGCTCGTATAGCAGCAGGAAATCACCCAACCCTGACCAGCATCAGATCTGCTCACCGTGACATCAAGTTTTCGTCATCAAGCCGCATTTACAGATCTTGTCTAGCCAGCGATATGGTCACGTTTGGCGTTGCGCACCTCCATCTACTGCATCAAGTGCCTGGCATTCATTTTTGCCACCATCATGGAGACGCGCTTCATGACCGATGCGCAAACTGCCACTCATTGCTAAAGTTGGATGGGAAATGGCGATCAAATGGCG
>CANBQJ010000177.1 GCA_947371645.1 Burkholderiales bacterium | reverse complement strand
GTCGAGCTCGATGCCCACGGGCAACTCGCCGCGGATGCGCGTGGTGCGTTCGGTCAGGTCCTTGCCCAGGGCGATGATGTCGCCACCCTTGGCCATGGAGATGCCCATGGCGATGACGCTCTTGCCCTGATGCCGCACCTTGGTGGTGGGCGGGTCTTCGTAGCCACGGCGGATGGTGGCGATGTCGCCCAGTTTGAAGGTGCGCGACTGCCCTGTGGCCGGGTTGCTGAGGCGCAGCGGCATCTGGCGCAACTGATCGACGTTGCGGAAGGCGCCATTGACGCGCATCTGCACGTTGTTGGCCTCACCCGCGAAGGTGCCGGCACCCTCCACACCGTTCTGGGCGTTGAGCTGCCCGATGAACTGGGTGAGGTCCAGGCCGATCTGGGCCAGCTTGGCTTGAGGGATCTCGATGTAGACCTTCTCGGCCTGCACGCCAAAGAGCTCGACCTTGGCCACGCCGGGCACGCGCAGCAACTCGGAGCGCACGCGCTCGGCATGCTGGCGCAATTCTTCTTGCGTGAAACCGTCTGCGGACAGGGCATAGATCGAGCCGTAAACATCACCGAACTCGTCGTTGAAGAAAGGTCCGATCACGCCTGGGGGCAAGGTGGCGCGCATGTCGCCCACCTTCTTGCGCACCTGGTACCAGAGGTTGGGGATCTCTTTGGGCGGAGAAGAGTCCTTGACCACCATCAGCGTGAAGCTCTCACCCGGCTTGGTGTAGGACTGGATCTTGTCGGCGTAGGGCACCTCTTGCAGGGTGCGCTCGACCTTGTCGGTGACCTGCTCTGCCATCTCCTGCGCCGTGGTGCCAGGCCAGTACGACCGGATCACCATGACGCGGAAAGCAAAGGGCGGATCTTCATCCTGCCCCAGCTGGAAGTAGGCGGCCAGGCCCAGCAGCATCAGCACCACCATCAGGTAGCGCGTCAGCGCGGGGTGCTCCAGTGCCCAGCGGGAGAGGTTGAACTTGCCGTCAGGGGCGTGCTTGAGTGGCGTGTGCGAATCTTGGCTCACAGGCTGGTCCCTTCGCCGCTCAAGGACGGGCCACAGGGGCGGATGCCACCTGAGCAGGCTGGGCGGCAGAAGCAGCGACTGGGGCCGGCGCACCGGGCTCCTGGTAACGCTTGACCTTCTGGCCAGGGCTCAGCACATGCGCCCCTGCGGTGATGATTTCCTGACCCGGCTGCAAGCCCTTGGCCACGAGGATGACGTTGCCGGTGACGTCGGCCGTGTAGACGGGTTGCGGCTTGACCGTCATGCTGGCGCCATCGAGCACCCAGACGATGGAATGGCCGTCTCGCTCGGCCAGCGCCGACAAGGGGATGCGGACACCTTGGGCCACGCGCACCGGCGTGTTGAAGATCACCGAAGCCGTCTGGCCCAGCTCGAAGCCCGCCTGCCCCACATCGGCCTTGACCTGCAAGGTGCGGCTGACCGGGTCAGCGGCTGCCGCCACCTCGCGCACGGTGGCGGCCTGCCAGTCTGTGGCCCCCCAGCGGCGCACCTTGACGGCGCCAGCCTTGCCCACCAGAGCGCGTGCCGCAGCGCCCATGTCTTCGGGCACGGAGAACACGGCATCGCGCGGGCCATCGTGGGCCAAGGTCAGCACGGGCTGACCGGCGGCAACCACCTGGCCGGGCTCCAGGTCAACCTGGGTGATGACGCCGGACGCACCTGCCACCAGTGCTGCATAAGCCGTCTGGTTGCCCTGCACACCCGCCTGGGCCTTGGCCTGCCGCAACGACGCCTCGGAGCTCAGGTGCGCCGTGACATGGCGGTCGAATTCGGCTTCGCTGATGAAGCCCTGGGTCTTGAGCTCCTTGAAGCGCTGCAGGTCGGCGCTGGCCTGACGCGCATTGGCCTCTGCCGCACTCAGACCCGCGCTGGCGGCATCTTGTTGCAGCCGAAGGTCTTGCGTGTCCAGTTGCCCCAGCACCTGGCCGGCGCGAACCGCCTGGCCCAGCTCCACTTTGCGGGCCAGCACCTTGCCTGGCACGCGGAAGGACAGGCGCGACTCGATGCGCGATCGCACCTCTGCAGAAAACTCGCGTTCGACGTCCCCACCCTGCCCGGCCAGCACCTGGCTGCGCACCGCACGGACGACCTCGGGCGGCGCCTCGTGTTGGCTGCAAGCCGACAACAAGCCCAGGGACAAGGCGAACATGACGGCCCAATGGGCTGGGCGTGACATCACGGAGGTCTGAATTTTCATGTGATGGATTTCTGAGCCTGAATTGGCCAAATGCGACATAACTGACTGGCCGGTCAGTTATTAAGGCAGGACTTGCCGAGCCTGTCAACCGCTGCAACGCCACAGCCTCTGTGGGCCGTGAGGACTTGCCACACTGCGGCACCCGCGGCCAAAGTTGCGACAATGCGCGGGTGCATCATCCCGAAAAATTCTCCGCGCCGGAAGGCGCCCCCGCAGCCACCCAGGGCGAGGCGATCACCCGTGCTGCGGTGTGGCCGCGCCCTGGCAGCAGCCTGGCCCTCGCCCTGCGTTCGATCCCGGAGCAGCGACGCGACCTCAGCCATCACTGGCTGAAATGGTGGCACGAGACGGCCCGCATCCCGCTGACCATCGAAGACGTTGGCGTGGCAGAAACCAAGCTGTTGTGGTGGATGGGCGCCGTGGCCGAAGCGGCGGCCGGACAGGCCCAGCACCCGCTGCTCCAGGCCATGACGCAGGCCTCGTCGGCAGACGCCGATGCGCTGCCGCCATGGGCCTGGTGGCAAGAGCAGTTGCAGGCCTTGCAAGCCTTGTTGCACCAGAACCGCTGGATGGACGAGGCGACGCTGGCGCGCCACGTGGCACAGACCACCGGCAATGCTGCGGCCTGTCTGGCCTGGCTCCAGGGCGCGCGCGAGGCCCCCACGCTGGACGCGGCCCGCCTGTGGGGCCTCGCGCTGCGGCGCCACCACATGCTGGCTCGGTTGGGACAAGACGCACGCGCAGGCTGGGTGCACGTGCCCGTCGACACCTTGCAACGCTTCGAAGTCAAGGCGCACCAACTGGTCAAGCCACAACGGGGCCAGACACCAGCGGGCTGGGCCCCGCTCTTGGCCCACCTGCACGCCCAGGCCTTGCAAGCCAGCCAGCAAGCGCGGCAGGCCACCCGGGCCCTGCCCTCCCGCCAAAAGCAACTGCTGCGCCCACTGGCCGTGTGGGACGCGATGCTGGCCGCGCAAAGCCTGGCAGTGTCCCGTCAGGGCGACACCGTCTTGTTCGAGCGCCTGACCTTGACGCCGCTGCGCAAGAGCTGGCTGACCCAGCAACAGGCGTGGCGGCTGTGGTGGAGCGTTTGAACCTGTCAACGCCCGCGGCTGAACGGTGCGGCCAGAGGCTCACCCACGAACAGGCCCTGCTGGGGCCACATCACGCTCTTCCAGTAGGCCTCCAGCGCGCTGGCACCCTGCACATAGAACAGCAGCAGCGCCTGCGGGTTGGGAAACTTCTCCAGGTGTGAGCACGGTTCGCTCGTGGTGCCATAGCTGGCCGTTGCCCCGGCGTCGATCCAGGACAGCACCGTCATCTGGCCATGGGGCTTGTCCAGGACCCCGCCAAACGACGTCAGGTGGTCGGCCAGGGCGCCGGGCACAAAATGCACCGTCTCCAGCCAGTCCACGTTGGCGCGCCCGGTGAGGTAGACCAGCACGCGGTCGGCTTGCTTGAGGGCCTCGGTCTGGTCCAGGTGCACGTTCAGACCAAACAAGGGCACCGGCCCGGCAGGCGGGAAATAGACCTGGCGCTGGCTGCGCACCTCGTCGCTCGTGGTCACGAAATGCACGTTCACCGGAGGCGCGCCGCGCAGACCCAGGCTGCCGTCGGCGCGCACGCCCCGGTCGATCAAGGCCTTGGCACCATCGGCATCCTTGGCCGCGATCAGCATGGACAGCCGCATGTGGTGGTCTTTCCAGGGCGCCACGGACGCCGATGTGAAATACGTGGATGCCTTGCTGCGCCCACAGGTGTCGCTGCACAGCTTGGGGTCGTAGCCCAAGGCCAGCGCGCCAGTGATGGCATTGCACTCCACCCCGTAAGGCTGGCGCCAGACCAGGGCCAGGCCTTGCACGCGATCGCCATAGAAGGCGTCCACGCGGCGCGCGAAATCGTCAAATTCCTTGGGGTTGAGCGCGGACTTGATGGGCAGACTCAGGCGCAGCACCTGATCTTCGGGGATGCCTCGGGCCTTGATGTAGTACTCGCCCACCTGCACCGAATACGGGTCATCGGTGTTGATGACCACCCCCAGTTCGCGGGCGGTGATGCGGCCCACCACCCGAGGCATTTGCGTGGCCCATCGCCGCTTGGGCGGCGCCACGGCGCTGGCGGCAGACGCGGCGGCACCTGTGCTGGCGAGCGCCCCTGACGAAGCCGGCTGGCTGGACGTGGCCCCGCTCGGCGCCGAAGCACCGGTGCCCTGCGCCCACACCTGCAGGCTCATCGACAACAGACCAGCCAGCATGGCGCAGCGCAGCCGGCGAGTGAGCACAAGGGATTGAAAAGCGTCGTTCAGCGTCATGGGTGCAATCAAACGCCAAAAATGGCACGCGTCAGGTGAAGAGTGGGCCTCAAGCAGCCCATTATTTCGCCGATTGACCTGGGATCTCACTTCCCAAAATGTCCTCTCACGGAGGAAAACCCCGATGAACGATGCCAAGCCCGCCAACACCTCGATCCAGGTCATCAGCCGCATGTTCTCCTTGCTGGACGTGCTGTCCCTGCAAGGTGAGGCGGTGTCCCTGAAATCCATCAGCGAACAGACCGGCCTGCACCCCTCGACCGCCCACCGGATCCTCAACGATCTGGCCGTGGGCGGCATGGTCGAGCGTTCCGGCCCGGGCAGCTATCGCCTGGGCCTGCACCTGCTCACCCTGGGCAACCTGGTGCGCGCGCGCCTGGACGTCAAGGAACTGGCCGTGCGCCCCATGCAGGAGTTGCACCGCCTGACGGCGCAATCGGTGTCGCTGTTCGTGCGCCAGGACGACGACGCCCTGTGCGTGGCCCGTTCGGTCACCGACCGCCACGGCATCCAGATCACCCGCAACATGGGCCTGCGCGTGCCCGTGCTGGGCAATGCCGCCGGCAAGGCCTTGCTGCTCAATGACAGCAATGTCGAATTGCAAAGGCTGGCGGGCGGCCCCGGCTTGCGCGCAGACCAACTGCATGCCGAGGTGGTTCACATCCGCCAGTCGGGCGTGGCGCAGGACAACGACCTGCACGATCCCCATGTGCAGGTGACCGCCGTGCCCGTCTGGGACGACCAAGGGCAGGTGACGGCCACCCTGGTGATGCAGGCCCCGGCCGGCCGCATGAGCCCCGAGTGGCTGGATGCGCTCAAAGGTACCGCCCAACGCATTTCCAGTGGCTTGGGCGCACGCACTGCCGCCTGAGTGGACAGACCGATGGGCCCCGCGGGGCCCGGCACCACGCACAAACAAAAACGCCTCTCAATGAGAGGCGTTTTTCATGCGCCCTGCGCGGGCACCACTCCGGTCAGGACGTGACCTTGTTGTGATGCGGCAAGGCGCTCAGCGCGCCCTTCTGGCTGGCGGTTTCCAGCCAGTGGCGAACGCGTTCGGCGTCGGCCTGACGGGAATACTTGCCCGTCGAATCCAGGAAGACCATGATCAGCTTGCGGCCTGCCATGCGGGCCTGCAAGACCAGGCAACGGCCCGCTTCCACGATGTAGCCGGTCTTTTGCAGGCCGATGTCCCACGAAGGGTTGCGCACCAGGCTGTTGGTGTTGCGGAACTGGACCTGACGACGACCCAGCTTGACGGCGTATTCGTGCGAAGTGGACAGGTCGCGGATCAAGGGCTGCTGGTAGGCGGCCTTGACCAGGGAGGCCAGGTCTTTGGCGCTGGACTGGTTGCTGCTGTTGAGCCCTGTCGGGTCGACATAGCGGGTGTCGGCCATGCCCAGGCTGCGTGCCTTGCCATTCATCTGCGCCACGAAGGCCTGCAAGCCGCCAGGGAAGGTGCGCCCCAGGGCATGCGCCGCCCGGTTTTCAGACGACATCAGCGCCAGGTGCAGCAATTCGCCACGGCTGAGTGTGGTCCCCACGGTCAGCCGCGAGCTGCTGTTCTTCTCGGTGTCCACATCGTCACTGGTGACGGTGATCATCTCTTCAAGAGGCAGCTGGTTTTCAACCATCACCAGCGCCGTCATCAGCTTGGTGAGCGAAGCGATGGGCAGCACCGCTTCGGAATTCTTGGCAAACAGCACCTCGTTGGTGTCCTGGTCGACCACCAGGGCCACGCTGGATTTCAGGTCCAGCGGGTCTTGCGTGTGGTGCAGGCCGTAGATCTGGCCAAACGATGCGCCCGTGGCGCCCGACGCGGCGGCCATGCTGGCCTGAGGCGCTTTGACCGCAGGCGTGGACGTCGTGACGAAACCGGGCTGCGTGTTGGCGGCCGCAGCAGGGATCAAGCCAAGTGCCGCATCGGCCCGGTGGGCAGCTTTGCGTGATTTGTGCGCCGACCTGGTGCCCGCTTTGTGGCCATGTCCCTTGGATTTGGCAGACACCTTGGCCGACGGCGACACCGCAGCCAAAGCCGGCGCCTGCACCGACCAGCACACCATGGAAATCAAGGCCAAAGCCAGCCAGTTATTCTTGGTTTTCATGCGTAACACGCTACTGCCCTTTCAACGCCTTGCAAGTGTAATGAAAAAACGCGCAGGATCATAGACTTACGCGCAATTCATCAAGTGGTCTGGCTGACGGATTCGCAAACACGGGCATTCACCCCTGCGCCGCCACCCTTTCCGCCTTGCTGTGCAGTTTGTTCAACGCAGCGAGATAGGCTTTGGCTGACGCCACGACGATATCCGGATCGGCTCCGACCCCATTGACCACCCGGCCACCCAATTGCAGACGAACAGTCACCTCTCCCTGGGATTCTGTGCTGCCTGAGGTGATGGCGTTCACCGAATACAAGAGGATTTCCGCGCCACTTTTCACGACAGATTCAATTGCCTTCACGCTGGCGTCCACGGGGCCATTGCCATCCGATTCGGATTTGTGTTCGGCGTCGCCGCAGGCAAAGGCCACCTGGGCGTGCGGGCGCTCTCCCATTTCCGATTTCTGGGACAAGGCGAGCAGGCGGTAGTGCTCCTGCTCCGAGGTCACGCTTTCATCCGACACGAGGGCAATGATGTCTTCGTCAAAGATGTCGCTCTTGCGGTCGGCCAGTTCCTTGAATTTGGCGAAAGCCGCGTTGATTTCGGTTTCCGATTCGAGTTCGATGCCCAATTCCAGCAAGCGCTGCTTGAAGGCATTGCGGCCTGACAATTTGCCCAGCACGATTTTGTTGGCGGCCCAACCCACGTCTTCGGCGCGCATGATTTCGTAGGTGTCGCGGGCCTTGAGCACACCATCCTGGTGGATGCCGGAGGCGTGCGCGAAAGCATTGGCCCCCACCACGGCCTTGTTGGGCTGGACCACAAAACCGGTCGTTTGCGACACCAGGCGCGACGCCGGCATGATCTGCGTGGTTTCGATGCCCACATCCAGACCGAAATGATCACGGCGCGTACGGACCGCCATCACCACCTCTTCCAA
>CANBQJ010000176.1 GCA_947371645.1 Burkholderiales bacterium | reverse complement strand
TCGGTGAGGTCCGGGTAGTCCATGGCGGCCACGGCCTCCACCAGCTTGCGCGACCGCAGTGAAAAACCACCGTTGCCCACGTTGTGGCCCGTGTGGTGGGGCCAGGGCGCGCCGATGTAGTCGTACTCCTGGAACAGCGGGGCCCAGCGATCCGGGTTGAGGATGAAGCCATCGAACTGCATCACCAGGGCGTGGTCACAGCGCAGCTCCTCAGCCAGGCGCTTGACGATCAGGGCGTTGTACTCGGCCACCGAGCGCAACTTGGGTATCGTGATCACGGGGTAGCCGGGCCAGGCTTCAGGGCGGTCCGAAAACACGATCACCTGCTGCACCTCGAAACGCGACACCGAGTTGTGCAGGGCGTTGTAGGCCAGCACGTGGCAGTCGGTGTCGGCGATGACGGCGGCGATGCTTCGTTTCATCTGGGTCTCCATGAGCGCAAGGAAAGCTGCCTTGGGGGCATGCCTCGCCATCCTGCCCTCGCCTGCTGGTGTCAATGCCCAGTGGAACGCCGATTTTTCAAGCAGTCTCGGCCGATGCGGCAGCGGCCTGAAGCCTGGCACGATCCAGGTTGGCGTGGTGGTACGGCTGCGCAAACAGCCCCTGCCACAGGCGCGACAGCACCAGGTTGGCGAAGGACTCGTGCACCGGGGCCAGGCGGGCGGTCTGCGGGTCCACCAGGCCGGCAGCCATTTCAGGCTTGAGCCACACCTGGCAGCCCAGCAAGGTCAGGCGCTGGCGGCCGAAGCGCTGGCCGATCCAGTCCAGCGTCCTGGGGGTCAGGGTGCAGACCTGGGTGCCCAGGTCCAGCGACAGGCCCTCGCCCTTGGCACCGATGTGTTCGACCAGGCTGGGCTGCATGACCAGGATGGCCGGGTCGCCCGACATCAGGTGCATCAGCGCAGCGCCCGGTTCGGCCAGGCTGGACAGCGTGTCCCCGACGTAGATCAGGTCGAAGCCTTGTGGGCCCTCTGCCTGGAAACCCAGGGCCAAGGCTGGAGGGGCTTCGGTTTCTGTGCCCCAGGCGTCGATGCCCATGTCCCTCAGGGTGCGCACCAGCAGGCCGGTGCGGCAGCCGTGGTCCAGCACGCGGGGCGATTGGCCCTCGCCGGCCAGGCCGGTCAGCAGCAGCAAGGTTTGCACGATGCCCGCGTGCACCAGCGCACGGGTGAGCACGCCGGTGTCGAGGCGTTGCGCGGCCAGTCTCAGCTCGGCGTTCAGCCAATGAGGCGGCTCGGTCTGGCCGGCGCCGCACGTGGTGCACTGCTGGTAGGCCACGTTCAAGCGACCCAGCACAGGCAGGTGGAACAGGTGGCGGGCTGCGGCGCCACAAAGGCGGCAAGGCGCGAAGGCACGGGCATCCGTCGGCATGTCAGCGCCTGCCGCCCCCTGCCCGGAGGCTTGGTCGGCCACCCGCTCCAGGCAGCCCTGCACGGTGGTGGCCATGCGTGCCCAGGTGAACGCGCCCGCTTGCTGCAGGCCTTGTGCACGCAGGACGGCGCTCACCTCAGGGTCCATGACGGTGCGCAAGGCGTCGGCCAGTTGCTGTGTCTCCTCCACGGTTTGCGCGCCGCTGAGGTCCACATACAAGGCAGCTTGCCCGCCCACTTCGGGCAGCGAGGCGGCCTTGCTGCAGATCACCGGGGCGCCACAGGCCATGGCTTCCAGCACGGGCAGGCCAAAACCTTCATACAGGGAGGGGTAGACCAGGGCCGTGGCGCCGGCATAGGCGCAGCGCAGCTCGTCGTCGCTGAGGATGCCGATGTGCACCTTGGCCTGCCCCACACAGGCAGCCATGTCGGGTTCGAGCCCACCGCCACCGGTGCACAGGATGGCCAGTTGCGCGCGTTGGTCACCCAGTTGCGCAAAGGCCTTGAAAAACTGCACGGCGTTCTTGTAGTCGCTGCGGCTGCCCGACAGCATGAAGTAAGGGCGGTCGATGCCACAACGCGACTTGAATGCCGCCACTTCGGCCGCATCGGGTGCGGTGAAGTCGCAACCATTGAGCGCCACCGTCACCTCGCGCTCGGGGCGGTCGATGTAGCGGCGCACGTCCACCGCCGTGTTGGTGGACACGGCCACGAAGGCGCTGGCATAGGCCAGGGCGTCCTGCTTTTGCTGCCACATGGGCTGGCTCATGTCCCAGCCCAGCACCTCGGGGATCATGTCGTGCACCATCATCAGCGATGGCGTGGTCTCTGGGATGCTGTAGTAGGTGGAGATGAAGGCCCGTGCGCCGTATTGCTGGCAAAGGGTCTGCAGCATCTGGCGGTCTTCGCGGGTGCGCTCATGGTAGAAGGCCGGCGCGTCGTGGTAGAGCACGCCGGGCACGCGCTGGGCCGTGCGCTGGCGGTCGATCACCACCACGCGCTCGGCAAAGCCGGTGCGCACCCATTCTTCCAGAAGCTTGTTCCACACCCGGGCGATGCCGGATTTGCCGATCTGGTAGAAGATCCCGTCGACCACGAACTCACGCGTCATGCCCTGCTCCTGTTGCCCTTTGGCGGGCCTGCTCACCAGTTGTGCAAAGCCATGTTGGGCTCACCCAGGAAGTCCGGCCCGATCAGGAAGAAGGTGCCGGGCTGCCAGGTCTTGAGGTGGCGGATGCCCACCGACACGTTGGAGCCACCATTGCCCAGGAAGAAGTCGCAACGGGCCGCCGTCCAGGCGTCCAGGATCACCTGTTCGCCCATGGCCACGCCATCGTGGCCGGCGTAGTGCACGCCCTGGTCGCTGTCGCTGCGCTGGCAATCCAGGGTGTGCACCCGGTCGCCATAGCGCTGGCGGAAGGTGGCGACCATGGGCTCGCTGTCGGTCAACAAGAAGATGTTCAGGCTCGGGTTGACCTGCAGGATCTGGTCGATGGCCGACCAGTAGGTCTGATTCACGGCGTCGAGGTGGGCGATCTCTCGGACCTTGTCGCTGCCGCGCACGTGCACGGCCAGCCAGTGGCGCCCGGCCAGCATGCTCACCGATTGCACATCCACCTTGGTGCGCAAGGCGGGCTGCAGGCTCAGGTACTTGGTAACCAGGTGGCGGTAGAGCTGGTTGCGGTCCATGCCACGCAAGGGGTGGCCGTGCGGGATCCAGGGGATCAGGTCGTTGAGCTTGGTGTGGAAGTCGCTGACCACCACGGCCTCGGGGCGGCGCAGCATGTACAGGCCTGTCAGGCGTGAGCCTTCACCCGACCACTTCTGCACGTCCTCTTGCTGCAGGTTGCCGGCTTGCCATTTGGCCGGGAAGTAGCTCAGCCCTTCGGCTTGCAGGTCTGCCAGCTTCAGCTGAGAGACAGGCTCGAAGAAGCACTCGAAGGCGTTGGCGGTGTCGGCACGGCGAAACAGGCTGTTGCTGCCCCAGTGCACCACCGGCACGCGCCCCGTGATCTCGGCCAGCAGCAGGCCGGCCAGCACGTGGTCCAGGTCAGACCAGAAGCCATAGCCCCAGGCTTTGATCAGCAAGGCACGTGTGGTGGCGGTGGCAGTGCCCTCGCCTCCTCTGGCTTGCGCATCGGCAGCCTGTGCCGCCTTGGCCTGGCTGTCTTTCAGCAGGGCATTCAGGCTGGAGCTGCGGGCTCGTGGCTCGGGCAGCAGGGCCAGTGCCTGGCCGTAGTGGTCTGCGGCAAAGTCGTGGGCGCCCACCCGTGTGGCGATGTCGCCCAGCAGCTTGAGTGCGCCAACATGCTGGGGCGACGCCTTCAAGGCCTCTCTGCACAGCAGTTCGGCTTTTTGCAGGTTGCCTCGGGCGATGTCGGCTTCCACCGAGCCCAGGCTGAAGTCCTCAGGCGGCGCCACCTGGGTGCCGTCGTTTTCAACGATGGCATTGTGAATCTGCGAGTCGTGCCAGATGGACGTGTAGACCGCCTCCAGGTTGCGGCAGAACTCGGCGGTGTTGAACAGCGGCGCCTCGGCGCGCTGGCGCGCCAGCTTCTCGCGGATGGCCTTGAGCTCATCGGGGTGCGTGGCCAGGCGCAGGGCCAAGGCCTCGTAGCCGGCCATCGAGTCGGCCACGAGTTCAGGCATGCCCATGGCGTGCACCAGGCTGGCGGCCACGCGCGCCGGGAAGGCGCCGCCCATGAAGGTCACCACGGGCAGGCCAGCCATCAGGGCGTCTGCGGCGGTGGTGTGGGCGTTGTAGGGGTGGGTGTCCAGGAAGATGTCGGCCTGGCGGTAGCGGGCCAGGTGGTCTTCCACGCGGGGCACGCGGGTGGCAAACACCAGGCGCTGCGGGTCCACGCCGCGTTGTTCGGCCTCGCGGCGCAGGTTGCGTTGGGCGCTCTCGCCGCGCGCCATCAGCCACAGCACGCTGCCAGGCACCTGCTGAAGCAAGCGCATCCAGACGTCAAACAAGGGCGGGTTGATCTTGTAGTCGTGGCTGAAAGAGCAAAACACCACCACGCCCTCTGGCAGGCCGCATTCAGCGCGGGTGGGGGTGCGCTCGGCGATCTGCAGCTTGCCGTCGGTCGGCAGGTAGGCATCCGGCAGGTAGACGACCTTCTCGTCGTAGAAGCGCTGGTGCTCTGGCGGGATCACGTGGCGGTCGGCCACGATGTAGTCCATGTAGGGCAGGCCCAAGGTGCCCGGGTAGCCCAGGTAGTTCACATGGGCCGGCGCCGGACGGTGAGCAAAGAGGTCGGTGCGCGAGTCCGCAGTGTAGCCAGCCAGGTCCACAGCGATGTCCACTTCCAGTTCGCGCATCAGTTCGGCGATCTCGCGCGAGTTCATCAGGCGGGCATCGATGAACTTGTCGAAGGCGGCCAGCATGCGGCTGCGCAGGCGGCTGTTGTCGTCCACCCCCAAAGAGATGGCGATGGTCTCGAAACGGGCCTTGTCGTGGTGCTCGAAGATCCCGGCCATCAGGTGGCCCACCGGATGCTCGCGCAGGTCGGGCGAGACGTAGGCGATGCGGATCTTCTCGTGGCGGTAACGCTCACCCGTCCACAAGGGCTGCGCACCTTGCGGAAAACGCATGCCGAACATGCGGGCGCTGAGCTGGTGGGCCGCGCAGTCGTCGGACATGGCCATCAGCGGCAAGGACTTGCAGGTGCGTTGCCCCTGCAAGATGCCCTCCACGATCTCCTTGGCCAGGCGGGTGTAGTCCGTCCAATCGCAGGCGTGCATGCGCTCGTACACCAGCAGGCCCAGCCCCCAGTCGTACTTGGGGTTGATGGCCAGCAGGCGCTCGAACATGGCAATGGCCTCTTCGGTGCGCTTGAACTCCGTCAGGATGATGCCGCAGTTGCCCAGCGCCGTTTCGTGCTCCGGCTTGATGGCCAGCACACGCTGGAAGCGCGTCAAGGCGTCCACGTGGCGGTGCTGCTCACGCATGAGCACGCCGCTGTTGACCAGGGCCTCCACGTACTGCGGGTTCAGCGCCAGGGCGCGCTCGTAAGCGGCCAGGGCGTCGTCGCGCCGCAGCAGGTTTTGCAGCACGCTGCCGTAGGCCATCCACAGCGGGGCAAAGGTCTGGTTGACCGTCAGGCAGTTGGACAGCAGCTGCAAGGCGCCGGCCAGGTCCTGCTTTTGCGAGAGGATCAAGGCCAGCGAATACGTGGCCACGCCGTCAAAAGGCTGGGCCTCCAGGTGCGCCCGGAACACCGCTGCCGCCTCGTCGGCGCGCCCCGCACCTTGCAACTCCAGCCCATGGATCAGCGAGGGTGGCACCGCCGTGGGGGCCGGCGGCGCGGCGCTGGGTGCGGGGTCCCGGGTGGTGTCTGGCATGGTGGCTTGCATGGCGGTGTCCGTGAGGGCTGACGAAGGTGGGCGGTTTCCCATGGGCTCGATCCGGGTGAGGCACAAGGCCCCACAGCAGAAACGAGCATAGAAGTCCCACCTGGCGCCGATCTCGCCAAGAAAGCCGCGATTTGCCTACTTTTTGGCACACCTCACCCACGGCAGCCCGTCCAGCGGGCCCCTTGCCAGCGCTTCAGCGCGGCCCGCCCGTGGCCTGCAGCCAGGTCGACAGCCCGCTGCCCAGCGAGCGCAGTTGCGCGCTGGCGATGTAGCCGTCGTGCATGGCGTTGACGTAGGCGATGCGCAGGTTGAAGTGGTCGCTCTCGGAGGACATGACATCGAACAGCGAACGCCTGCCGAGCTGCGACCACTGCATGAATGTGAAGTTGCGCACCTTCTCGCTGTCTTTCAACACGTTGCCGTAACGCTTGGCACGGTCAAAGGCGCTGGCGGCCACGTCGTACATCTCGGCGGTGCGCGAGTACTTGTTGGCCAGCAGCTCGACCAGCTGCTGGCGCGATGCCTCGGTCCGCTTGGCGGCGGCCAGGCGCACGGCATCGTCGGAAAAGCCGTTGAACAGGCTGTAGCTGAGCGTGACCCCCGCATGCCAGGAGGCGATCTGGGTGCCCGCCTGGGTCGCCTGCGTCTTGCCCGCATTCCAGCCCACCTGAGGCCGCTGCCCGGCCACCAGGGACTGGCTGTAGCTTTCTTGCGCGTCGATCTGCGCGCGCAGCTGCTGGGCGTCGTAACCCGAGTCCACCTGGCGGTTGATCTCACCCAGCTCCGGCACCACGGCCAGCGGCAAGGTGATGCCCTCGCCTGGGATGAACTGATCGCCCACCAACTTGCGCAGCCGGAGCTCCACCTGGCGGCTTTGCGCCAGGGCCTGATCGCGCTGCAGCTCGGCCTGAGCCTGGGTTTTGCGGGCCTGCACCAGCTCGCTGGTGCGGCCCCGGTCTTCGGCCACGATGCCGTCCAGCGATTCCACCAGGCAGCTCATTTTGCGCATGAACTGCTGGTAGACCTGCGCCTGCAATCGGTAGCGGTTGCGCTCCACGGCGGCCGAAACGGCCTCCAGCACCACCTGCTCTTGCGTCAACACCGCGCCCAGCTTGGCCGAATTGGCCAGCAGGCTGCGGTAGTCGGTCATGCTTGAAATGCGGCCGTTGTCCCACAGCGGGCCGGCCACATTGAGGCTGACCGAATTCTGCGCGCCATTGGGCACGGAAGGCTTGCCGTCCACGGTGGTGCCGCCCTGCCCCAGGCTGGCGCCCAGCGACACCTGCGGCCACAGGCCCGCCTTGGTCTCGGCCACGTCCAGCTCTGCCGCTTCGGACAGCAGCCGCGCGGCGCCCACGGCCGCACTGCGGCGCTCGGCCTCGGTGGCGATCTGGCGCAACTGGACGATCGGGTCCACCTGCGGCGCGGGGGCCTGCTCGGGCTCAGGCTCTGCGCGGGGTCGTGCAGCTGGTTGCGGCGCCACGCCCGCAGGCACCTTGGCCCCACCGCGAACCACAGGCTTGTCGGTGCGATCAGCCTTGACCTCGGCTGGCAGGTCATCGGCACAGCGTGCGTGCACAGCGCCGCTGCAGACCAGGCCACCGGCGAGGCCAAGGCCAGCCAGCGCAACGGCCAGTTTCTGGCGATCAAAAGGGGTGTTCATGCTCAGCGCTCCCGGAAGGCTTCCTGGGTTTTGATCAAAGGCAGCAACAGGTATTGCGCCACCGTGCGATCTCCCGTTCGCACTTCCACGTTCGCGGTCATCCCGGGCAGCACGGGCAAAGGATCCTTGCCCTTGTGCAGCGTCGACGAATCGGAACGGATGAGGGCGCGGTAGTACGTGCTGTCCTTCGCCCCCGTTTTCGCGTCATCGCCCAGGGCATCCGGGCTGATGTACTCCAGCACGCCATTGAGGCC
>CANBQJ010000175.1 GCA_947371645.1 Burkholderiales bacterium | reverse complement strand
ATGCGGTGCTTCACGGTGATCGGCATGACGTCGTGCCCACCCACGGCATCCAGCATGGCCTTGACGCCATCGGCCACCAGCTGCGGCTCGTGCATCAGGCAGGCGCCAAATGCCCCACGTTGCACACGCTCACTGGGGCAGCCGCAGTTGAGGTTGACCTCGTCATAGCCCCACTGCAGGGCCAGCCTGGCGCAGGCGGCCAGGTCCTCAGGCTCGCTGCCACCCAGCTGCAAGGCCAAGGGGTGCTCGGCTTCGTTGAAATCGAGGTGTCGGCCCTGGTGGCCATGCAGCAGCGCCCCCGTGGTCACCATCTCGGTGTAGAGGCGCGCGTGGCGGCTCAGTTGCCGGTGAAAGTAGCGGCAGTGGCGGTCGGTCCAGTCCAGCATGGGCGCAACGCAGGCGCGCCAGGGACTGAAGTCCGGAAGATCAACAGGAGACATGTCATCCATTCCAGTGCAGGGTACCGCGCTCGGCATCGCCCCTTCGGGAAGTCGGGTCACAGCGAGGGGTTCAGGCGGGTCGGATCAAGATCAACGATGGCGATCTCTGGCGTGTTGAGTGCACGCACCTGCCAGCGCAAGGCAGGCGAAGGCGAGCAGGGGTACAGAACGATGCGTCGCTCGGCACCGGGTGTCAGGTGGAAGGCATTGTCATCGGCACGCCAGCCTGGCGCTTCGATGCGCACGAACTGGGCAAAGCGCTGCGCTTGCACAAGCAGGCACACGCCCTGCCCTTCACCCTGATGCTCGGCTCGCACTTGCCAACCCAGGCTGTCTTGCTCCGGCAGGTCCTGCCCGGCAGGCAGGCCAATACCCTCTGCCTGCAAGGCACCGCTGGCATCGAACCAACGCGCCACCACCACATGGATCGATGGGGGGCCGAAGCGGTAGGCGTAAGACAGGTCCAGGAACCAGTCGAAGGCATCTCCCGCCGCCAGCGTGGCCGTGGCCCAGGGCCCGACCTGCAAGGGCAGGCGCCCGCCATCCACGCGACTGCCATCCGCTTTGTACAGCGTCAGCTCGATGTTGTGGCCTTGCGCAGCCTCGCCGGTCTCGTTGACCGCATGCAGGTAGAGGCCATTACCACCTTCGTCGCTGAAGCTCAGGGCACGGGGCCGGAAGCTGCGTTTGACCGCGTAATAAGCGGCTTTGGGCTGGCCCGCGTGGTCCAGGATGCCGAAACCTGCGCCGGGCTGGACGTCGCGGCCAAACCAGATCAAGCCGCCTCGGCAGCTGCTGTCCTGGCGCCGCCACTCGTCAAAGCTGGTGCCCATGAGCACAGCAGACGTGGCCTGAGTCAGGTCCAGGTGGCGAGCAGGGTCGGATTGCGCCAGGGCCAATGGGTCGACCTTGAACAACTGCGCCATGTAGTGGTCTTGCACCGCCATGAAGTTGCCGCCAATGGCCTGATGGTTGGGCTCCCAGCCACCCTGGCGAGGCGACCAGGGCTCATTGGCAATGCCCAGGCACTCGGTGGCGAACCTCAGCTGGCTGCGCCGCGCGTCTTCGAGGGGGCGCATGTAGACGCCCACACCATAATAAGAGGTTGTGCCCTGATCGGCCTGACACGGCAGCGAACCGCCATACACACTGGAAGGCCAGAAAGGCACGTCCACGCCCAGTTCGTTCAACCAGGCGGGCATGCGCTCATGGAACAGAGATGGATACCAGCGCTGGCGCGGCGCCGCGAACATCAAGGCTTGCTGAGAGACCTCGCTGTTGCCGCACCAGATGACCAGGCTGGCATGCGCCATCAATCGGCGGGCGTGGGTGGCCACTTCCTGCTGGACCAGGCCCAGGAAAGCAGCGTCGTCTCCGGGATAGTCCATGTTGGCGAACATGAAGTCCTGCCAGACCATGAGACCCAATTGATCGCAAGCACGATAGAAGGCATCGCTGCCGTAGCACATGGTGCCGGGGATGCGCACCATGTTCAAGCCCGCCTCGACGTAGGGCTGCAGCACCTTGCGCCACTCGGATTCGTCCAAATCCCAGCGTCGGGGCTCGGGCGGCAAGAGCACCACACCACGAGCGAAGACCGAACGTCCGTTCAGGTGAAGGTGAAAGTCTCCGGCGGCGGTGTCCAGGAGCGCCTGACGGAAGCCGATGGGCGCCAGGGGCATGCGCTCGGGCTCGGCCTCGCTTTGGGTGAAGCCCACCTCCAGGCTCAAGCCATGGCAAACCGGCTCACCGTGGGTGTGCGGCCACCAGGCGGGGGCACCAGGCACCGGGGCTGACACCGACACCTGCCACCGGTCGCCTGCGCCATCAGAATGCGGCGTGAGCGTGGCTGGGCAAGCATGCCCCTGACCGCCCACATCCACCCAAAGCGTGACCGACACCGGCGCGACCTCGCCCAAGCCTGAAAATGGCGCCTGAAGCACGCCGCCGGCTTGCAAAAAGGCTTGCTCGCCTCGCCACTCGCCTCGGACCCACCATTCAGACAGTGCCGCACGCGGCCGTGAGGCCAGCACCACAGGCCCACAAGGCCCGATGGGTGGAACGGGCGGTGTCCAGGCCGGGGTGCGGCCCAGCAAAGGCGTGCGCCACCAGCGGATCTGCTGGTTGGCCACCATGGGCGCTTTCCAGGAGGGCCTGGGGCGTTTGGCCTTCAGCGCCTCGTCCAGCGAACGGAACACCAGGCTCAGCGTGCGGCCGGCCCACCGTCCGGGCTCACCCAGGGACACCTGCCCAGGCAGGAACATCGACGACGAGTCGCCCAAGCGCTCGTCGTCTAGCCAGACCTCTGCCGGACCGGCCAGGGCGGCCCAGGACAAGCTGTGCGCCACGTCCTGGTCAGCGCCAAGGCCAACATCCGGCAGGCGCACCTGGTACCACCAATCGTGGGCATCCAGCGATACCGCGTCGTCAGCCCCTGCGCCCTCTGGGGCAACAAGCGCATGCGCCACGGGCAGCAATACCGGAAGGTCTCGCCAGATGAGCCCGTCCACGCACCTCAGGTCTGACGGCAAAGCCGCCACTCCCGGAGACACCCTGGCGAGTCGCCACGGCTGCCCCAAGCTGACAGATACCGCACCGAACTGCGGCCCACCCGTTGCCCACATGAAGGATCAGCCGCCCGTCAGCTCGAGGATCGCCGCACGGATGGTTTCGATGGAGGTGAACACGTTGCGCTTGAGCATGTGGTCAGGAAACTCGACGTCGAAGGCACCCTCGAGGCCCAGCATCACGTTCACGCTGGCATGGGATGTCATGCCGGCCTGGTAGATGTCTTCGGATTCGCCCAGGGTGGCGGCATCCTTGTTCAGTCGACCGTGGTCTTTCAACACGGTGCGGATCTGGTCGTCGATATTTTTCAAGTCGCTCATTTTTTCAACTCTGCTTGAATGAATAAAAAAACAGTTTCAATCGGCCAAGACCATGGCCAGTGCATATGCTTCGCTCACTTGACCCGAGGCTTGCCATTGCATGACGCCATTTCCGGCCACAAGTTCGCAGGCACGCCCCCTCAAACCAATGCTGACGATGCTCATGCCTTGAATATTCACAACAATGTCACGCCAATCAACGCCCTGATCCGCCAACATCAGCGCTTTGAGCGCAGCTTCCTTGCCCGCGAACATCAAGGCGCATTGCCTGGCACGCAGCGCTGCAGACGTCGACAAAGTCGACTGCTCGGCATCGGACAGCAAACGTTTGACATAGGCCTCACCAAAGTGACGCAGCGAAGCACCAACGTCGCCCACACTCACCAGATCCATGCCTGTATTCAAGCCAATGCCTGCCTTCTACCCAAGCTTGCAACGCGGCGCGGCTCAAGCGCACGCCATGTCTTCGCATTTCCGTCAGCCCCGCGCCACCACAGCGATGAATTTGAATTCAAACCCTCGCCAGGACGCACGACATCACAGTTCGCAAGTATCCCATGGCGCCCGGTCGGCGCATGGGCGAATTGAAGCGAGGTTGAGTCAGCCCCCCATGAATTTGGGGGTTGACGACCAAAGCCAGCAAAATTCCAATCCACACGCTGGCGCGTCAAGGCATCATGGCGATCTAGATTGAATTGCTTCCATAGGAATACTGCGATGAACGCTGCTGTGACTGCCCAAGACGAATTCGAGTCCCTGCGATTGGCCGTGAAGGAAATCGCCACACAGGTTGCGGCCAAGCACGCGCGAGACGTGGATACCAATGGCCGCTTCCCCACAGAAACCATCCAGGCGCTGAAGCAGGCCAAGGTGCTGTCTGCTGCCGTGCCCCGCGAGTACGGTGGCGCTGGCCTGAACCTCTACCAACTGTGCGTGTTGTGTTCCACCATCTCCGGCGCCTGTGGATCCAGCGGCATGGTGTTGGCGATGCACTACATCCAGGTGGGTTGCATCGCGCGCCACGTGGCTGGTAGCGCCTTCTTTGAGCAATACCTGCGCGAGATCGTCGAGACCCAACCCGTGCTGGCGTCCATCACCTCCGAGGTGGGCACGTCAGGCGACACACGCTCCAGCATCTGCGCGGTTGAGCGCGATGGCAACCGCTTCATCCTGAACAAGCAGGCGACCACGGGCTCTTACTGTGCCCACTCGGATGCCATCCTCGTGACCTGCCGCCGCGACGCCGATGCGCCCAAGAGCGACCAGCTGCTGGTGCTGGTGCGCAAGTCCGACGCCATGCTGACGCAAACCACGTCCTGGGACACCCTGGGCATGCGCGGCACCTGCAGCCCCGGTTTCAACCTCGAATCCTCCGGGCCCATCGAGCAGATCCTGCCGGTGCCTTACGGCGACATCTCCGCTGAAACCATGGTGCCCTTCTCGCACATCATGTGGGCCGCCCTGTGGTGGGGCATCGCCAACGATGCTGCATCCAAGGCCGCCACCTATGTGCGTGGCGAAGCACGCAAGAACCCGGGAGTGGTGCCCCCCACGGCCACGCAACTGGCGCGTGTGTCAGTGGATTTGCAGGCCATGAAGAACAACTGGCAGACCGTGGCCCATGAGTTCGACGCCGTAGCCGCCGCAGGCCAGGACAAGGAACTGCTCAGCATGACCTGGGGTCTGAAGATGGTCAACATCAAAATCGGCGCCTCGGACGCAGCTCCTCAGATCATCCACAAGTGCCTGCAGATTCTGGGCATCCTGGGCTTCAAGAACGACAGCCCCTTCAGCGTGGGCCGTCACTACCGTGACGTGCTGTCGGCCTCGCTGATGGTGTCCAACGAACGCATCGCAAGCAAGAGCGCCTCCATGCTGCTCGTGCTGAAAGACGAGTGATCCAACCCCATTCCATCCATTTGAAATTCCAGGACCAACATGGCACCCGACTCATTTGACCCCAAATCCCTGTACGACGGCCTCGTGGCCCATGGCCTGATCGTACCCACGGCACAAGCTGGCACCTTTGGCCGCGGCGCGGTGTTTGAAGACGTGCTGGAGCGCTTCAACGGCCTGGTCACCAAGCTGTCGGCCAACGATGGCGCCGAGGTCTACACCTTCCCGCCCGTGATCGACCGCGGCATCCTGGACAAGGTGCACTATCTTGACTCCTTCCCGCACCTGTGTGGGTCGGTGCATAGCTTCTTCGGCAATGGCCTGGAAGCCCTGCGCCTGGCCGAGCGTTCAAAGGCCGGCGAGCCTTGGGGCGACCTGCTGGGCCAGACTGGCGTGGTGCTCAACCCCGCCGCCTGCTACCCCATCTACCCCACCTTCACCGGTACCGTGCCGGCCGAGGGCCGCCTGGTGACCATGTTGAACTGGGTGTATCGCCACGAACCCTCCAATGAGCCGACGCGCATGCAGTCCTTCCGCGTGCGGGAGTTCGTTCGCGTGGGCACGCCAGAGCAGGTGGTGAGCTGGCGCGACATGTGGCTGCAGCGCGGCGTCGATCTTCTGACGTCACTGGGCCTGCCGGCCAAGCCCGATGTGGCCTCCGACCCCTTCTTCGGCCGTGGCGGCAAGATTTTGGCCATGAATCAGAAGGAGCAAAAGCTCAAGTTCGAGGTGCTGGTGCCGGTGATTTCCGATGTGGACCACACCGCCGTGTGCTCTTTCAACTTCCACCAGACCCACTTTGGCGACACCTTCGAGATCAAGACGCCCGACGGCGAAGTGGCGAACACCGCCTGCCTGGGCTTTGGCCTGGAGCGCGTGGTGATGGCCCTGTTCCGCACCCACGGGTTCGAAGTGCAACAGTGGCCGGCCGACGTGCGCGAGCAGCTGTGGCCTTGATCGACGCCTCACTGCACACCGAAACGAGAGGCAAGCCCCATGACCGACCACCTCCTGGCGCTGGAGGGGCTGAGCGCCTCCGGCTACACCCGAAGCCACCTGCACGCCGACGACCTGCTGTGGACGGAAAAGAACTGCTACGTCGACATCTGGATCGAGGTGCTCAACGCCCTGAAGCTGGCCCCCGAGCCGGTCATGGGCTCGACCATCGCGCTGGACTTTGAAGGCGACCAGTGGACCTTCTTCAAGCCCTCGCACGGCGAGCTGTACGACCTGTACGGCGTCGATGTGCAGGAGTTGACGGTCTGGCGCCCGCTGCTGGATCACTGCATCGAGCACCTCAAGACCGGCAAGTTCATCAGCACGGAGTCCAACGCCTTCTGGTTGCCCGACACCGCCGGCACCGACTACCGCCAGAACCACGTCAAGACGACCATCGTGCTGGCCGAGGTGGACGTTGCGGGTGAACGAGCAGGCTACTTCCACAACGCTGGCTACTTCGAGATGAGAGGCGAAGACTTCAGGCAGACCTTCCGTGTCGGGATGCCACACGACCCGAGCTTCCTGCCGTTGTTCGCAGAAACCATTCGCTTTGACCGACAGCGCACACGCGGCGCGGCCGAGCTGGCCGTAATGGCACGGCCGCTGTGGCAAAAGCACCTGGCCCGCGTGCCCAGCACCAACCCGGTCGAGCGCTTTACCCAGCGGTTCGAGCATGACGCCGGCGAGCTGGTGCAGCAAGGTCTGCCGCACTACCATGCCTGGGCTTTCGCCACGATCCGGCAACTGGGCGCGTCGTTCGAGCTGGCTGCGCTGTCGCTGCGCTGGCAGCGTGCGCACGACCCCTTAGGCTCGGACGCCTTGCTGGATGCCGCACAGCGCTTCGAGCACATGTCTGGCCTGACAAAGTCCCTGATCCTGAAGCTGGCCCGTGCAGTCAATGGAAAGAAGCGCCCTGATGTGGGCGCCGTGTTGCTGGAGATGACCCAGTCCTGGCAACAGGGCATGGACGCCCTGCGTCAGGCGCTGGGCTGAAGCCCGGACGCTTGGCTCCCACGCACCGGTGGGTGCCCCATGAGAAAAGCCTGGCAGTTGCCAGGCTTTTTTCATGCACAGGTGATGCCCTGTCCCCAGGGCGCACCGCCTCAGTCGTCGTTGCCCGTCAGGGACAGGATGATCTGCAGCAGGGATGTGAACACGTTGTAGACGCTCAGGTAGACGGACAGCGTGGCGGTCACGTAGTTCGTCTCACCACCGTCGATGATCCGCTTGAGGTCGTACACGATGAAGGCCGAGAAGATGGCCACGGACATCACCGACAGCGCCAGCATCAGGGCAGGCATCTGCAGCCAGATGTTGGCGACGCCTGCCACCAGCATGACCAGCACGCCCACCATCAGCCACTTGCCCATGCCGGACACGTCGCGCTTGAGGCTACCGGCCACCGAGGCCATGCCAGCGAACACCGCAGC
>CANBQJ010000174.1 GCA_947371645.1 Burkholderiales bacterium | reverse complement strand
GGAGCTGCTCATCAACGCGCTGGCCCAGGGCAACAGCGAGGCCTTCCTGAACCTGGGCGAGCTGTCGCGGCTGGCCACCGGCATCCGCTACATCGTCACCCTGGACAGCGACACGCAACTGCCGCCAGGCCGCCTGCGTGAACTGGTGGGCGTGGCTTCGCACCCGCACAACGAGCCGCGGTTGAGCCCGGATGGGCGCCAGGTGCTGGGCGGCTACGCCATCTTGCAGCCCCGCACGGTGACGCCCTTGCCCGGGCCCCGCGAGTTCACGCTCTTTCACTGGCTGTTTGCCGGGCAAAGCGGTGTGGACGCCTACAGCGCCAGCAGCTCCGAGGTCTACCAGGACTTGTTTGGCGAAGGCACCTTCAATGGCAAGGGCCTCATGCACGTGCACGCCATGCATGCCGTGCTCTCCGGGCGACTGCCTGAAGGCCGGGTGTTGAGCCACGACCTGCTGGAAGGGGCGATGGTGCGGTGTGCCGCCGTCACCGACATCACCGTCATCGAAGACGCCCCTGGCCATGCGGATGTGGCGGCTTCGCGCGTGCACCGGTGGACGCGCGGCGACTGGCAGTTGCTGCCCTTCATGATGCAGGCAGGCCGCTATCGACTGCGCGCGGTCAACCTCTGGAAGATGGCCGACAACCTGCGGCGCTCGCTGGTGGCGCCCAGTTGCCTGGTCGTGATCCTGTTGTCGCTGGCGGGCAAGCTGATCTCACCTGCGGCGGCCCTGGCCCTGACGCTGGCCGCCTATGGTGCCGGCCCCTTGATGGGCGCGCTGGCCGCCCTGTGGCCCAGCCGCTATGACGTGGCCAAGGTGCACTTCTATGCGCAGGCCCTGACCGACCTGACGCGCACCGTCGCCGGTGCCGTGTGGCACCTCGCGCAGCTGGTGCAGAACGCGGCGATGTCGACCGATGCCATCGTGCGCGCGCTGTTTCGCCTGACCATCAGCCACCGCCACCTGCTGCAATGGACCACCGCCGAGTCGGCCCGGGCCTCTGCCCAGTTCAGCCTGAGGCAGGTGACGCGCCAGCATGGGCGGGAAACGCTCTTGACGGCCGCGCTGCTGGCTGGCCTGTGGTGGCAAGGGCCCTTGCCCCAACCCGTTCTGGCCGCGGCCGTGGGGCTGATGTGGCTGAGCTCGCCGCTGTGGACCTGGTGGGTCAGCCGCCCCCGGCCTGCGCCGCAAGAGGCCGTGGTGGCCGATGAAGACCGCCCTTACCTCACTGCCGTCGCGCGCGACACCTGGCGCTACTTCGAGCGCTGTGTGGGCCAGGACGACCACCACCTGCCGCCGGACAACCTGCAGACGGTGCCGCACGACATGGTGGCGCACCGGACATCGCCCACCAACATCGGGCTCTACCTGCTGAGCGCGGCCTGTGCCCGGCAGTTCGGCTGGATCGGCACGCTGGACCTGATCGCGCGGCTGGAGGCCACGCTGGCCACGCTGATCACCCTGGAGCGCTACAACGGCCACTTCCTGAACTGGTACGACACGCAGACCTGCGCGGCCCTCTTGCCCCGCTACGTGTCCACCGTGGACAGCGGCAACCTGTGCGGCCACCTGCTGGCGGCCGCACAGGCCTGCCGGGAACTGGCCCAGTCGCCCTGCGACCGCACGGTCTTCACCCGCGCCCTGCGCGAATCCAGCGCCAGGCTGGCCCCATTGCTGGCCCGGCGCTCGCAGCTGACACAGAACCAGCGTGACGAGCTCACCTGGCTGCTGGCCGACCACCGGGCCACCAAGCGCTCTGCGGCGCTGGATGCGCAAGCCCTGGCCGCCCAGCCCTCGGCCCTCAACGATGCAGCCCGTCGCCTGCGGGTGGTGGCCCACGAGTTCGAGCGGCTGGCGCGCGAAGCGGACTTCGCCTTCCTCTATCACCCCAAGCGCCACCTGCTTCACCTGGGCTTTCGGGTGAGCGAGCAACAACTGGACGCGGGCTTTTACGACCTGCTGGCCTCCGAGGCCCGCCTGACGGGCTTGTGGGCCATCGCCAAGGGCGACGTCCCGGTGAACCACTGGGGCTCGCTGGGCCGCCCCTTCTATGCCCTGGGCGCCCATGTGGGGCTGCGCTCCTGGTCGGGCTCGATGTTCGAGTACCTGATGCCGGGCCTGGTGCTCACCGAGCCCGTGGGCAGCGTGCTGCACAGCGCCTGTGACGTGGCCCTGCGCGAGCACATCGCCTTTGGCCAGCAAAACGGCATGCCATGGGGGGTATCTGAGTCCGCCTATGCCGGCCGCGACCACACCCTGGCCTATCAGTACGCGCCGCACGGCGTGCCCCGTCTGGCCTTGCGACGCACCCCCGCCGACGAACTGGTCATCGCACCCTATGCCACCGCGCTGGCCGCGCAGTTGTCGCCTCACGGCGCCGTGCTCAACTTCGCGCTCATCGAAGGCCTGGGCGCACGGGGCCGCTATGGCTTTGTCGACGCCGTCGACTACACCCCCGCCCTGCAGGCCGTGGGCACGGCGTGCACGCCCGTGTTCACCTTCATGGCCCACCACCAGGGCATGTGCATCGTCTCCCTGGCCAATGTCTTGTTGGGCCAGGTGGCACAGCGCTGGGGCATGGCCGATGCCCACCTTGAAGCCGTGAGCTCGCTGCTGCATGAGCGCACGCCGCGAGAAGTCTCCAAGCTCTACGCCCCGCTGTCGGGCCCCAGCCTGCAACCGGTGCAGCCGCCATCCAGCGGGCTGATGCGCGTGGTCATCCCTGGCATGTCGGTCATCGAGCCCACCCACCTGCTGTCCAACGGGCGCTACCAGGTGGCCTTGCGCGCCAACGGTGCCGGCTGGAGCCGTTGGGGGCAGACCGACATCACCCGCTGGCGCGACGATGCCTTGCGCGATGCGCACGGCAGCTTCCTCTATCTGCAGTGGCGCCATGACCTGGCGCCTGTGTCCCTCACCCAGCACCCGGCACCCGACCCTGCAGCCCACTACCAGAGCACCTTCCACGCCGACCGCGTGTGCTTCGAGGCCCAGTGGCTGCATTGCCATGCCAGCACCACGGTGTGGGTCAGCCCCGAGGACGACATCGAGTTCAGGCAGGTGGAGGTGCACAACCAGACCGACACCACGATCGACGTGATGCTGATGTCGGCCTTTGAGGTGGCGCTCAGCCCCGCCGCTGCCGACGAGGCCCACCCGGCCTTCGCCAACCTGTTCGTGCGCACCCAGTGGCTGGCCGACCACCGGGCCCTGCTGATGGAGCGGCAGCCCCGCCTGCCCGACGAGCCCACGGTGTTTGCCGCCCACTTCCTGGCCGAAGCCAGCGTCGAGGTGGTGGCCGTGGACAGCCAGACCGCGCGGCGGCAATGGGCCGGACGCAACCACCACGTCTGCCAGCCACTGGCCCGCTTTGACGACCCGCTGCACGCGGCGCACGCCGACGTTCCGGTGCAAGCCCAGGCGCGCGACACCGGCCTGGACCCGGTCTGCGCCTTGCGCGCCAGCCTGCGCATCGGGCCGCACGCCAAGGCGGTGGTGACCTTCGCCACGGCCTCATCCGCCGACGCCGCCACGCTGCACGCCATCGTCGACCGCTACCGCCAGGCCAGCCATGTGCAACGCGCCTCGCTGATGTCGGCCACGCTGACCAGCATCCGCCTGCATGCTCTGCGCATCAGCCCGGAGCACTTCGCCGCCATCCAGACCCTGAGCACCGCCTTGCTGCTGACGCTGACACGCACCCCGGCCGGCCACGGTGGCCTGACGCAGGCCGAGCCCATGGCCTGTGACAGCAGCCTGCTGTGGCGCTTCGGCATTGCCGGTGACCGCCCCATCATCCTCGTGTCGGCCAGCCTGATGCAGGGGCTGACCTTGCTGCGCACGCTCACCCAGGCCCTGCGCCTGTGGTCATGGGGCGGCGTGGCCTGCGACCTGGTGGTGCTGGACGCAGAGGCCTCGTCCTACTACATGGCACTGCACCATGAGCTGCAGGCCTTGCGTGACCGCTACCGCAGCGACATGGGCGAGATGGGCGACTCGCCCAACGCGCCACGGCCGGCCACCAGTGGCTTCCACGTGCTGCTGGCCCAGGACCTGTCTCGCGCGGAAATCGACACCTTGCAGAGCCTGGCCTGCGTGCGCATCCACGCCGATGGCCGCCCGCTGCAGCAGCACGTCGCCGAATGGCTGTCCGGGCGCGAACAACCGCTCGCGGCCCGTTCCGAGCTGTCGGTGTCCACGGTGCCCACGCACTGGCACCCTGGCCACGACGTCCTGAGCAGCCAGGGTCAGTTCGTGCAAGCGGGCGCGGCCTTTGCCTTCGACGTCAAAGCCCTGCTGCGCCCAGACCGCCCCTGGATCAATGTCCTGGCCAACCCGACCCTGGGCTGCCATGTGTCCGAGGCCGGTGGCGGCTACACCTGGGCACGCAACAGCAGGTCCATGCAGCTGACGCCCTGGTCCAACGACCCTTTGTCCGACCCGCCCGGCGAGCACATCCTGATCCAGGACCTGGACACCTGCCTGGTCTGGGGCGCCACGCCATCGTGCTGGGGCGTGCCCGACGTCAACTACCGCGTGACCCATGGGCAGGGCTGGAGCCTCATCCAGCACACGCAAGGCAGCCTGGAGGTGTCGCTCACCTGGTGCGTGGACGAGCAAAGCGCCATCAAGCAGATCGAGGTTCGGCTGGTCAACCGGGGGCGTCACGCCTTGCGCCTGCGCGTGGTGGGCATCGTCGAATGGGTGATGGGCAGCCGCCGGTCCGCGCGCAGCACCGTGCACACGGCCCGCCACCGCCAGGCCCTGCCTGCCGCGCGTGCGCTGACCGCCCTGATGTGCACCCAGCAGGACCGGCGCACGGGCTTTGGCGACGCCACGGCCTTCCTGGCGGTGGCCAGCGGGCAGCTGGATGACGTGGACTGGACCTGCGACCGCCGCGAGTGCTTCGACACCCGCGGACGGCTGGTGCTGCCCGATGACTTTGCCCAACTCAGCGGCGCGGGCCTGGACCCTTGCGCAGCCTTGTCGGTGCCGGTGACGCTGCAGCCTGGCGCCAGCGCGGAGCGCGTTTTCCTGCTGGGCTTTGGCGACCACCCTGATGCTGCACGCCGGCTGGCGGCAGAAGCCGCCTGCGTGGGCGCCGATCAGCGCCTGACCCGCGCCACCCGGCACTGGGACCGCCTCCTGGGCGCGACCACGGTGAAGACGCCCGACCCCTTGCTGGACGCGCTCGTCAACCGCTGGCTGCTCTATCAGACGGTGTCGTGTCGCCTGTGGGCCAAGGCCGGGCTCTACCAGGCAGGCGGCGCCATGGGTTACCGCGACCAGCTGCAAGACACCCTGGCGCTGCACTGGGCGGCGCCCGAGTTGATGCGCCAGCAGATCCTGCTGTGTGCCTCACGCCAGTTCGTGGAGGGCGACGTGCAGCACTGGTGGCACGCCCCCGATGGCGCCGGCGTGCGCACCCATTTCTCCGATGACCTCCTGTGGCTGCCTTACGCCTGCACGCATGCCCTGCGCACCACCGGCGACGCCGCCTTGCTCGACGAGCTGGTGCCCTTCCTGGAGAGCCCGCCCATCCCCGAAGGCGCCGAAGACCTCTACAACACGCCCCTGGTCAGCCACCTGCAGGCCAGCGTCTATGAGCACGCCGCACGGGCCATCGACCACAGCTTGCGCGTGGGCGTGCACGGCCTGCCGCTCATGGGCACGGGCGACTGGAACGACGGCATGAACCGCGTGGGCAGTGGCGGGCGTGGCGAGTCGGTCTGGCTGGGTTGGTTCCTGTGCCGCATCGTGGCCGACTTCGCGCCGCTGGCACACGCACGCGGCGACCACGAGCGGGCGCAGCGCTGGGCGGACAGCGCGCAAGGCTGGCAAGCCGCCTTGCACGACACCGCCTGGGATGGCCAGTGGTTCACCCGCGCCTACTTTGACGATGGCCAGGTGCTGGGCTCGCAGCACAACACGGAAGCGCGCATCGACCTCATCGCCCAGGCCTGGGCCGTGCTGTCGGGGGCCGCATCGCCAGAGCAGGCGCGCATCGCCATGGCCTCACTGGACACCCATCTGGTGGACACCGAGGCCGGCCTGATCCGCCTGCTGGACCCGCCGCTGGCCCATGCCCAGCCCAGCGCCGGCTACATCCAAGCCTACCCACCGGGCGTGAGAGAAAACGGCGGGCAGTACTCGCACGCGGCCGTGTGGGCGCTGATGGCGCAAGCCGAACTGGCCACGGCCAACCAGGCCAGCGCCGACGCGGGCGGCGACCTGGTCTACCGCTACTTCACCTACCTGAGCCCGGCGCACCGTGCGGCCCACCCGGACCACGGCGCGGCCTACGGGCTGGAGCCCTATGTCATGGCCGGCGACGTCTACAGCCAGGCGCCGCATGTGGGTCGCGGAGGCTGGAGCTGGTACACCGGCTCGGCCTCATGGCTGCACCGAGCGGTGGTCGAGTCCATGTTCGGCCTGAAGCAGGGGCCCGAGGAGTTGTGCTTCGTCCCCTGCCTGCCTTCGCACTGGCCTCGCGCTGAACTGACGCTGAAGCGCGGTGAGCGCAGCATGCGCTTCATCCTGGTCAGGCCGGATGCCATGGAGGCCCTGCGCCACAGCGAGCCGGAGTGGGTCAGTGGTGGTGCACGCGTCCTGCAGGCCGGTCAGGCCCTGAGCTGGCCGGACCTGCCGACGCCCGCCACGGTGGTGATCCCCATGCCGGCCTGATGCGGCCGATCAGCCCAGGGCCGCCGTGACGATCACCTCGATGCGCCAGTCCGGGTTCACCAGCGCCGCCTGGAAGGTGGCCCGGGGCGGCGCGGTCACGCCATCAAACCAGGCCTCCCACACGGTGTTCATGGCCGGCACGTCGGCGATGTCGCGCACGATCACCTGGGCCATCAGGATGCGGCCGCGGTGGCTGCCCGCCTGGGCCAGCAGCGCATCGATCTGCGTGAGCACGTCCAGGGTCTGGCCGCCCATGTCGGCGCCGGTGTCTGCGGGCACCTGACCGGCCAGGTAGACCACCCCGCCGTGGATGGCGGCGTCCGAGTAGCGGCGCTCAGGGTTGAGGTGGCGCACGGGGGCGGAAGCGTCGGGCATGCTGGGGCGGTGCAAGGGTTCAGGAGCCGCCATTGTCAGGGCTCGGGCGCACTGCGGGTGCGGCTGTACAGCCAGGCGTCACGCGGCTGTGGCGAGGCATTGGGGTGGTTCACCACGCGCGCCAGCCGGCCCTCGCACTGCATGCCGACGCGCGCCAGCAAGGCCGCAGAGGCGACGTTGTCCACGTCGCACAGGGCGTCCACGCGCCAGACCTGGGGTTGCGCCAGGGCGGCTTCCAGCACGGCGGCCACTGCCTCGCCCATGTAGCCCTGGCCCCAGTGCGGCCGGCCCAGCACATAGCCCAGCCGCAGGTGGTGCGCCGACATGGCCGGGTGGCTCATCGGCGACAGCTCCACCTGGCCAATGGCCACGCCATCTGGCTGCCCGGGGCCAGGCAAGGCCAGCACCCACAACCAGCCGCTTTGCTTGAGCCAGCGGTGCACATCGTGGGCAATGTGCTGACGCGTGTCGGCTTCGGTGGCATGGGGCCTCACCCCCACCAGGCGCAGCACCTCGGCCGATCCCAAGGCGTCACGGAACAGGTGTTCGGCGTCGGCGGGTCGCGGGTCGCGCAACAGCAGGCGTGGGGTGGCGATCTGGCGCGGCAGGCTCATGTCCGCACAGTGT
>CANBQJ010000173.1 GCA_947371645.1 Burkholderiales bacterium | reverse complement strand
CCCGTCCCCCCCACGCCCACGCCGTTGCCGGCCGTGCTCGTGCCCCCGCCACCACAGCCGATGACCAGGGCGGCCACGGCCAGTCCGGCCAGCCAGGGCCACAAGCCCTTGTGGCGGCTTGCGCGCCAGATCACGTGTGCCAGGTGGGCCATCCTCAACTCCGATTCGTTTGTTCTGGCGAGGGCTGCGCTGCCTGGCCCGCCAGCGGCTCGGCGGCCGCCGGGGCCGCCGCGTCATCAGGGGCGTTCAGGCGGGCGGGCATGGCCTCGCTGTACATGTACATGCCGATGCGCACGCGGTGGTCGCGTGGCTGGCTTTGCGCCTTGTCGTGGTCCAGGTGCTGCTGCACCTTGGGGATCAGGGCCCGCACCAGGGCTTTCCATTGCGAGTTGGCTTGCGGGCGCAGTTGCTCGATCGAGCTGGCCGACAGGTCGTCGGCAAACAGGGCCTGTTCCAGGTGACGCACGCTGCCATGTTGCACAACGTTTTCGACAGCGGCGTGAAGGTGGTCGCCCACGTTGGCCGACAGGAAGTCCAGCATCTGGCCCTCGTCCTGGCTGGGCACGAAGTGGTCTTCGATGAGCGACACATGGTCGTCTTCGTGCACGCGGGCCAGGCCCAGCCGCACCAGCTCTTCCAGCAAGGCGCGGGGCCGCACGTCGCGGTTCACGGAATTGGCCAGGGCCTCGAAGCTGGGCGCCGCACCCAGGCGGGGCAGGCGCAGGGGCTGGCCGTCGTGCTGCCAGGCGGCGTCGCTGATCCAGCGCGCAAACACCTCGGTGGCGGGCGAGCGCGATTTGGCTTCGGTGCTGGGGCCCGTCTGCAGCAGCCGGGTGACTTCACGCCGGTTCAGACCGGTGGAGGCGCTGATGCGGCTCACCGAGCGCTGCACCGGCACACCGGCGTGGGCCTGGCGCGCCACGTTGACGAACACGTCACGCACCAGTTCGTCGACTTCGGCATAACGCACGCCCTTGGCCATGGCCAGCCGCACCAGGGGAACCAGCACCGCCCGCAGGGCCGCACGCACAGCCTGTGAGGCACTTGGGGCGGCAGAATCGGGCATCTTGAGTGTTTGTGTCAGGCTTTGCTTCCGATTTTAGTCCATTTTGCTTTTGCAAAGTGGGCCAAATGCACACTCGGACTATTCCGATCATCCCTCGGATTTCTGGTCAGCCAACTCGGAAGATTCCACAATGCGGAATGTGTCGGGCGATGCCAGGGCCATGTCCAGCAGGCAGGCGGCGATGGCCTCGGCGCTCACCGGTCGGTAGTTGCGGGGCACCAGTGGCCCCAGCAGCCGCGCCAGCCACAGGCCCGCGACTTCGCCTGGCCGTGGCGGCTGGCGATGCGCAGCGATCAAGGACGGCCGCACGATGGTGAGGCTGGGCCAGCCCTGCGCGGCCAGGCCGGCCTCGGCCTCCGCCTTGGTGCGCAGGTAGAAGGTCCCGCGCAGGCTGGCGCCCAGCGAGGAGTTGAGCGCGAAGCTGCGCGCGCCGGCCGCACGGGCCAGGCGACCCAGGGCGATGGGCAGGTCGCGGTCCACGGCCGCGAACGCCGCTTGCGAGCCAGCCTGGCGGATGGTGCTGCCCAGAGCGCAGACCACGGCATCGCAGTGCAGCCAGTCGGCGTCTGCCGGCAGGTGCTGGAAGTCGATCACCGGGTTGAGCAGCTTCGGGTGGGGCGGCAGCGGGCGGCGGGTGGGCGCCACGACCTGACCGACGCGCAGGTCGGCCAGGGCCTGGGCCAGCACGCATTGGCCCACCGCGCCAGTGGCGCCGAGCAGGAGGAGGCGTTGGGTGGGGGCGGTGCGATCAGCCATCTTGGGCGTCAGGTCCTTGAAGCGAAGCCTTTTGTGCGCGGTCGGCAAGGGTTCGATGGCCACCCACAATGGACAAAAAAATCCCCAAGCGTTTGACCACTCGGGGATTCCTGAGTCTCAAGAGGCTTCTTGAGACGTTTGATTGGTGGAGCCGGGGGGAATCTAAAGTTCCGGGCATGCACCTGCAGTGCCTTCAAGTAGCGTCATGATGATATCAGTTGCCCCCAAAGTTGCCCCCAGCCTTTTGCTAGTAGTACGGGCACGGATTGCTTGAGGGTGAAGCAACGGTTCGCCAAGATGTATCGCCTCGGCACAGGGATGCCCGATCTGGGGGGGGGCAGCGCAGGCCGACCAACTCAAGGTGGATCTTCCAACGCAAAAATGGCCTCAAATGCACTTCGCATTTGAGGCCTGGTCGCTTTTCGTCAATTGGATCCAAGCATCTCAGTTCATTGGAGAACTGAGATGAAGTATCCATAGGCCCTAGGACTGGCTACCGCGACGGGCACTCTCCCAGTTGAACGTGACGACGCGGCTCGTCTCACGCAGGCGGTCAAATACCCGCTCCCCAACGTACTCGCGGACCTCCCGAAGGGGTTCATTTGAAAGCAGGACAGTTGGTCGCATTGCCCGGTACCGCGCGTCCATCACTTCAAAGATGTGGAGGCGCTCGGCGTCCGTCCCGTGTTGGACACCAATCTCATCGGCCACAAGAAGGTCAGCCTCAGCGAGGCTGGTCAGGAGCGAACGCTCCGAACACTCAGCATTGGGTCGCCAAGTCTCACGGAGCCTTCTTATGAGGTCGCTGACGGAGGCATACAACACAGCCCTTGGCGCGCACTCGCGAACGAGGGCGCAGGCAAGGTGAGTCTTGCCCGTGCCCACGCCTCCGATGAAGATTAAGCCGTGGACCTCTCTTGCTCATGAGCCAGACGGTCGCGTCTTGGCATCCTGCACCCGCACGATGTCGCCGTCGCGGATGGCGTCCGAGGGGTTGAGGATCACGCGGTCCTGCGCGCTGATGCCCGAGAGGATCTCTACTTCCTTGCCGAAGTCGCGGCCCTGCACCACGTCGCGCAGGTGGACGACGCCTTGCGCATCCACCGTGGCCACGCGCAGGCCGTCTCCGCGGAACAGCAGGCCGTTGCCCGGCAGTCGCAGTGCATTGCCGCGCACAGGCTGCTTGAAGCGCACCTCCACATAGCCGCCGGGCAGCACCTGGTCATCTGCATGGCCCAGCTCCAGCTGGACCTTGACGGTGCGGGCCGCCGGGTTCACAGCGCCTGCACTGGCCAGCACACGGGCTGGCAGGGGCTTTTTCCAGCCGCTGCCACCGGGCACCACCTCGGCCTCGTCGCGGACATGGATGCCGGCGGCCAGGGCTTCGGGCGCCTGCACGTCCACCCGCAGGCGTCGGCCGTCGCTCAGGGTGAACAGGGGCGTGCCGCTGTTGCTGCCCGACACCAGCGTGCCCGCGTCTGCATTGCGTGCGGTCACGGTGCCGGCAAAGGGCGCACGCACCTGTTTGAAGGCGGCCAGGGCCTGCAGGCGCTGCAGGTTGGCGCTTGCGGAAGCCAGGGCAGAGCTGCGCACCCGAGCGTCGCTGAGCCGGTCTCCTGCCTCTTGCGGTGACACGGCCTGGCTGGGCAGCAGCTTGCTCACGCGGTCCGAGGTGGCTTTGGCCTGCTGAGCCTGGGTGTCCGCGGTGGCCACATCGGCCTGGGCCTGCTTGAGCTGCTGGTCCAGCTCGGGCGCGTCGATCTCTGCCAGCAGTTGGCCGGCCAGCACCGTGTCGCCGATGTCGACCACCCAGCGCTTCACATAGCCGGCAGTGCGCGCGTACACCGGTGCTTCCGACCAGCCTCGGGCGGTGCCGGGCAGCACCAGGGTGTCGGGCGCGGACGCCGCTTGCGGGCTGGTGACCACCACGACGGGTGTGGCCTGGGCATGGGTCTGCCGGGTCAGGGCGGACTGCGCGCGCACGTCGCCAGACCAGCGCCAGGCGACCAGCGCGATGACGCCCGCCAGTGCCAGCAGGGCCGGCTTGGACAAGCCGGGGTGTGGGCGCCGGACGGGTTGAAGGCGCATGCGATGAGGGTCCTGAGACAACATGATCACACCTGCACAGGGGCGGTTGCGGCCTGCCGCGCTGCGCGGCGGCCGTGGACAACGGAGAAGACCAGGGGCACGAAGAAGAGCGTGGCCACGGTGGCAAACAGGAGGCCGCCGATCACGGCGCGACCCAGCGGGGCGTTCTGCTCGGCGCCCTCGCCCAGGCCCAGGGCCATGGGCACCATGCCCACCACCATGGCCAGGGCCGTCATCAGCACGGGGCGCAGGCGGGCCACACCGGCTTGCAGCGCGGCTTGCAGGGCCGTGGCGCCGGCGTCGAACAGTTCACGCGCGAAGCTCACCACCAGCACCGAGTTGGCTGTGGCCACGCCGATGCACATGATGGCGCCTGTCAACGCGGGCACGCTGATGTGGGTGCCGGTGATGAACAGCATCAGCACGATGCCGCCCAGCGCGGCGGGCAGGGCGCTGACGATGATCAGCGGGTCCAGCCAGCTCTGGAAATTGATGACGATGAGCAGGTAGACCAGCACCACCGCGCCAATGAGCCCGAAGGCCAGCCCCTGGAATGAGGCCTTCATGGTGTCGATCTGGCCGCGGATGGCCACGGTTGAGCCCTTGGGCAGGTCCTTGCGGTTCTCGTCGACCAACTGCTGCAGGGCCTTGGCCACCGAGCCCAGGTCGGTGTCTTCCACCGAGCCGTACAGGTCGACCGTGGGCAAAGCGTTCTGGTGGCTGACCACGGTGGGGCCCACGCCGCGCTTGAAGGTGGCCAGGTTGGCCAGGATCTGCGGTGCCGCGTCGTTGGCGCTGCCGGTCACGGGCAGGGTCTGCAGGTCGTTGAGCGTGGCCATGCGGGGCTGTGGCGTTTGCGTGGCGATGCTGTACTGCACGCCTGTGCGGGGGTCGACCCAGAAGGTGGGGTTGGTCTGGAAGCTGCCCGACAAGGTGATCAGCATGTTGCTGGCCACGTCGCGCTGCTGCAGGCCCAGGCGCATCGCCTCGGTGCGGTCCACGTTGACGCGGATCTCGGGGTAATCAAAGGCCTGGTGGATGCGCACGTCCACCGCGCCGGGGATCTGTTTGACCTTGGCCTGCAGGTTCTGCAGCCATGCCGCGTTGCCCTTGATGTTGAAGCCGGTGACCTGGATGCCAAAGGGCGAGGGCAGGCCGAAGTTGAGGATCTGGGTAACGATGTCGGCCGGCAGGAAGTTGAAGGTCACGCCAGGGAAGTCGTTGTTCAGGCGCTGGCGCAGCACGCGGATGTGTTCGTTGGTGGGGCGGTGGCCGGGCGCCAGGGTCACCATGATGTCGGCATCGCCCGGGCCCACCGGGGCCGAGTTGCTGTAGGCCAGGTTGATGGAGCTGTTGGGCAAGCCAATGTTGTCGACCAGGGTGTCGCGCTCGGCCGCGGGGATCACCTGCCGGATCACGCTTTCGACCTCATCGGCCAGCTGGGCGGTGCGCTCGATGCGGGTGCCGCTGGGCGCGCGCAGGTGCAGCTTGATCTGGCCGGTGTCCACCTGCGGGAAGAAATCGCTGCCCAGAGATGGCCACACGATGAAGCTGGCGGTCACCAGCCCCGTGAAGACCAGGGCGCTGCGTGCGGGGTGGGCCAGGGCATGCGACAGGCGCTGTTCATAGGTGTGACGGACCCGCTCGAAGCCCAGCTCGAAGCCGTGCTGCAGGGCATGGGCCCAGGCCAGGAAGCCGCGTTGGCTGTGCGCTTCACCAGGCGCATGGGGGCGCAGCCAGAAGCTGGCCAGCGTGGGGATGAGCGTTCGGGACAGCAGGTAGGACGCCAGCATGGCGAACACCACGGCCTCGGCCATGGGCACGAAGAGGTGGCGCGCGATGCCGGTCAGGAAGAACATCGGGATGAACACGATGCAGATGCACAGCGTGGACACCAGGGCCGGCAGCGCGATCTGGTGGGCGCCATCGAGGATGGCGGTGCGCACGTCCTTGCCTTGCTCCAGGTGCGTGTTGATGTTCTCGATGGCCACCGTGGCGTCGTCTACCAGGATGCCCACGGCCAGGGCCAGGCCGCCCAGCGTCATGATGTTGATGGTCTCGCCCAGAGCGGCCAGCACGATGATGGACGCCAGCACCGACAGCGGGATGGAGATGGTAATGATCAGCGTGCTGCGCCACGAGCCCAGGAAGAGCAGGATCAGCAGGCCGGTCAGGGCCGCGGCCACCGCGCCTTCAAAGAGCACGCCATGCACGGCGGCACGCACGAAGGTGGACTGGTCACCCAGCTGGCGGATCTGGAAGCCGTCGGGCAGGCGCGACTGGATGGTGGGCAGCAGCGCACGCATCTGGTCGATGATGCCCAGCGTGGACGCCGAGCCGGTTTTGAGGATGCTCATCAGCACCGAGCGGTCGCCTTCCACGCGCACGATGTTGGTCTGGGGCGCAGAGCCGTCGCGCACATGGGCCACGTCGCGGATGCGGATCACGCTGTCCTGGAAAGCGCGCACGGGCAGGTCATTGAGCTCGGCGATGGTCTGTGGGCTGCCGTTGAGCTTGACGTTGAACTCGGTGTCGCCGATTTTTTGCGTGCCCGCCGGGATGATGAGGTTCTGGTTGCCGATCGCGGTGGTCACGTCCTGAGGCGACAGGCCGAAGCTGCGCAGCGCGGCCGGGTCCAGGTCCACCTGCACCTGGCGCTGGCGGCCACCGAAGGGGAAGGGCAGGGCGGCACCGGCCACCGATGCCAGGCCGGTGCGGATGATGGTGTTGCCGGCATCGAAGACCTCGGCCTCGGAGAGCTTCTTGCTGCTCAGTGCCAGCTGGATGATGGGCACGGTAGAGGCGTCATACGCCAGCACCAGGGGCGGAGATGTGCCCGGCGGCGCAAAGCGCAGGCTGGACTGCGACACCGCCGTGATCTGTGCCACGGCCAGCTCGGGGCTGACGTTGGGCTGGAAGAAGTACTTGACCACCGACACGCCACCCAGCGTCTGCGACTCGGTGTGCTCGATGCCGGTGACCGTGGTCTGCGCCGTCCGCTCCGAAAACGACACGATGCGGTTGGCCATGTCGTCGGGCGGCAGGCCGGTGTACTGCCACAGCACCGCCACCACCGGGATGCGGATGGCGGGGAAGATGTCGGTGGCTGTGCGCGCGATGGCAAACAGGCCCAGCAGCACGATCATCACGGCCAGGACGACAAAGGTATAGGGCCGCCTCAGGGCCACACTCACGATCCACATGCATTCACTCCAGGAACCCGCGGATGGTGCCGCAGGAATGGGGTGTGGCCTTATGCGAACTGCTCAGGCTGGCATGCGATAACAGAGTAAGCGCGGGCCACCGATCCACTGCTTCACTGGCCGATGAACCTCATGCGGGATGCTTCGATGGCCGACGTCCGTCCGATGCTGCAATAGAGTTGCCCGCGTTCATCCATCCTCTTTGTTGGCCTCATGATGAGCCGCCAGTACGTGGCGCTGCGGCCCGTGGTGATTGATGGTTTCCGCGAGCGCGATGTGCTCGTCTACGAAGGCCAGACGCCACAGGAGGCGCAGGCCCTTCATCCTGAAGGGCCTCCCCGCGATGCTTCGTGGGTGCCGAGACGCTTGAGGCGCGATCGGTGAGGGTCACTCGATGTGCATGCCGAAGCGATCCAGCCGGGGCAGCCACTTGTCCAGGATGTCGGCCGAGGCCAGGATGTGGTGGGCTCGCCCCACCAGGAGCGCGCGCGGCACCACGCCGATGTAGCGTGAATCGGCGCTGTTGTCGCGGTTGTCGCCCAGGAAGAAGTAGCTGTCTGCGGGCACCACCAGCGGGCCGAAGTCGCGGCGGGC
>CANBQJ010000172.1 GCA_947371645.1 Burkholderiales bacterium | reverse complement strand
GGGGCGAAGATCAGGCCCCAGACCTCGGCATCGGTCATGCTGTCGGGGGCATCGATGCCCTTCTCGCGGGCCTTGGACAAGAGCTTTTCGCGCGACAGGCCTTTGCCGTCGTCGCGCACTTCAATGACGATGGAGCCGCCCTGATGCGAGGCCGCCAGGGTGATGGTGCCCACCTCCGGCTTGCCGCGTGCGATGCGGTCTGCGGGCATCTCGATGCCATGGTCGCAGCTGTTGCGCACCAGGTGGGTCAAGGGGTCGGTGATCTTCTCGACCAGGCCCTTGTCCAGCTCGGTGGCTTCACCTTGCGTGACCAGCTCGACCTTCTTGCCCAGCTTGTTGGCCAGGTCGCGCAGCATGCGCGGGAAGCGGCTGAACACCGTCGACATCGGAATCATCCGGATCGACATCACGGCCTCTTGCAGGTCGCGGGTGTTGCGGTCCAGGTCGGTGAGGCCGGTGACCAGCTGCTGGTAGACCACCGGGTCCAGCTGGCGGCTGTTCTGGGCCAGCATGGCCTGGGTGATGACCAGTTCGCCCACCAGGTTGATGAGCTGGTCGACTTTTTCAACCGACACACGGATGGTGGAAGCCTCCAGCGCGGCAGCGGGCTTGTCGACCTTGGGTGCTGCGGCGGCCACTGGCTTGGCCACAGCCACGGCCTGCTTGGCGGCGGGCTCGGGCGCACTTGCGGCGGCTGCGACCTGGGCATGGGGGGCACCAGGGGCGTTGTCGAAGAAGCCGTAGCCCTTTTCTGGCGCGGCGGGTGCGGCGGCAACAGGCTCGGCATCGAGGGGCTCGAAGAAGCCGTAGCCCGGGTCCTTCTCGGCGGGCTTGGCGGCCTGGGCCGGCGCACCGGCCATGGCCACGAAGCTGACCTGCTCACGCGACACGTGGAAGGTGAACAGGTCCAGCAGGTCGGACTCTGCGGCGGCGGTGTCCAGCTTGAAGCGGCGCACCTGAGCCAGGCTGGCGTCATCCGGCAGCGGCGTCAGGGTGCCCAGGTCGGTGATCTCCTTGAACAAGTCCAACAGGTTGTCGGCCTGAGCCACGTCGCTCAAGGGGCCGACGCGCAGCTCCACGGTGCGCTGGCCCGAAGTCGGCACGGCACCAGCAGCAGACGGGCCGGCAGCCTGGGCGGGCGCAGCGGCCTGTGCAGGCGCCTGGCTGGCCGGGTGCGCAGCGATGGCCGCTGGCGGTGCTTCGCCGGCCAACATGGCGCGGATGTTGAACAACAGTTCTGTGGTGTCGATCTCGCCACCGCCGGCGCCCTGGTGGCGCGCCAGCATGGCCTTGAGCGCATCGCCGGACTGCAGCAGCACGTCCACCATGGCCGGCGTGGGGGCCAGTTCGTGGCGACGCAGCTTGTCCAGCAGGGTCTCCATCTGGTGGGTCAACTCGGCGACGTCGGCAAAGCCGAAGGTGGCCGCACCACCCTTGATCGAGTGCGCACAGCGGAAGATGGCATTGAGCTCTTCGTCGTCCGCGGCCGTGATGTCCAGCTCCAGCAGGAGCTGCTCCATGTTCTCGAGGTTCTCGCCGGCTTCTTCAAAGAAGACCTGGTAGAACTGGCTGAGGTCTATGCCTGCAGCTGAGCTGTTGTCGGTGCTGGTCTCGGCCATGGCGCGCTCCTGGGGATTCGATTCGTGAAGGCTGAGGTCTGATCTGCGAACGCAGGGACCTTCAGCGGATCACCTTCTGGATGACTTCGATCAGCTTGTTCGGATCGAACGGCTTGACCAGCCAGCCTGTGGCGCCTGCCGCGCGGCCTGCCTGCTTCATCTGGTCGGATGACTCCGTGGTCAGGATCAGGATGGGCGTGCTCTTGAACTGGGGGTTCTCGCGCAGCTTCTTGGTCAGGCTGATGCCGTCCATGCGGGGCATGTTCTGGTCGGTCAGCACCAGATCGAAGCTGCGGCCACCCGCCTTTTCGTAGGCATCCTGACCGTCCACTGCTTCGATCACGTTGTAGCCAGCGCTCTTGAGGGTGAAGGACACCATCTGGCGCATGGAAGCAGAATCATCGACGGCAAGAATCGAGTGCATGTCGCTCTCCGGTTTGACTGGTTTGTTGGATCAGGGCTGGGGGCAGGCGTTCGTGTTTTCGGCAGGTGGGAGCCAAGCTTTAGAAAAGCTCCACCGAACCGGCGTCCACTTCGTCCTGCGTCACGGGGTTGGGCTTCATCGGGGCTTCGTCCACCACCGCCGCCCCATCCGGGTCGTCATCGCCCAAGGCATCGCGGGCAATCTGGTCGGCACAATTGCGCAGACGCTTGTTCGTGTGCTCGATCAGTTGGGTGGCCATGTCCTGAAATTGCAGGGCGGTCACCGTCTTGAACAAGGTTTGTCTCACGGCCTGCAGGTGGGGCGTGATGTCGTGACCCAGGTCAATCATTTCACCCAACTGGCCGGCGGTGCCATGAAACCCGTCCATCAGCACGACATAGGCGTCGTCGATGAGGCGCTTCAGGCGCTCCAGGTCATTGGAGGCCGTCATCAGGTGGTCTTGCAGTTCCGCCGCACGCAGGAGAGACATCTCCGGCGCGATGGATACTGGGACGCAGTCTTCAGGGCTCATCGTGGCTCCACTCAATCGCTTTGTGGGTAAATGGTGTCGTGCGGCGTGGCACGGTCACAGCGTGTTGTCGGCTGATTTCCACGGTTCCTGAGGGTCGCAACTGCGGATCGCGCCACACCTTCTCCGGTTGTTAGAATTTTTCAGTTTCCTGGCCGTCCCGAGTGGGCAATCACGCGGGAAAACTTGGCGCTAATCGCGCGTTCCGAAGGCTGCCTGTGTCCGATTCCTCGCCTGACCTGCCGCCAGCACCGGCCCATGGGTCTTCCGCCAATGGCACGGGGTTGCCCGCGGTGCGCCTGCGGGTGCTCCACCTGGAAGACAACGACGAAGACCACGCCCTGGTCGCCGTGCACCTGCGCCGAGGCGGCATCCATGCCGAATTGCAGCGGGTGGAGAACGAAGCCGAACTGAGCACCGCGCTGGAACGCGAATGGGACCTGATCCTGTCCGACTACAACCTGCCGGGCTATTCCGGCCTCGCCGCGCTGGACAAGGTGCGCGCCATGGGCAAGCTGGTGCCCTTCATCCTGGTCTCCGGTGAAATCGGCGAGGACATCGCCGTTCAGGCCATGCGCAACGGCGCCAACGACTACCTGCTCAAGAGCAACCTGGCCCGCCTGGCGCCTGCTGCCTTGCTGGCCATCGAGGCCAACCGCACACGCATCGCCAAGCAGCGCGCCGACCTGGCCCTGAGCCGCTCGCGCCAGCAACTGCGTGAACTGGCGCAGCATCTGCAGACCAGCATTGAGCAGGAACGCGCTGCCATCGCCCGCGAGATCCACGACGACGTGGGCGGCGCGCTCACGGCCGTGAAGTTCGACCTGGCCTGGATCGCGCGGCACGCCGCATCGCCCGACATCGCCGAGCGGGTGAGCCAGGCGCTGGAATCCGTGGCCCATGCCCACGAAGCCAGCCAGCGCATCATGCACAACCTGCGGCCCGCCATCCTGGAGCAGGGCCTGGTGGCCGCACTGCAGTGGATGACCGACCGCTTTGCCAAACGCACCGGTCTGCCCGTCGAATTCCGCACCAGCCACGACAGCCTGCTGCTGGCTGCGGGTGTGCCCCTCGTGGCCTACCGCTTTGCGCAGGAAGCACTCACCAACGTGTCCAAACATGCACACGCTTCACGTGTGAGCGTCGACGTCTCTCAGGCTGGTGGTGTGCTGTCCATTGAAGTCACCGACAATGGCCGTGGCCTGCATGCCGAAGACTTGGCCAAAGCGAGGTCGTTTGGTTTGCGTGGTCTGCATGAACGCGCCGAAACGGTGGGCGGCTGGGTGGACATCAGCTCCACGCCAGGCACCGGCACCAGCCTCATCCTGTCCGTGCCGCTGTCTGGCCCGGAAAACGGTTTCATTGACCGCCTGCTGCCCGGACTGGATGCCGGACCAGAGGTCGACCCTGACGACCCCACCGCCTGGGGCAACCTATGATCCAAGTCATCCTCTGCGACGATCACGCCCTCATCCGACGCGGCATCCGCGACACCCTGGCCGATGCGGCGGACATCGAGGTGGTGGGCGAGGCGTCGGACTACGGCGAGCTGCGCACCCTGATGCGCGACAAGCGCTGCGACGTGCTGGTGCTGGACATCAACCTGCCCGGCCGCAGCGGCCTGGACGTGCTGCACGTGCTCAAGGAAGAGGGCAACCCCATCAAGGTGCTCGTGGTTTCGATGTACCCGGAAGACCAGTACGCCATGCGCGCACTCAAGGCCGGCGCCTCAGGCTACCTGAACAAGGGCAGCGACGCCGCGCAGATCGTGGCCGCGGTGCGCACGGTGTCCCAGGGCAAGAAATACGTCACGCCCGAGATGGCCCAGATGCTGGTGGACAACCTCACCACGCCCGCGCCTGAAGAGGCGCACCAAAAGCTGTCCGACCGCGAGCTGCAGACCCTGGTGATGATCGCCTCGGGCAAGCGGCTCTCGGACATCGCCGAGCAGTTGCTGCTCAGCCCCAAGACGGTGAGCGTCTACCGCGCCCGGGTGCTGGAAAAGCTGGGCTTGACCAACAACTCCGAGCTCACGGTCTACGCCATCCGCAACGGGCTGGTCTGAATCAGAAGCGGATGCCCAGCTTCAGGTTGACGCTGCTGTCCTTGCCCGTCTTGTCGGCTTCCAGGCCCAGGTTGATCAGCAGCAGGTTGGCGTTCACGCCCGCAAACACGCGGCTCTGGCTGTAGGACTCGCTTTTGAGGGCGCTGTTCTTGGCCGAGGCGTTGCTGGCCACGATGCCCACGCCGGCATAAGGCGTCACCATGGCCAGGCCCTTGGAGATCGACAGCTCGATGCCCCGGCTGCGCAGGCCCATGTCGCCCAGGCCATTGACCTGCGTGTAAAACACGCGCGTGGCCACGGCCGGCAGCACCAGGCCACCGCCCCAGAACGCCCACTTCACGTCGCCGCTCATGGCCGAGGCCGAGGTGCCAGGCAAGGCCACATAGGACACGCCGAGGTCGACGTCAAAGGGCAGGCCCTTTTCGACGCGCACACCGGCGGTGGGCAAGGACTTGGGCACGCTGTGGCCACCAGCGGCCTTTTTGAGCACGTCGGCGCTCTCGATGCTGGTGGCACTCGCTGTGGCGCTCACGTCAAAGCCGATCAGGCCCAAGCCAGCGGCGGGCGACTGGGGCTTGTCGGCAAAGGTGGCGCTGAGGTCCTGCGCCACCAGCTTGAACTCGCTCTGGTTGAGCTGAGACAAGGCATCGAACTTGTAGGCATGGGCCGGCACGCAGGCCAGCAGGCCAGCGGACAAGGCCGCCAGGGCCACGGCGGCGCGGGCAAAAGTCGAAGGAGCGGTGTGGCGAGCGTTCATGCTGATCCCTTTCAGGTGAGGGGCAAACAAAGAGTGCGGGTGTCTGCGCCGGACTATGCCACGAGCCCCGCCATGCGAAAACGACCTGGGCCGCGTCTGTGGCCTGCCCGCGCCAGGCTTGACGTGATGAATCACTCGATGGGCGTGAGTTTGGCCACGCTCAGCAGCAGCCACTTGCTCCCGTGCCGCCCGAAGTTGACCTGCACGCGGGCGTCATTGCCCTGTCCTTCCAGCGTCAGGACCACGCCTTCGCCGAACTTGTTGTGGAACACGCCCTGCCCCACGCGCAAGCCGCCTTCGGTCTTGGCCTGGGCCATGGCCTTGGGAATAGGCGCGGTGAGGTCCTTGAAGTCGTCTTCGCGCGAACGACCACCGGCCCCGCCTTGCCCAAAGGCCCCTCCCTGCCAGGCCGGCGCACGCCGCGGCTGCGCGCCCGCCCCCACCATGGAGCCCATGCCTTTGCCGCTGGCCCAGGCGTCGGCATAGGGCTTGGCAAAGCCCGAACCAAAACCCTGGTTGCGCGGCGTGAGCCACTTCAGCGCGGCCGCGGGCAACTCGTCCAGGAAGCGGCTTTTGATGTGGTACCGGGTCTGGCCATGCAGCATGCGCGTCTGGCAAAAGCTCATGTGCAGGCGCTGGCGCGCGCGGGTGATGGCCACGTACATCAGGCGGCGTTCTTCTTCCAGGCCGTCGGCGTCGCTCAAGGCGTTTTCGTGCGGGAACAGGCCTTCTTCCAGGCCGGTGAGGAAGACGTTGTTGAACTCCAGCCCCTTGGCGGCGTGGATGGTCATCAGCTGCACCGCGTCCTGGCCGGCCTGGGCCTGGTTGTCGCCGGCTTCCAGCGAAGCGTGCGTCAGGAAGGCCAGCAGGGGCGAGATGATCTCGCCGGTCTCTGCGTCGGGCAGGGTGTCCACGGTGGCCACGGCGGCGGGCAGGCCAGCCGCCATCGTGCCCACGGGCTCGTCCACCGGCAGGGCCACGGCGTCCTTGCCAAAGCCTTCCTGCGTCACGAAGGCTTCGGCGGCGTTCACCAGTTCCGCCAGGTTCTCCAGCCGGTCCTGGCCTTCCTTCTCGGTCTTGTAGAACTCGCGCAGGCCCGAGGTGTCCAGCACATGGTCGATGATCTCGCGCAAGGTCAGGCCGCGCGTGGCTTCGCGCATGGCGTCCACCAGGGCAACAAAGCCCTGCAGGTTGGCGCCGGACTTGCCTGGCACCGCCGTCACGCTCTGGCCCAGGCTGCGCCCCGATGAGCGGGCCGCGTCCTGCAGCAACTCCACGCTGCGCGCGCCAATGCCCCGCGCGGGGAAGTTCACCACCCGCAGGAAGCTGGTGTCGTCGTTGGGGTTCTCGATCAGGCGCAGGTAGGCCAGCGCGTGCTTCACTTCGGCGCGCTCGAAAAACCGCAGGCCGCCATAGACCTTGTAAGGCAGGCCGGCATTGAACAGTGCCGATTCGATCACCCGCGACTGCGCATTGCTGCGGTAGAGCACCGCCACCTCGTGCAGGGGCTGGCCCTGGCGCCTGAACTGCTGCGACTCTTCCACCACCCACTGGGCCTCGGCGAAGTCGCTGGTGGCTTCATTCACACGGATGGGTTCGCCCAGACCGGCGTCGGTGCGCAGGTTCTTGCCCAGGCGGCGGGTGTTCTGCGAGATGAGCGTGTTGGCCGCATCCAGGATGTGGCCAAAGCTGCGGTAGTTCTGCTCCAGCTTGATGACCTGCGGCACGCGGAACTCGCGCTCGAAATCGGCCATGTTGCCCACCTGCGCGCCCCGGAAGGCGTAGATGCTCTGGTCGTCGTCGCCCACCGCAAACACGCTGTTGCCGGTGACACCCGGGGTGCCTGCGAACATCTTCAGCCACAGGTACTGCAGGCGGTTGGTGTCTTGAAACTCATCCACCAGGATGTGCTTGAAGCGGCGCTGGTAGTGCTCGCGCACCTCGGGGTGGTCGCGCATCAGCTCATACGTGCGCAGCATCAGCTCGGCGAAATCGACCACGCCTTCGCGGGTGCACTGGTCTTCATAGGCCTGGTAGACGGCCAGTTGCATGCGGCCCACTTCATCACGCGGCTGGATGTCCTTGGGGCGCTGGCCTTCCTCCTTGGCGTGCGCGATGAACCAGCTGGTCTGCTTGGGCACGCAGCGCTCTTCGTCGAACTTCAGGCCCTTGATCACCCGCTTGACGGCAGACAGTTGGTCAGACGTGTCCAGGATCTGGAAGGCCGCCGGCAGCCCGGCCAGCTTGGCGTGAGCGCGCAAGAAGCGGTTGCACAGGCCGTGGAAGGTGCCGATCCACATGGTGCGCGTGTTCACCGGCAGCATGGCCGACAGGCGCGTCTGCATTTCCTTGGCGGCCTTGTTGGTGAAGGTCACGGCCAGCACGCCACCGGGTGTGACTTGGCCAGTTTGCAAGAGCCAGGCAATGCGCGTGGTGAGCACCCGCGTCTTGCCCGAACCCGCCCCAGCCAGGATCAGCGCAGGCTCGGGCGGCAGGGT
>CANBQJ010000171.1 GCA_947371645.1 Burkholderiales bacterium | reverse complement strand
GAAAGCACCCGGTGTTGCTGATGGGCGCCTTCAACGAGGCTGGGCATGCGCCATGTTCACGTCATTTCGTGACAAACAGCATGCATCTTGTGTGCCATTCGGGCCGCACCAATCAGGCGCGCGCCAGCCTCAGGCCATGAAGCCCAGGTTCTTGAGGCTGAAGTTCTTCAGGTTGGGGAAGATGGTGTCTGGCGCGGTCACGCCAAACCAGGCGGCCAGGGTGGCGCCCAGCTGGTCCACCGAGGTGGTGGGCAGCAGGGCGCCGTTGGCCAGCTGGTCCGGGCTGCTGTCAAAGGCGTTGTTGGCGGTGTTCTTGAGCCCCAACGTGGGGAAGGTGCCGAACACCTTGCCGCCTTGCACGGCGCCCCCCATCACAAAATGGTGCGCGCCCCAGCCGTGGTCGCTGCCGTCGCCATTGCTGGTGAAGGTGCGGCCCAAGTCTGAGGCCGTGAAGGTGGTCACCTGGTTCTGCACGCCCAGCAGGCCCAGGGTGTCGTCAAAGTAGCCCAGGGCGTGGTCCAGCTTCAACATCAGTTCAGTGTGGTTGACGTTCTGGTTGTCGTGGGTGTCAAAGCCGCCCATCTGCACGAAGAACACCTGACGGCCCGCACCCAGGGTGGAGCGGCCGGCGATCACCCGGGCCACGGCCTGCAGTTGCGCGGCCAGGTTGTTGTTGATGCTGTTGCCGAAGACGCTGTTGTAGAGCAGCCGCGAAGCCGGGCCCACGCGGGCATCGGTGGCGGGCATGGCCGTGAAGGCCGAGGTGATGCCTGACTCTGCCGTGATGCTGCGGTTGCCCACCACGCCCAGGTCGGCCATGAGCACGTGGCTGGTGCGTGCGCTGCCGCTGGCGCCCGGGCCCGTGAGCCCGTTGCTGGCGATGCGTTTGAGCGCGCTGCCCACGGCTGTGGAGCCAAACAATGAGGTGCCGCCCATGGCGATGGCGCCGTTGGACGTCATCTGGTATTGGTTCACCTTCTTGCCCGACAGCCACACGGCGTTGCCGCCCAGCGAGATGGAGGCATAGGCATTGGGCGAGGCGCCGCTGACGAACTGGTCGGTCATCAGGCCACCCCAGCCCACGGTGGCACCTTCTGGTGCAAAGGCTTGCCAGGTGTTTTGCTGGTCGTTGTGTGAGAACAGCTTTTTGGGGATGCTGATGCCGCCCGAGCTGCTGGCGCCACTGGCCGCGACGGCCAGGTACTGCGCCTTGGTGACGGGCTGCACCAGCGGGCCCACGTTGGCCACGATGGCCACGCGGCGGCTGGTGTTGAACAGGCCGGCCACCTTGGTGAGTGAAGGGTGCAGGGCCAGGGTGCGGTTGGGCACGGCCACCGAAGGCGTGAGGGGCAGCACGCCGCCCAGCCATTCTGGCGTGCCGCCGGACTTGCTGAGGTCTGGTGCAACGTTGGCCAGCAATGCAATGGGCGAGGGCTGCTGGTTGCGCACGGTGCTGTAGGCCGACCAGGAATTGGTGTCGGTGGCCAGCACGGTGTTGAAGGTGTCGTTGCCACCGTAGAGGAAGACGCAGACCAGGGCCTTGTAGTCAGACACGGTCTGGGCGTTGGCCTGTTCACCCAAAGCCACCATGGACGACCAGGCAGCGGCACTTTGCAGGAAATGTCGACGGGAAATCATGGGAACGGTGCCTTACTTCTGGATCATGAATTCGGGCGAGGCCACGGTGAGCAGCAAGGCCGCCCACAAGCGGTTTTTGACCTGAGAGGTGGTGGGCGTGGCACTGAGCGTGATGCTTTGAACCGCCGTCTTGATTTCGGTGCGCAAGGCGTCGGGCATGGTGCCGTACATGAGCTTCTGGTTGATCAGCTCGACCAGCGCGCTGGCATCGGTGGCTTTGGCCAGCACGTACCAGTCGTTGGTGGTGTCCAGGTTGTAGCTGGGCTGGACGTCATTGCGCAGCAAGGTGGCGCTGTAGCGCCCTGTGCCCTGCGACACCACGCTCTTCATGTAGTTCACGTAGCCGGCCAGGCTGCTTTCATTGGTGATCTGCAGCTCGGGCGCCACCAGGTTCAGCGCGGCCGAAGCGCCACCAGGGAAGACGTAGCCCGGGCGGAAGAAGTTGAAGACGGTGGGCGCCTTCAAGGGCGATTGCGACAAGGTGGCCGAGTCGTCGGTGGCATCGACCAGGTAGGCCGTTGAATCCGACGAGATGCCCACGCCGCGCAAGAAGGCCGACAGGCGGAGGATGGGTTCGCGCACCTTGCCAAAGCTGTAGCTGCTCAGGGCGGTGGCGGTGTCGCGGGCCTCCGGGTCGGTGAGGATGGCCTTGACCATGGCGCCCAGGTTGCGGCCTGAGGCCTCGAACGCGGCGGTGACCCGGCCCACGTATGCGGCAGAAGGGTTGCTGGTGACCAGGCGCTGGATGAGCTGCTTGCCGATGAAGGGGCCCACATTGGGGTGGGTGAGCGCCAGAAAGTCGAGAGCGGTTTTGAGGTCGGCGGTCGGGTCAGGCCGGGTCTGCGCCGGGATGGTCTGGCCCAGGAAGGACTTGGCCGTGAGGTAGCTGTGGTACTGCGGATAGCCCACCATGGGGCGGTACCAGAAGTCGGTGTAGGCCGTGTTGGCGGTCTTCTGGCCCCAGAAGAAGCAGTTGTCAGAAGGCCAGTCCGGGCAGTCGTAGCTGAAGCCGGTGAAGACCTTGGCCAGGCCGGCCACGTCGCTGGCGGTGTAGGTTTCGATGGGGTTGTTGCTCGCGTCCTTCTTCTGCGAGCCGTCGGCATTGAGCTGGTAGAGCCCGATGGTGAACAGCTGCATGATCTCGCGGGCGAAGTTCTCATCGGGCACGCGGCCGGTGTTGACGTCTTCGCGCTGGTTCTTCAGGTGCGAGAGATAGCAGCCCATGAGCGGGTGCATCGCCACCTTTTCCAGCAGGTTGCGGAAGCTGCCGAAAGCGTTGTCGGCCAGCATGTCCAGGTAACCGGCGCCTGCGATGGGGTGCTCTGCACCGCAGCTGTCGGCACCCGACACCACGAAGATCTCGGACAAGGCAAAGGCCACGCGCTGACGCAACTGGTCTTGCCCGCTCAGGGCGTGGAACCAGAAGCTCTGCACCACTTCGTTGAAGCCGGCATTGGCCGTGGGGTTGACCACCTTGATGGCGGCGTCGCGCTCACCAAAATAAGTGAGGTGGCTCTTGGCTGGCGTGGCCTGGATCTGGCTGTCAATCCACGGCTGAAACCCCTGCGCCTTCACCGCGGCCACGTCGGCATCGGTGGGGCCGAAAGTGGCCTGGGTGAGGAAGCGCTGGGCGTCAGCGTCAGAGGCCGGGTAGCTCACCGTCTGGGGCGCAGAGGCTGCCACCTTCTCCGGGGTGTTGCCGCCGCCGCCGCCACAGGCGCTGAGCAGCAGGCAGAACAGGGCGGCAGACCAGGGCAACGCGCGTCGAGGCTGGCGCGAGAGGGAAAATTCAAATGCGGGCATGGTGCAGCCTGTATCGGGCGCAAGCGGGAAGAGGTGAGGATGTTGCGGGCAAGGCGCTGCCCACGCGCGGCAAAGCGGCACGCATCTCACAGTCTCTTACAGCTTCCTGGGCCCTCGACGCCCGCTTACCGGGCGTTACGCTGCGTCCCCCGCAGGCCCGGGGGGCGCAGTTCAGCCCCGTTCAACTCAGTTGGGCCTGCGCCAGCGTGGGCGCGTCGGCGTCTTTGGCGGCCACCAGCGGGGTGATGCCGTCCAGCGGCCAGGTGATGGCCAGGGCGGGGTCGTCCCAGCGCAGGCTGCGCTCGCTGTCCTTGTTGTAGTTGGCCGTCACCTTGTAGAGGAAGTGCGTGTTGTCTTCCAGGGCCAGGAAGCCGTGGGCAAAGCCCGGCGGTATCCACAGCTGGCGGCGGTTGTCGGCACTGATCACCTCGCCCACCCAGCGCCCATAGGTGGGTGAGCCGCGGCGCACGTCCACCGCCACGTCGTAGACGCTGCCCTGGGCCACCCGCACCAGCTTGCCTTGGGCGTGCGGCGCCAGTTGCAGGTGCATGCCGCGCAGCACGCCACGCTGGCTGCACGAATGGTTGTCTTGCACGAAGGGGCCAGGCACCGGCAGGCCCAGTTCACGCAGCGCGGCTTCGAACTTGGGCTGGCTGTGGGCTTCCATGAACCAGCCGCGTTCGTCGCCAAAGCGGGCGGGCTCGATGATGAGGACGTCGGGGATCTCGGTGCGGATGATGTTCATGTGAGCTGTGCAGGGATGTCGGCGTGTTGATGCAGTACGCGCAGAACGTCCAGATGTTCGTCTCGTTCAAGGTACAACACCGTGTAGGGGAAGCGCTGTAGCAACCACGATCGCAACCCTGGCACGTCGCACAACTGCCCATATCGGGGCGACCCTGTGGCAGGGTGCAAAGCGATGTGACGCATGGCCACGCCGACCTCGTCCACAAAATGCGATGCAGTATCTGCACCCGCCTCGGTCAGGTAGTACCCGAATGCATGGTCAATGTCGGTTTCGGCGGCCAGCCGCAAGACGATGGGCTTCATGCCTCACGGCTTCGTTTGGCGCTGAAGGCGCTGAGTGAGATCGCTTTGAAGTGCGTCCCAGGAGCGGCCCGGCGGAGAGTTCAGCCCTTCGGCAATCAAGGCGCGCATTTTTTCTTTGGCGGCCTCCAACTCGTCTTTGCGCACCAGGTCTCGCAGGTATTCGCTGTGAGAGCCATAGCCGCGAGATTTCACCCGCTCATCCACAAACGCTTTGAGCGATTCCGGCAAAGAGATGTTCATGCTGGCTGTCATGTGGCCACCATATCACCAATGGCAAAGATTGCCAATTGATGGCCATGTCGGGGTCAGCGGGTTCTTGTGGGCTCAGTAAATGGTGTCGTTGATGACCTTGAGCAGGTACTGCCCGTAGCCGTTCTTGAGCAGGGGCTGTGCCAGCTTGTGCACCTGTTCGGCCGTGATCCAACCGGCGCGGTAGGCGATTTCTTCCAGGCAGGCCACTTTGAGGCCCTGGCGCTTTTCCAGGGTGGCGATGAACTGGCCGGCCTCCAGCAGGCTGTCGTGGGTGCCGGTGTCCAGCCAGGCGTAGCCCCGGCCCATGATCTCGACGTTGAGCTGGCCCTGGGCCAGGTAGCGGGCGTTCACATCCGTGATTTCCAGCTCGCCACGGGGGCTGGGCTGGATGCTGGCGGCGATGTCGCAGACCTGTTCGTCGTAGAAGTACAGGCCGGTGACGGCGTAGTTGCTCTTGGGCGCCTTGGGCTTTTCTTCGATGCTCAGGGCGCGCTTGTGCGCATCGAAGTCGACCACGCCGTAGCGCTCCGGGTCGGTCACGTGGTAGGCAAAGACGCTGGCACCACCGCTGCGGGCATCGGCGTGCTGCAGCTGTTCTTGCAGGGCGTGGCCGTAGTAGATGTTGTCGCCCAGCACCAGGGCGCTGGGGTTGTGGCCCACAAAATCTTTGCCCAGGATGAAGGCCTGCGCCAGGCCGTCAGGGCTGGGCTGCACGCAGTAGCTCAGGTTGAGGCCCCACTGGCTGCCGTCGCCCAGCAGGCTTTGAAAGCGCGGGGTGTCTTGCGGGGTGCTGATGACCAGGATGTCTCTGATGCCGGCCAGCATGAGGGTGCTGAGCGGGTAGTACACCATGGGCTTGTCGTAGACGGGCAGCAGCTGCTTGCTCACGGCCAGGGTGGCGGGGTGCAGGCGGGTGCCGGAACCGCCGGCCAGGATGATGCCTTTGCGGGCCATGGTGTTCACTTTCCGTGGATTTCTCTGAGCATGCGCTCGACGCCCACTTGCCAGTGCGGCAGCGTGAGGCCAAAGGCCTGTTGCAGGCGCTGGGTGGACAGGCGCGAGTTGAGCGGGCGTTGTGCCGGTGTGGGGTAGGCGCTGGTGGGCAGGGCCTCGATGGCTTCTGGCGCCACCTGGATGGCCTGGCCGTTGGCGCGGGCCCATTCGATGACGAAGCGGGCGTAGTCAAACCAGCTGGTCTCGCCGGCGGCGACGGCGTGGTACAGGCCGCTGAGCGCCGGGCTGGCCAGGGTGGCGCGGATGGCATGGGCGGTGACATCGGCCAGCAGGTCTGCGCCGGTGGGGGCGCCGATCTGGTCGTTGATGACCTTGAGCTGATCGCGCTCTGCGCCCAGGCGCAGCATGGTCTTGGCGAAGTTGCCGCCGCGCGCGGCGTAGACCCAGCTGGTGCGCAAGATGAGGTGCCGGCAGCCGCTGGCCTGGATGGCCTGTTCGCCTTCCAGCTTGGTGCGGCCGTAGACGCTCAAGGGGCCGGTGGGTGCGGTTTCATCCCGCGGGGCGTGGCCGCTGCCGTCGAACACGTAGTCGGTGCTGTAGTGCACCAGCAAGGCGCCCAGCTGCGCGGCTTCTTGCGCGATGCGGCCGGGCGTGGTGGCGTTGATGGTGCGCACCAGCTCGGGCTCACTTTCGGCCTTGTCCACAGCCGTGTGGGCGGCGGCGCTGACGATGACGTCAGGGCGCACGGCGCGCACCAGGGCGGCCACCACGTCGGGGTGGGTGAAGTCGGCCTTCAGCTCGGGCGCCTGGGCGGGACCGGGGGTGTTGAAGTCGAGGCCGGTGACGGTGCCCAGGGGGCGCAGGGCGCGTTGCAGCTCCCAGCCGACCTGGCCGTCCTGGCCGAGCAAAAGGATGTTCATGGCGCCCAGGGGTTGATGAGTTGGAGGTCGGGAATGAGTTCGAAATCCCGGGTGTTGCGCGTGACCAAGGGCAGCTGGTGTTGGACCGCCGTGGCCGCGATCTGAGCGTCTTCAGTAGAGATGGGGCGCCCTTGCGCGGTGCGCCGGGCCACGATGAGGGCGTAGTTTTGCGCAGCGCCCTGGTCGAAGGGCAGGACATGGTCTTTGAAATCCGTCTCGAACATGGCTTGCGACGCCTCGTTCAGTGCCGCCTTGCGTTGCCCCTCTGGCAGGAGCTGGATGCCCAGCAGGATTTCGGCCTGGGTCACGGCGCTGATGAAGTGGGCAACCTGGGCTTGCGTCTGCCCGGCGAACCAGTCGAGCACGGCCGGTGCGGGGCTGGGCCGCATCAGTTCTGACAGCACGTTGGTGTCCAGGAGCATGGGGGGCCGGCCTCAGTCCAGTTCAGGCGCAGACCGCGACGCCCGCCGTGCCGGGATCGGCAACGCGTCCACCGCGCCGTGCTGTTGGTAGACGGCCGCGAACCGGTTGTGGATGCGCTGTGCCAGTGGCATGGCATCGGCACCCGCGCCGAGGATCTGGCGCAGGATGCCCCGGACCTCTTCCTCCATGGAATGGCCGTGCAGGGCGGCGCGCAGACGCAAACGCGTCTTGAGTTCATCGTCCAGGTTGCGGATGGTGATGCTGGCCATGGCAGAAGATCAGGGCAAGAGCTTGCAATGACATCATTGTATGCATTGAAATCAATGATTGCAATGATTTCAACGCTTGGGCTTGGGCGTCAGCCCTGCCGGTCGCTGTAGTTGCGGGCGATCCAGTCGCGGTAGGCGCCCGAGCGCACGGTGTCGATCCAGTCGGTGTGGCTCAGGTACCAGCTCACCGTCTTGTTGATGCCGGACTCGAAGGTTTCGGCCGGCGCCCAGCCGATGTCGCGCTGGATCTTGGTCGGGTCGATGGCGTAGCGGCGGTCGTGGCCGGGGCGGTCGGTCACATACGTGATCAGCGATTCGTACCTGGAGCCGTCGGCGCGGGGGCGCAGTTCATCGAGCTTGCGGCAGATGGTGGTCACCACGTCGATGTTCTTGATCTCGTTGATGCCGCCCACGTTGTAGGTCTCGCCCAGCGTGCCCTTTTGCAGCACCTGGCAGATGGCTTCGCAGTGGTCGCGCACGAAGAGCCAGTCGCGGATGTTCAGGCCGTCGCCATAGACGGGCAAAGGCTTGCCGTCCAGCGCATTCAGGATCATCAGCGGGATGAGCTTCTCGGGGAAGTGGTAGGGCCCGTAGTTGTTGCTGCAGTTGGTGGTCAGCGTGGGGAAGCCGTAGGTGTGGTGGTAGGCGCGCACCAGGTGGTCGCTGCCGGCCTT
>CANBQJ010000170.1 GCA_947371645.1 Burkholderiales bacterium | reverse complement strand
CCAAACCAGCCACATCGGCCACATCGGCTTCACCACCCGATTTCCGCTCGCCCGCTTTCTTGCGTGCCCACATCGCACGGACCCTGGATTTCTACGAGCCCCGCTGCCTGGACCCAACCGGCGGCTTCTTCCATTTCTTCAAGGACGACGGCCAGGTCTACGACCGGCACACGCGCCACCTGGTCAGCAGCACGCGCTTCGTGTTCAACCACGCCATGGGCTGGCGGCACGCCCGCCGCCCGGGCTACCTTGAGCGTGTGCGCCATGGCCTCGCCTTTCTGGATCAGGCCCACGCCATGCCGGGAGGCGGTCACGCCTGGCTGCTGAACTGGGATGGCCAACACGCTCAGGTGCTCGACGGCACCTTGCACGCCTATGGCCAGGCCTTCGTGCTGCTGGCCCATGCCCACGCCATGCTGGCCGGCGTCGGTGAGGCAGAAGTCGGCTTGCGGCAAACCATGGCGCTGATGGAGACCCGCTTCTGGCAGCCCGAACACCATTTGTATGCCGACGAAATCTCCGCCGATGGCGTGCTGCAGCCCTACCGCGGCCAGAACGCCAACATGCACAGCTGCGAAGCCATGCTGGCCGCTCACGAGGCCACGCAAGACCCCTGGTGCCTGCAGCGCGCGCTGACCCTGGCAGAAGCCGTCACCCAGCGCCTGGCCGCTCAGGCCCAGGGCCTGGTCTGGGAGCATTTCCACCCCGACTGGACACCGGACTGGGCCTACAACCGCGACGACAAGACCAACATCTTCCGGCCCTGGGGCTTCCAGACCGGTCACCTGACCGAGTGGGCCAAGCTGCTGCTGCAACTGTCCGACCGCCTGCCCGCCGCGGACCGACCCGACTGGCTGCTGCCCACCGCCCGGCGCTTCTTCGATGCGGCCATGCAACACGGCTGGGACGACGCCCACGGCGGCCTGGTCTACGGCTTTGCGCCGGACGGCAGCGTGTGCGACGCCGACAAGTACTTCTGGGTGCAGGCGGAAAGCCTGGCCGCCGCCGCCGGCCTGGCCCTGCACACTGGCGACGCCCGCTACTGGGACTGGTACGAGCGCATCTGGGCCTACAGCTGGGCCCACATGATCGACCACATGCACGGCGCCTGGTTTCGCATCCGCACGCCCGACAACCGCCCCTACAGCGACGAGAAAAGTCCGGCCGGCAAGACGGACTATCACACCATGGGCGCCTGCTGGGACGTGCTGCGCTTCATGGCCCGGGCGGGCAGCTGAAAACGGCGATTGCGACGCCCGTCAATCGCCTCCTACAATGGGTCGGATCACAGGAGACACCAGATGCCATCCACGAAGGGTTCCAAGACCGAAGCGGCCAGCGGTCCGGCAGATGCCGACGCCCCGGCAGCCGGTCTGCGCACCATCAAGAAGTATCCCAACCGCCGCTTGTACGACACCCAGACGAGCAGCTACATCACCCTCACCGAGGTGAAGGACATGGTGATGGCCGTCGAGAACTTCGTGGTGCTCGATGCCAAGACGGGTGAAGACCTGACGCGCAGCATCCTGCTGCAGATCATTCTGGAAGAAGAATCGGCCGGCCTGCCCATGTTCTCCAGCCAGGCCCTGGCCCAGATCATCCGCTTCTACGGCCACACCATGCAGGGGATGATGGGCAACTACCTCGAGAAGAACATCCAGTCCTTCATCGACCTGCAGGCCAAGCTGGCCGAGAACTCCGTGGTCAACCTGCCCAACCCGATGCAGGGCTTCATGACCAGCTATGTGGAGCAGTCGCGCCAGATCTTCACGCAGATGCAGGATCAGATGAGCAAGCAGGCCGAGACCCTGATCGGCAACCTGGGCGCCGGCTTAACGCCCAAGAAGTAAAGCCTCCCAGGCCGGCCAGATGGTGTCCCGGATCGTCGGGTGCGCCACGGCCTTGGGGTGCAGGCCATCGGCCTGGAACCACTCGCGCGGGTCGGCCCGGTCGGCCACGCCCTTGAGCATGAAGGGGACCAGGCCCGCGCCGCTCTCCTGCGCCACCTGCGCATACATCGCAGCAAACTCGTCGCCATAGCGCTTGCCCAGGTTGGGCGGCGCCAGCATGCCGATCAGCAGCACACGGGCATGTGCCTGCTGGCACAGCTTCACCAGCTCGCCCAGCTGCGGGCGGGCCACCTTCACCGGCAGGCCGCGCAGCGCGTCGTTGGCGCCCAGTTCGATCACCACGTGCGTGGGCCTGTGCTGGGCCAGCAGTGCGGGCAGGCGGCTCAAGGCCCCGGCCGTGGTCTCGCCGCTCAGGCTGGCATTGATCACTTTGACTGGCCAGCCCAGTGTGGACATGCGGGCCTCGGTCAAGGCCACCCAGCCTTCGCCGCGCGCCAGGCCGTACTCGGCCGACAGGCTGTCGCCAAAGACCATCACCGTGGCGGGCTTCGGTGTGGCCGATGCCCCACTCGGCTTGGCGGCCATCGCCAGGCCACACGCAGCCAGGCCCATCGCTGCCGCCACGACGGTGGACACGCCCCTGCGCCGCCAGCGTGCAGGCACGTGCGTGCCGGCTCGCGTACAGTTGCGCAGCCCCCTCCAGGTGGACAGGGCAAAGGCCAGAACGATGGCAGCGAGCAAGGTCAAGAGCATGGTGCAGACGGGGCAAGACACGGTGGACACAACGGGCGCAGGGCAGGGGGCAGGCGGCCCTTGGGTGCTCAGGGCTGAGGACCTGAGCAAGACGGTACAGGATGCCACCGGGCCGCTCACCATTTTGCACAAGGTGAGTTTCAAGCTGGCGGCGAGCGAGACGCTGGCCATCGTGGGCGCATCCGGCTCGGGCAAGAGCACGCTGCTGTCTTTGCTGGCCGGGCTGGACACCCCCAGTGAAGGCCAGGTCTGGCTGCAGGGTCAAGCGCTTTTCACCCTGGACGAAGACCAGCGTGCCGCCCACCGCGCCCGCCACGTGGGCTTCGTCTTCCAGAGCTTCCAGCTCATCGGCCACCTCAGCGCGCTTGAAAACGTCATGCTGCCGCTGGAGCTGGCCGGCGACCGCCAGGCCCGCGCCAAGGCCACCGCCATGCTGGAGCGGGTGGGCCTGGGCGCGCGCCTGCGTCACCTCCCCGCCGTGCTCTCGGGCGGTGAGCAGCAGCGCGTTGCGCTGGCGCGGGCCTTCGTGGTGCGCCCCGCCATCCTCATGGCCGACGAGCCCACCGGCAGCCTGGACCACGCCACCGGCCTGGCCGTGATGGACCTGATGTTCGAGCTCAACCGCGAAAATGGCACGACGCTGGTCCTGGTGACCCACGACCCCCAGATCGCGCAGCGCTGCGGCCGCCAGCTGCACATCACCGCAGGTAGGATGGCGGCATGAGTCTCAAACTGCTGTTCGGCTTCCATGCCGTGTCCGTGCGCCTGAAGGTCGCGCCCCAATCCATCAAAGAACTGCACGTGGACGCGAAACGCCGCGACCAGCGCATGAAGCAGTTCCTCGCCAAGGCCGAAGAGTTTGGCCTGCACATCATCGACAGCGACGATGCCCGCCTGGAGCAGATGAGCGGCACCCACCGCCACCAGGGTGTGGTCGCCCGCGTTGAGGTCATCAACCAGTCCAATTCGCTGGATGACCTGCTGGACGCCTTGAGCGAGCCGCCCCTCTTGCTGGTGCTCGATGGCGTGACCGACCCGCACAACCTGGGTGCCTGCCTGCGGGTGGCCGATGGTGCCGGTGCACACGCCGTCATCGCACCGAAGGACCACGCGGTGGGCGTCAACGCCACCGTGGCCAAGGTGGCCAGCGGCGCAGCAGAGACCGTGCCTTACTTCATGGTGACCAACCTGGCGCGCACCCTTGGCGAGCTCAAGGAACGCGAGATCTGGGTGATCGGCACCTCGGACGACGCGCCGCAGAACCTCTACCAGGCCAAGATGGTGGGCCCCACCGCCATCGTGCTGGGGGCCGAGGGCAGCGGCATGCGCCAGCTCACGCGCAAGCACTGCGACGAACTGGTCAGCATCCCGATGATGGGCGGCGTGGAAAGCCTCAACGTCTCGGTGGCCAGCGGCGTGTGCCTCTACGAAGCCCGGCGTCAGCGGCTGGCCTGAAACGCGTTCCGGAGATGCAGTTCGGACCGGGCCTGGGCCTGTTGCGCCCACCGGCTCAGGCCCCAAGCCACGGCCATCCAGGCCAGGCCCAGCCAGTGCATGGGGCCCCAGCCCTGGTGCTGCAAGACCCAGCCTCCACCTGAGGCACCCAAGGCCTGTCCCAGGTAGATGGCCGAGGTGTTCAATGCCATCAAGGCGGGCGCCAGGCGCGGCGACAAGCCGCCCAGCCGCGCCTGCTGGCCCGAGTTGGTGGCAAAGCCGCTGATGGCCCAGGGCAGCAAGGCCAGCCCGAACCAGATCAGGTTGGGTGCCAGGGGCCACAGCAGGAGGCTCAGGGCCATCATGCTGAGCGTGAGCGTCACCGCGCGCGCAGCGCCCACCTTGTCCACCACGCGGTTGAGCAAGAAGTTGCCGCTCAAGGCCAGCGCGCCAAACCACACGAACATCAGGCTGATCTGCTCTGGCGAGGCGCCGTACACCTGCTTGTAAAACGGCGCGATGTAAGCCAGCAAGGTGAACTGCCCGGCGCTCTGGCAGGCCGTGACCAGCACCACCGCCATCAGCAAGGGTGAACTCAGCACCTTGCGCCAGGAGCGCCACGACAACCCAGGTGGGCGGATGCCGTGCGGCAGGTGCCGGTGCACCGCCCAGGCCGAGGCCAAGCCGCACAGGCCAATCAGGCCCATGGCCACTCGCCAGCCCACGCGCTCGCCCACCCAGGCCGCCAGCGGCATGCCCGCCACCGACGCGATGGACCAGCCCAGGAACACGAAGGTGATGTGCCGCCCGCGGTTGGCCGGCGTGCTCATGAAGCCCATGGTCGCAGCGGCCTGCGGCGTGAACACGGCGGCCGACAACACGGTGAGCGCCCGCAAGATCGCCAGCCAATGGTCATCGGGGGCCAGCGCACACAGGCCATGCCCCACCGCGTACCAGAGCATGGTCCAGGTCAGCAGCTTGCGGCGGTCCCAGCGCGACACCCAGGCGGCCAGCAGCGGCGCGCCCACGCCCATGAACAGGGCGGCCAGGGCGATCAACTGCCCGCCCCGAGACACCGAAATGTGCAGGTCCTGCGTGATGTCGTTGAGCGTGCCGCCCACCACCATCACCCCACAGCCGATCACGAAATTGCCCGCCAGCAAAGACCAGCGGGCGGCCTTCATGGCCTGCGGTGACAGGGCGCGCTCAAGCTCCACGGCTCAGTGCTGCACCTTCAGGGCTTCCGGGTTGACGATGTTGGTGGGCGTGCCGGCCATGAAGTTCAGCAGGTTGTCGAAGGCCGCACCGAACATCAGCTCATAGCAATCCTGCTCGACAAAGCCGATGTGCGGCGTGCACACAGCGTTTTCCAGGCGCAGCAGGGGGTGGCCCTGCAGGATCGGTTCGCTCTCGAACACGTCGACGGCCGCCATGCCCGGGCGACCTCGGTTGAGCGCGGCCACCAGGGCGCCGTCTTGCAGCAGCTCGGCGCGGCTGGTGTTGACCAGCAAGGCGGTGGGCTTCATGCGGGCCAGGTCTTCCGGCCGCACCACACCACGTGTGTCGTCGTTGAGGCGCAGGTGCAGGGACAGCACGTCGCAGGCCGCGAAGAAGTCGTCACGGGACGCAGCGCCCACATGCCCATCGGCCATGGCCTGCTGCATCGAGTCTTCGCTGCCCCACACCAGCACCGTCATGCCGAAAGCGCGGCCATAGTTGGCCACCAGACGGCCCACGCGGCCATAGCCCCAGATGCCCAGGGTCTTGCCTTGCAGCTGCAGCCCCAGGCTGAAGTTCACCGGCATGGACGCGGCCTTGAGGCCTGACTGTTGCCAGGCGCCGTGTTTGAGGTTGCCGATGTACTGGGGCAGGCGGCGCATGGCGGCCAGCACCAGGGCCCAGGTGAGTTCGGCCGTGGACACGGGCGAACTCACGCCTTCGGCCACGGCAATGCCCATGCGGGTACAGGTATCGAGGTCGATGTGAGAGCCCACCGAGCCGGTCTGACAGATCAGGCGCAGCTTGGGCAGTTTTTCCAGCAGGGCTTTGGGAAAGAGGGTGCGCTGGCGGACCAGCACCAGGGCTTCGGCGTCACGCAGGCGGACGGCGAGTTGCCCGATGCCCTTGACGGTGTTGGTAAAGACCTTGGCAGACAGGCCATCGAGGCGAGCGGCGCATTGGAGTTTGCGCACGGCGTCCTGATAGTCGTCCAGGATGATGATGTTCATGTGGCGGCAAGCAGTCGTGGCCCGATTGTGCAACGGCCCTCACCACCCGATTCCGCATCGGGAAAGAAATCCACACGAAATCAGCGTGTCACGATTTTCACCAAGCGGCCACTTTGCCCCGTGGGCTGCCTGCACGCACTGAAGAGCGCACCGGAAAGTGGTTGTCCAGCGCGTCCAGCCTCAGCTGTGCTTCGGCCTGGCCGCGGTGCATGGAGATCAGCTTGAACACGTCGGCACGCAGGTGCCACAACTCACGCAGGGAGCGCGCGTTGGCGATCTGGTCGCGCAGGTGGTTGGCCCGCATGGATTGCAGGTCCCAGATCGCCGAATGGAATTCGGCACGTGCCTGCGCCATCCCTGTGGTGGGTGCCGGCTTGCGTGGCGCGTCTTCCATGTCCCACAACCAGGACCATGCCTGGGACAGCCAGGCACGCACCGTGGACGGGCTGCGCATGAACAACTCGGGCGGCGCCACGCGGCTGCGGCGTTCGCTGCCGGCCGTCGCAAGCGGGGCGGAGGCCTGGGAGTCGCCCCATGAGGACGAGGCTTCTGGCCGCGCGACGCTTCTGCCGCCGCTGATCGCCTTCAGGTGGGTGGGCTCACCCGCTTGCCCCTGGCGGTCCTGGGTAGGGGTGTCCGTGCCATCTTGATAGAAAAAGGAAGCCATGCTGCACTCTCGCTCGACACCGCCGGTTACAGGTCCGGCATGTGAGAGGTATCGGCAGCACAGGCGCCGGCTTGAGGCTCAGCCTGTGACGGGCTGTTCCTTGTGCACAAAGCATGTGGCTTCTTCCGCAGCGTGGGCACGCTGGAAGGTTTCTTTGGCGCAGGACTCGCAGCGCCCACAGCTGGTGGAGATGCCTGTGGCCATCTGTAGCTCGTCAAAGCTGTTGCAGCCGTCCTTGGCGTGGCGGCGGATGTCGCGGTCGGAGACGCGGAGGCAGACGCAGACGATCATGGCAATTCCAAGGCAGCGAAGGCCTCATTCTAAATAAGAATGATTCGCATGCCAAGCCCTGATTGCGGCCCCACGCCAGCCAAGGTCGCCAAGGCCAACCCGAGCAACTGCCCGCATCAGCTGGCCGGGTCGCCCATGACCGATTGCAGGTAGTTCTGCAGGCCCACCTTGCCGACCAGCTCGATCTGGGTCTCCAGGAAGTCGATGTGCTCTTCGGTGTCGTCGAGGATGCCTTGCAGCAGGTCGCGCGAGACGTAGTCCCTCACCGATTCGCAGTACGCGATGCCATCCTTGATCGTCCCTTGGGCGCCGGACTCCAGCTTCAGGTCACACGCCAGGATCTCGGGCACGTCTTCGCCGATCAGCAGCTTGCCCAGGTCTTGAAGGTTGGGCAGGCCGTCGAGGGTGAAGATGCGCTCCATGAGTTTGTCGGCGTGCTTCATCTCACCGATCGACTCGTCGTATTCCTTCCTGGCCAGCTTGGTGAAGCCCCAGTGTTTCAGCATGCGGTAGTGCAGGAAGTACTGGTTGGTCGCCGTCAGCTCGTTCTTGAGTTGCGCATTGAGGTGCGCAATGACTTGAGGGTCGCCTTGCATCTGCCGTTCTCCGTGATGGAAGCCGTGTCATCGCCCAGCACCAAGCCGGGGCGCCGTCACATTCCCGACATCGGTTATACTCCTAAGGTTTACCCGCAACCACCCCCGCCTAGCGAAACCCGACACGTTTCCTTCACTGGACTCGGTCTTGTCACGTCCACGCCACGCCCGCTGCAAAC
>CANBQJ010000169.1 GCA_947371645.1 Burkholderiales bacterium | reverse complement strand
AGGGCCGCATCCGACGGGAACACCTTGGAGTGCTCCCCCAGGTCCAGCTCGCCACGGGCGGACAGTTCGGCCGTGTGCCGCTCCACCACCACGCGCACCGGCAGGCCCTGCAGCGCATCCGGCAGATCAGGCTGAGGCGCAGCCTGGCGACGCGGCGGGTGCTCGCGCAGCACATCGGCCAGCGGCAGGCGCGGCTCCCTGGCCTGCAGGCGCACAAAGCGGGCGTAACGGCAACGTGCCGTGGCCAGGCTCATCACCTGCTGCACATTGAGCCGCAGGCCGCCTGAGAAGCGGTCGTTCTGCACCTTGCCCTGGATGACGACCAGCTCGTCGTCCTTCAACAAGTCCTTGTTGGCGTCCAGGGTCTCCTGATTGGCCACGGCCTCGATCACCTCGCTCTTGTCATCGAGCTTGAAGATGGCCACACGGCCGCGCGCGCCGTTGATCACGCGCAGCTCGCTGACGATGCCGGCCACGGTCTGTGGTTCGCGGCTGTCTTGCAAATCACCAATGCGCTGCTTGGCGAAGCGCCGCACCTCGGCTTCGCACTCGTCGAACAAATGGCCTGAGAGGTAAAAGCCGATGGCGGTCTTCTCCAGCGTCAACTGCTGCTTGATGCTCCAGGGCTCGGTGGGCACCAGCTCGGGCTCGTTGGTCGAGGCCGCGTGGCTGTCGCCAAAGTCAAAGAGGCCGCCCTGGTCGGCGTTGGCCGCGAGGCTTTCGGCGTAGTCAAAGGCCAGGCCCACGCTGGCCAGCAGGCCGGAGCGGTGGGGGTTGAGCGCATCAAACGCACCGGCCTTGATCAGCGCTTCGACGACGCGCTTGTTGACGCGGCTGCGGTCCACGCGGGCGCAGAAGTTGAAGAAGCTGGTGAAGGGGCCATTGGCCTGGCGTTCTGCCACCACGGCCTCGATGGCGCCTTGCCCTGTGCCCTTGACGGCACCCAGCGCGTAGCAGATCACCTTCCTGTCGGTGGGCACGAAGCGCCACTGACCCTGGTTCACGTCGGGCGGGGTGAAGGTGATGCCGAAGTTCTGCGTGGCGTCGTCGTGGAAGATCTTGAGCTTGTCCGTGTCGTCACTCGACACGCTCATGTTCCCTGAGAAGAACTCGGCCGTGTAGTGGGCCTTCAGCCAGGCCGTGTGGTAGGCCAGCAAGGCGTAGGCGGCGGCGTGCGACTTGTTGAAGCCGTAGCCCGCGAACTTCTCCATCAGGTCGAAGATCTCGTTGGCCAGTTCGGGCTTGATGTCGTTCTTGGCCGCACCGGCCGCGAAGATCGAGCGGTGCTCCGCCATCTCTTCGACCTTCTTCTTGCCCATGGCCCGGCGCAGCATGTCGGCGCCACCCAGCGAGTAGCCGCCCACCTTCTGGGCCACCTGCATCACCTGCTCCTGGTAGACCATGATGCCGTAGGTCTCCTCCAACACCGAGGCCATCAAGGGGTGGGGGTACTCCACCGCTTCGCGGCCGTGTTTGCGGGCACAGAACGAGGGGATCAGGTCCATCGGGCCCGGTCGGTACAGGGCCACCAGGGCGATGATGTCCTCGAAGACGCTGGGCTTGGCGTCGCGCAGCATGCCTTGCATGCCGCGAGATTCCAGCTGGAACACGGCAACCGTCTTGCCTTCTGACAGCAGCCGGTAGGCGGCCGCGTCATCGAGCGGGATCTTGGCGAAGTCGAAGTCCTTCTGATCCGGGTGGCGCGCGACGATGTAGTCCTTGGCCAGCTCCAGGATGGTGAGCGTGGCCAGGCCCAGGAAGTCGAACTTCACCAGGCCGATGGCCTCCACGTCGTCCTTGTCGTACTGGCTGACGGCCGAATCGCTGCCGGGCTGCATGTACAGCGGGCAGAAGTCGGTGATCTTGCCTGGGGCGATGAGCACGCCCCCGGCGTGCATGCCGATGTTGCGCACCATGCCTTCGACGCGCATGGCCAGCTCCAGCAGGGCGGCCACTTCCTCTTCGGCCTTCTCGCGCTCTTCCAGCTCGGGCGCTTCTTTGCGGGCGTAGATGACGCCGGGGTCGGGCTCTGCGGGCACACGGGCCAGGGTGACGCTCTTGCCCGGCGGCGCGGGGATGAGCTTGGCGATGCTGTCCACATGGCCATAGCCCATGCCCAGCACGCGGCCCACGTCGCGCAACGCTGCCTTGGCGGCCATGGTGCCGAAGGTGGCGATCTGGCTGACGGCTTCACGGCCGTAGCGGTCTTTCACGTAGTCGATGACGCGGTCGCGGTTGCCCTGGCAGAAGTCGATGTCGAAGTCGGGCATGGACACCCGCTCCGGGTTCAGGAAGCGCTCGAACAGCAGGTTGTACTTGAGCGGGTCCAGGTCGGTGATCTTCAGCGCATAGGCCACCAGCGAGCCGGCACCGGAGCCCCGGCCCGGGCCCACCGGGCAGCCGTTGTTCTTGGCCCAGTTGATGAAGTCCTGCACGATGAGGAAGTAGCCGGGGAAGCCCATCTTCAGGATCGTGTTGATCTCGAAGTCCAGGCGCTCGACGTAATGCGCGCGCTGGGCCTTGCGCTCGTCCTCCTTGGGAAACAGGTGCAGCAGGCGCTCTTCCAGGCCGATGTGGGACAACTCGCGGAAGAAGTCCTCCATGGGCTGGGGCTGGCCCTTGTTGGGGCCGTCTTGCAGGATCGGCGTGGGGAAGTTGGGCAGCTGCGGCTTGCCCAGCACGAGGATCAGCGCGCAGCGTTTGGCGATGGCCACGGTGTTGGCCAGCGCCGAAGGGATGTCGGCAAACAGGGCCTGCATCTGCGCCGTGGTCTTGAAGTGCTGCTCGCGGGTGAAGCGCTTGATGCGCTTGGGGTTGCCCAGCGTTTCGCCTTCGGCGATGCAGGTGCGGGCCTCGTGGGCGCCGAAGTCGTCCGGGTCGATGAACTGGATGGGGTGGGTGGCCACCACGGGCAGGCGCAGTTGTGCGGCCAGGGGCAAGGCGGCGCGGATGTGCGGCTCGTTGGTGGGGTGGCCCGCGCGCTGCAACTCGATGTAGAAGCGGCCCGGGAAGGCCTCGGCCAGTTTGCGTGCCCAGCCTTCTGCCTTGGGCACATCACCCATCAACAGGGACTGGCCGACCAGCCCCAAGTCTGCGCCGGAGAGGCAGATCAGGCCTTCGTTGCGGGTGCACAGGCCTTCCAGGCTGACCCAGGCGTGGCTGCGCTGGCCCGGCGCCGTCCAGGCATCACCCAGCAGTTCGCACAGGCGCAGGTAACCCTGGCGGTTCTGGATGATGAGCAACAAGCGGGTGGGCGCCTTGCCCGGCTCTTCGGGCTCCAGCCAGACATCGGCACCGATGATGGGCTGAACACCTTTTTTGCGCGCAGATGAATACAGTTTGACCGCGCCAAACAGGTTGGAGAGGTCGGTGATGGCCACGGCGGGCTGGCCGTCTTTGGCGGCTGCCTTGACCAGGTCGTCGATGCGGGTGGTGCCGTCGACGACGGAAAATTCGGTGTGGGCGCGGAGGTGTACGAAAGGCATCCCCTGATTGTAGGCAGGGCCCTCGCGCTCAGTGTCCGGACGTGATGCCGTGGAAGATGGCCGTGTAGGTCTGGACCGATGCGCCCGTCACGTCGAGCTGCAAGGTGCAGTCGGTCGACAGACCGCTGGTGACGCCGATGTTCTGGCTCACGATGAACAAGTGGGTGTTGCTGGTGCCCGGCATCACGGCAGGAACGCCCGAATCCAGCAGGTTGGCCAGGTCGGTGCAGTTGGTGATCTGGACACACTTGCCGGGGGTGACCACCTGGTTGGTGATCAGGCAGGCGCCGTAGTTCAGGTGGCCCGCCGAGCTCAATTGCGCCGCATAACCACTGAGCGCGGCGACCTGGGACTCGGTGCGCATGTCCACGTACCTGGGCACCGCCACCGCCGCCAGGATGCCCAGGATGACGATGACCACCACCAGCTCGATCATGGTGAAGCCACGGGCGAGACGTGTCCGGGTGCGGCAGCGCAAAGCGTGGGAAGGCATGGGCCTGTGGGTGCTCACAAATACATTGCGCGCGGTCAGCGGGATGCTGGACGCCGGCTTTTGGGAATCGGATGCTTTCGGGGTGGACTGTTGCCTTGCCCTGTGCAAGCCACGCCTGATCGTGTTGCCGTTCACGAAATCGCTCACCCGAGCTGGTTAATGGAACACCCCGATCGCCACATCGGCGCGGCTGGGTAGAGTGCCCAGCATCCGTCGCCCGTGCGCCGATGCGCACCCCCAACCACAGCCAGCACCGCCATGCCCACCACCACGCGCCGCCTTGTCTTGACCCGCCTGGCCCTGGGCCTGTCTCTGAGCTGCGCCCTCTGGGGCGCCAGCAACGCCGCCCTGGCCGCCGGCTTCGAGCGCGGCCCGGCGCCCACCAAGGCAGCTCTGGAGGCCGCAGGGCCCTACACGGTGACCTCCTTCACCATCAGCCGCGCCGACGGCAAGGCCTACGACCATGGTGGCGCCACCGTCTACTACCCAGCCAACGGCACCGAGACCTATGGCCTGGTGGCCCTCGCCCCTGGGTTCATCGGCTCACAGCCTGTGTACGCGCCGCTGGCCCAGCGCATGGCCTCACATGGCTTCGTGGTGATCAACCTCGACACCCTCAACATCCTCGACCAGCCCGAGTTGCGCGCCAAGGCCCTGGCCGGCGCGCTCAAGCAGGTCACCAACCTGGTGATCACGGGCAAATCGGCCTTCACGGCCAAGGTCGACATCAGCCGCCAGGCGGTGGTCGGGCATTCGATGGGCGGCGGCGGCGCTTTGCTGGCAGCCACCGCCGACCCGGCACTCAAGGCCGCCGTGCCCATCACGCCGTGGAACGTGTCCACACGCGACTTCTCCAAAGACCAGGTGCCGACCCTGGTGCTGTCGTGCGAGAAGGATTTCATCGCGCCGAACGCCCAGCACTCATACCCTTTCTACAACGGCCTGAGCGCTGACCTGCCGCGTGCACAGGTCGAGGTGGGCGGCGCCGACCACCTTTGCCCCACCACCCTGGCCAAGGCGGCGTATCAGACGGCGGTGTCCAAAGCCGTGATCGCCTGGCTCAAGCGCTTTGTGGACGAAGACACCCGCTATGACGCGCTGGTCAAGGGCGGCATCAATGGCGGCGAGTACCTGAAGTTCAGCACGGCGGGCTTCTGAGGGGCTTCTGACAGGCCGCTGACGTACACTGCCGTTTCTTTCGTTGTGCCCCGCGTGAGTGCCCCATCGACCCGTGAGGTCGACCTGGGGCCATGAGCCCGCCGCATCGCGCCGACTCACCGGGCCGCACCGCATCGCACAACGCGCCGGGCAGCCCGCTCACACCGAACGGGCGGCACATGCCGGGCTACCAGACCAAGCAGGAAGACATCGCCATCACGGGCGCAAAGAACCTGCACATCCGCTCGCTGCTGGACCGCCAGCAGTATGCCGACCCGGATGGCGAAGCCGAAGCCCTGAACATCTCCAGCGCGGCCTGGCCCTTGTTTGGCCTGCTGTGGCCCTCTTCACTGCGCCTGGCTGCCTGGATGGCGACGCGCCCCCTGGTGGCCGATGAGCGCATCCTGGAGGTGGGCTGTGGCCTGGCCCTGGCCAGCCTGGTGATGCACCGCCAGGGCGCCGACGTGACCGCCTCGGACTGCCACCCGCTGACGCAAAGCTTTCTGGACCAGAACACCTTGCTCAACCACCTGCCCGCCCTGCCATACCGCCATGGACACTGGGGGGTGGCGGAAGGCCAGGCGGGTGATGCGGAGCCAGCGTCATCACCCATGCGGGAGCACGTGGCAGGCCGCTTTGACCTGATCATGGGCAGCGATGTGCTGTATGAGCGCGATGAAGATGGCGGCCTGTGCGGCTTCATCGAGCTGCACGCACAACCGGATGCCGAGGTGCTGATCGTGGACCCGAATCGGGGCAACCGGTCGGCCTTCAACAAGAGGATGTCGGCAGCGGGCTTTGACCTGCACGAGACCGACTTGAGCCATGCGGCTCAGGGCGATGACGCCCAGTACAAAGGCCGCATGCTGCGCTATGTGCGCGGCACCTGCCGTTGACGCATCAGTCCCGGTCTTCGACCAGCCGCATCATGCCCTGGTAGGGCAGCAGGTTGGTGCGCACCACAGTGTCGATGGGTTCGCTGAAGCCGTCCTGCATCCAGCGCTGGGCCAGCAGCACATTGAGCCCGATCATGCCGTCGGCCAGCAGGTCCAGGCTCACGTGGTCCATCAGCCGGGCGGGCACCAGGTTGTGCAGGTGCTGGCGCAAAAGGGCCGAGTAATCGCGTGCGGTGGCGCCGCTGAGCGCGGCCACCTGTTCGTTCACACCCAATGAATCGACCAGCATCACGCGGCCACGGCGCGTGTCGTCGCGGATGAATTCCAGGAACACGCGCATGGCCGGCTCCAGCAGGCCCAATGGGGTGGTTTCTGCGGTGGCGAGCACGGCCAGGGTGCGCTGCATGAGCTGGTCGGCCAGCTCGCCATAGAGCGCCATGAACAGCTGCGGCAAGGTCTTGAAAGACTCGTAGAAGTAGCGCTCCGTGAGGTGCGCCGCCACGCAGACTTCGCGCACCGTGGCACCGTGGTAGCCCTTGGTGCCAAAGACTTCCAGAGCGCCTTCCATCAAACGCGCACGCCTCACCCGCTGCCGCTCTTCGGGCAACACACCGCCGTATCGGCGCTGGTTCGGGGGGCTGGTGTCGGGAATAGACGCGTCCATGGTATTGCCTATATTGACATGAAACATTGTCAAAGTTATTCTGACAATAATTCTTGTCACAAGTCAAACAGCCCCCCCAACGCTTTTGCGGGAAAGTTCTATGAGACCCAACGAGTTCAAACAGCCTGCGGGCGCCGGCCAAGGCCCCGCTGTGGGGGTGGAGCGACACCGCATCATCGTGGTGGGCACCGGCTTCTCCGGCCTGTGCATGGGCGTGAAGCTGCGCGAACAAGGCGAAGAAGACTTCGTGCTGCTGGAGCGTGCCGGCGACGTGGGCGGCACCTGGCGCGACAACACCTACCCCGGCTGCGCCTGCGACGTCGAGTCGCACCTGTACTCGTTCTCGTTCGAGCCCAACCCCAACTGGTCGCGCATGTACGCGCCCCAGCCCGAGATCTACGCCTACCTGAAGCACGTCGCCACCAAGTACGACCTGCTGCGCCACATCCGCTTCCACGCCAACCTGGCGGGCGCCCGCTTTGATGACGCGCGCAAGCTGTGGGTGGTCAAGGCCGAAGATGGCCGCGTCTTCGAAAGCCAGTTCCTGGTCTCCGGCATGGGCGGCCTGAGCAATCCGGCCACGCCGCAGATCGACGGCATGGACACGTTTGAGGGCGCCACTTTCCACTCGGCCACCTGGGACCACGCCTACGACCTCAACGACAAGCGCGTGGCGGTGATCGGCTCGGGCGCCAGCGCCATCCAGTTCGTGCCGCAGATCGCGCCCAAGGTGGCCTCATTGGCCTACTTCCAGCGCACGCCGCCCTGGGTGGTGCCCAAGATGGACCGCGCCATCCGCCCCTCCGAGAAGGCCGATTTCGCCGCCAACCCCTGGCGGCAGCACCTGGCCCGCATCAAGCTGTACTGGACGCTGGAGGCCCGCTTCCTGGGCTTCAAGTACAAGCCCGAGTGGATGGGCCTGGTGGCCAAGGTGGCCAAACACAAGATCCGCCAGAACATCAAAGACCCTGTGGTGCAGGCCAAGGTCACGCCCGACTACACCCCGGGCTGCAAGCGCCTGCTGATCTCCAACGACTACTACCCCGCCCTGGCCCGCACCAACGTGGAGGTCATCACCGAAGGCATCGCCCGCATCACGCCCAAGGGGGTGGTGACGAAGGACGGCCGTGAGCATGAGGTGGACGCCATCATCTTTGGCACCGGCTTCAAGGTGCAGGACCCGATCCCCCCTGGCACCGTCTACGGCAAGGGCGGCCTGGACATGGCCGAGGCCTGGCAGAACGGCCCCGAGGCCTACCTGGGCCTGAGCGTGGCCGGCTTCCCCAACTTCTTCATGCTGATGGG
>CANBQJ010000168.1 GCA_947371645.1 Burkholderiales bacterium | reverse complement strand
GGGGCCCCTCAGGGCGCCCCCGCCAGCAGCCCGCTGGTGCGCCGCTATGCACCGCCTGACGCGCTGCGCGAGCGCATCACGGCGATGGTCATGCGCACCGCCCTGCGCCTGACCCTCAAGCCCTACCTGGGGCCGCCCTGGCCCTTCGCTGTGCAGCGTGGCGCCCTGGCTTTGGGCTCTTCGCTGATGCCGCAAGATGGCCGCGCCCGCGTGCAGGCCGACAGGGTGGACCACATCCCCGTCGAGCGCGTGAGCCCGAAGGCCGGCGGCAAGCCGCGCCAGGCCATCCTGTATTTGCACGGTGGCGCCTTCGTGGCGGGCAGCCCGCGCACCCACCGCAGCATCACGCGCCGCCTCAGCGCGCTCACCGGCGCCCTGGTGCTGGTGCCGCATTACCGCCTGGCGCCCGAGCACGCCTTCCCGGCGGGCCTTGATGACTGCGTGCGCTGCTACCAGCAGCTGCTGCAAGAGGGCTACACGGCCGACCGCATCGCCATCGCCGGCGATTCAGCAGGTGGCAACCTGACCTTCATGACGGCGGTGGCCGCCATGCGCCTGGGCCTGCCCGCCCCGGCCGCCCTGGTGATGATGTCGCCGGCCTTCAGCCTGCACCCGCTGCCCAATTCGACGCACGAGGCCCGCGTCGCGCGCGACCCGATGATCCGTCTGGCCTGGGGCGCTTCCGTGGAGAAAGCCCTGGCCGTGCCGCACGACCACCCCCTGGCCAACCCGCTGGCGCAGGACCTCAGCGCCTTGCCGCCCTCGCTCACCCAGGTGGGCGACGACGAGGTGCTCTATGACAACGCCGTGTGGGTGCAGCAGGCCGCCACGAAGGCCGGCCGCCATGCCGAGCTGGAGGTGTATGACCAGCGCTGGCACGTCTTCCAGGCCCATGCGGCCCTGATGCAAAGCTCGAGCGAGGCGCTGGTGCGCCAAGCCGAGTTCATGAAGCGGCACTGGGCGACTTGAGCCCCGGGCCCTGGGCCTCAGTCCAGTGACAGCAGCACCTTCAAGCTGCTGTCCACCGCCGCCTTGTCGATGTAGGCGATGGCCTTGGGGTCGGCCGTGAGCGCCTTTTTCACCGCCGCCGCGTCGTTGGCCACCTGCGGTGCCTGGCCTTTGCCCGTGAAGATCACGCGGGCCCACATCGCCTTGATCTGAGCCTGGTCGCGGTCAGCGAGCTTCTTGTAGAACTGCTCGCGCGTGGCATTGCCTTCGGGCAAATCGACCAGCTTGTATTCGAAGCTGCGGCCCAGGTAGAGGTTGGCGAGCTGGTCCTTGTTGACGGCCCCCACGCCAGCGCCGGCCACCACGGCCACTTGGGCCTGGCTGGCTGCGGACGCCATCAGCATGCCGGCTGCCAGGATCGCTTGGATACACGTTCGGTTCATGCTTGCTCTCCCGGTTCAGAAGACAACGTCGACGGCTGCGCTCAGCACATTGATCTTGCGGGTTTTCTCTTCCCAGTGGGCTGCGGGCGGGCCGAACATGTCTGACGCCGGGAGCTGGTTGAAGAACAGGTTGATCGGGTCTCGGCGCTCCGCCTGGAACTTGAGCGCCGCCGAGCCGCTCAGGTCGTAGCGCACGCCCACGGTGTTGGAGTTCCCGGTGCGCAGGCCTGCGACGGAGGTGTTGGGCTTGAAGTGCCCATAGATGTAGTAGGGCACGATGGCGCCGAACTTCCATCCGGCCATCGCGTAGTGGCCCCTGTTTTCGTAGGTGCCCGGGTCCTGGCTGCGCCGGACGAATTCAGCCTGAAACAGCGCCTTGCCATCGTCATAGGCCAGGCCGTAGCTTTCGATGCGCTCGTTGGTGCTGGCGGGGTTGTGGTCGATGACCGAATCCAGGGGGATCGTGGAGCTGGGCCCGGTCGGGACTTGTCCCGGCACAAAACCCAGGTGGCTTTGAAGCTTCGACTTGGACAGCCCCAAGTGAAGCAACCAGTTGCCCATTTCCAAATTGACCTGCAGTGCCGCCAGCCGCTTGATGTCCAGCTCGATGGTGGACTGCAGCGTCGACAGCGAATACTCGCCCTTGGTCTGGCCGTAAGAGGGCTGCACCGTCAGCACCGACGCGCCAATGTTGTGCCGAAACAGGGCCTGGACGCCGTCCAATCCCTGATGGGGTACATCGAGTACACCTCTTGCGGGGCCCTCAGCCAGACGGATGAGAAGCCCACGTTGCGCGTGTCGGACAACACGAAGAGCGGCAACACCATGCGGCCCGCGCGCAGGTCCACGCCATCGGCAGCCGCATAGTTGGCAAACAGCCATTCCACCTTGGGGCGCACGTCCGAATTGGCCACCCGTTGGGTCAGCAACTGGCCGGTCAGCGAGAAATCACCCGCACGGGCCACGCCTTGCAAGCCCAATCGGGAATCCACCCCGAAGTCCCAGTCACGCGAGGCGCCGTCGTACTGGATGGGTGAGCGGGTGTATTGGGCATCGTTGTTGGTGCGGGTTGCACCCACGGTGCCAAAGCCACTGAATTGGTACTGGACTTCAGCGTGTGCATTGCCCATGCCTACCGCCGAGGCCATCCCCAACATGGCGATGGCAAGTCCTTGGCTTTTGCCTGACACGGTCATGGCGTTCTCCTGGTGAAGCGACAGACCGGGAGGTTAGCGAGTTCGACCCTGTCGCAGCAGGGACGAAGTCACGCATTCAACCCACTTCATCGGACCTTATGGCAAATCACCGAAAAGGGTAGGGCGTGGGCGGGACGTGTCTGCACTTTGAAGCCGAAGCACCGGGGCGAAAAAAAGCACCACGGGCTTGCGCCGGTGGTGCTGCATCGGAGAAAAAAGTCGAGGGCGAGGCGCTTACTGCTGCGGTGCCGGTGCGTTGGCCTGATTGGCCTGGTTGAAGGCGGCCTGGGCCTGGCCCAGCTCGGTGCTCAGGCGGTTGGAGGCCTGATCGCGCTGGGCGCTGTTGGCATAGGCATCGCGCAGCATGGCGGGCAGCTGGCGCAAGGCGTCGGCGTGGTCCACCTCGCCATTGCGCACGCGCTGAGGCAATTCGCTGGCCAGCTGGCCAGCCAGGGCCTGGCGCTGCTGTGCGTCGGCGTTGGCCGGCAGGTCTTGCCACTTTTCCAGCAGCTTGGAGTAGCGCAGGAAGTTGGTCAGGCGCGTGAGCTCGGCCTGGGCGTTGGGCTGACGTTCGGCCACGCCCTTGAGCATCTGCCACTCCATGACGGACGCAAACTGGGGCCGTTCGGTGATGGGGCCTTTCAAGGGCTTCCATTCGGCCATTTTGTCCAGTTCCTGGGCGGCGACGGTTTGTTCGACCAGGACTTGCTGGGCTTCCTTCAGCTGCTCAGGTGAAGCGGGCGCGGGCGCGACGGCGGCGGGGATCGCGGCGGCGGGCGCGGGAGCAGACAGCTCTGCATTGCCGCTGGGGCTCACGGCATGGTCACGTGCCCACCAGCTGGCGGCCAGGGCCGCGACCGTCAGGGCGCCCAGAATGGGCAGCCACTTTTTGGCTGGGTTGTGTTGCACATGCACCATGATGAACCTCTCGAAATCTGGGGCCCCGAAGGGCCTGGGGTGCCGTTGTCGGCAGATCGGGCCACCCTTGCGGGTGGCCCGAGTCGGTGTTGCCACCGACGATCAACTCATGTCGATCAGAACTTCACAGGGGCGGGAGGCGACACGGTGAAGCTGTAGGTCTGGCCGGAACCGGACATCAGCGACGACAGGATCGCCGAGATCACGCAACCCTTGATTTGCGGGAAGGTGGTGGTGCCGGTGAAGGTCAGGTTGCCATTGCCCAGCGACGACAGGGGGCCGTCGAACACGATGGGGAAGTTGACCGGGGTGACCGTCTTGCACTGACCGAAGGGGATGCCCAGCAGCGAAGTGATGGTGATGTCGGTCTGAGCGTTGGCCTTGATGTGCAGCAGACCAGCGGTGTCCAGCGAGGACGAACCGGTCACGTTGCCCACCGGGGTCACCGTCAGGCCCACGCTGATCTTCAGGCCGATCAGGCTGATCGTCGACTTGAAGGCGGGGATGCTCAGCGAACCGTCCAGGGTCTTCTTGGTGATGTTGGAGTTGGCGGTCAGGCTGGTGGCAGCCGGCAGCGAGATCGTCTGACCCAGGGTCTTCAGGCCGATGGTGGCAGCCAGAGGCCACTTGTTCAGCGTCACGACCAGGTCAGCGTTCTTGGTCGGGTTGGACGTCGAAGCCGGGGCGGCAGCGGTGTTCGAGCAGGTGCTCGGAGCAGCCTTGCCGGCGAAGCGGTCAGCCATCCAGGCCAGGGCCGGGCCAGCAGCCTGGAACTGGGTCACGATGTGCTCGGAAGGGTACAGATCGAAGTACACATTGGGGTACTTCGTGCAGTAGGCGTTCTTCAGGGCAACGTCTTGGTCCAGGGGGATGAACTCGTCAGCCTGACCGTGGAACTGGTACATCGGCGTCGTGATGGGCTTGGAGCCCAGGTTCTGCGCGATCAGCGTGTTCTTGATGTCGGTGATCTTGAGGATCTGGTCCAGACCGATGTTGTTGTTCGTGAACGAGGTCAGGCTGCGGTTTTGCAGGTCGAACAGCGCTTCGAACACGCACTGGGTCTTCAGCTTGTCCAGAGCGGCAAAGCCGTCGGCGCTGGCGATCAGGTCGATGTTCAGGGTGTCAGGGTACTGGGCGTTCAGGCCAGCCACACCAGAGGCCAGGAAGGCGGCGCCAACGCTGCCGTCCAGGTTGTAAGCGGACTTGATGAAGTCGGCGGGGATGCCACCGGCGGCCACACCGGCCACGTTGATTTCAGGAGCGTAGGAAGCCAGCGATTCAGCGGCCCAAGCGGCGCTCTGACCACCTTGCGAGAAGCCCCACACGCCAACCTTGGCCTTGGCATCGATGCCGGCGCCAGGGATGCTTTGGGCAGCCTTGAAGATGTCCAGCACGGCCTGGCCTTGCGACTTGCCAGCCAGGTAAGTGGAGACGTCACCAGTCAGGGAGCCTTGGTAGTCGGTGACCAGGACAGCGTAGCCGGCCTTCAGGGCGGCGTTGATGTTGGCAGCTTCGTAGTCGGTGCCGGCAGCCAGTTGCACCGAGGGGGCGCACTTTTGGGCCAGACCGTGGGTGCCCACTGCGTACAGGATCACGGGACGGGCGCCGGTGCCAGACCAGGCAGCGGTCGGGACGATCACGGTGCCGGCGACGGCGTTTTCAGCGTCCACGGAGTCGGTGGACTTGTAGACCACGTTCCAGGCCTTGGCGGCGGTGGCGCCAGCGCCCAGCTTCACGGTGGCGGTGCGGTAGCTGATCAGCGAGCCGTGGTCGCCAGCGGGGAAGGGGTTGGGGTAGTTGTAGAAGCTGGAGTCGGCGGGGCCAACGGAGGCGGCTTGAGCAGCCAGGCTCATCGTCAGGGCGGCAACGGAGGCAGCAAACACAGTCAGGCGGGCTTTTGCGATTTTCATCTGTCGTTCCTCTAGGTGGAAGAGTGGGCCCGATCGACCTGATCGGGTCTGCGTCGGCTTTTGTCAGCGATCGCGTGTTCACAGTCTGCTTTCGCTGTCGGACTGCGGACAATGAGGTTTTCACTGGACACCTGGAAAAACCTTCAAATAGAGGGGCTCGTAAACACTGATCAAGCCGACACACAGGAACGTTTTGCGACGGTGGTTTGATTTGGCTCAGCTTGGCGTCGCAGCCAGGCATTGTCCGCAGTTTGAGTTGGATGCGGCCCATTTAGTAAATTCAGGTGAAGTTTCTGATCAATGGGGCTGTCAGAAACAGAGAATATCTGGGTGAAAATGCTCACCTGGCCCAGGGTCTGATTTTTCTAGAATTCAAGCCGCGACCCGCAAGTCGCCATTTCGCAGTGCGTGCGGGATGTTTCCACAACATTTTGAATTCGAAATTGCCATGAAAAACCTGAGCCAAAAAGAAGTCGCCCAAGTCGCTGGCGGCGCACTGGACCCCAAGTTGGGCTTGTTCCCGAAGACGGGCATCGCCTTCATCGACAACATCCACGCTGGTGAATGGAAGCTGTACGGCAAGCCGCTGTACAACATTTTCGGCGGTCTCCTGGGCGCCCCGAAGGCGCCCTGAGCGCCCTGAGCGCCGTGACGGGTGTCCCGCCAGAGGGGCACCCGTGTGGCGGCTCAGCGTTGCCCAGCAAAAAGCCCACGCATGCGTGGGCTTTTTGCTTGCGCAGAACCTGAACCTTTGGCTGGCTTGTCGTCAACCGTGATCCGTTTGTTGGGCCTCAGCCCGGCATGCCTTCGGTGGGGGGGGCGGGCGGATGGTTGTGGGCACGCAGCCATTGGTGCAAACCCGACCAGGCGTACAGGTTGTGGTCGACCAGGGTTTCCACGGGCCAATCGAATTGGCGGTCCATCCACAGGGTGGCCGTGTGGATGATCATGCCCCCGAAACCGGTGACGATCAATTCGGTTTCCGGGGCGAAATCCAAATGGGGATAACGCTTTTTGAATCTGGCCGCGATGGAGCTGGAAAACAATGCCAGTTGCTGATTCAGGCGGCTCGGTGTGGTCAGGCCGCTGGCGGCTGCGTCCAGCAATAAAATCTGTCCGCGGCGCGGGTCGGATTTGATGAATTCAAAAAAGGCGCGCAATCCCAGCCGGGTTTGTTCAATCGGGTCGTCGGCGACGCCACTGAGGGAAGACATCACCGCCAAACCGGCCTCGGTCGAGGTTTTCCGGTGCACGGCCAGGTATATCTCATCGAGGCCACCAAAATGCTCGTAGAAATACCGTTCGGTCAATCTGGCCTGCGCGCAAATCAGGCGCATGGTGGTTTTGCGGTAGCCTTCGCGTCCGAACACATCGTAGGCGGATTGGATCAGTCGCTCCAGGCGCTCGGCTTTTCGGACATCTGCTGTGACCCCGGCGTATCGGCGTGGCGTTTCCATGAGCGTGTGCTTCAGGCAAAACGGCCTCCACGAGGGAGGCCGGTAGCCACAAGCGGGGCGCCGCGGCGCTCCGCTTGTGGCGGCGAGCGTTCAACTTCAGTTGAAGCTGAAATGCTCATTGTCCATCTGCATGATGGACGCGGTCGACGACAACATGGTCTTGCGGTGGGCGGCGGCACGCGGGGCCAGGCGTTCAAAGTAGAACTGGGCCGTCTGCATCTTGGCCTTGTAGAACTCGGCCGAGTCCTTGCCGCCCTTGGCCAGCTTCTCGTTGGCCACGATGGCCTGCTTCAGCCAGAAGTAGCCCATCATCGCGTAGCCCGAGTACATCAGGTAGTCGTTGCAGGCGGCGCTCACGACGTCGCGGTCCTTGTTGGCGCGCAGCATGATCTTGAGCGTGACCCACTTCCAGTCCAGCGCGGCCTTGAACGAGGCGCGTGCCATCTGGCCCAGCGGGCCGCCGTCCAGCAGGTGCGGCTTGGCCTGGGCGATCATGTCGTTGGTGAAGCCGAACACCACCTTGCCACGCGACTGCAGCAGCACCTTGCGGCCCAGCAGGTCGAGGGCCTGGATGCCGGTTGTGCCTTCGTACAGCGTGGAGATGCGGGCGTCACGGGCGATGTGCTCCATGCCGTGCTCCTTGATGTAGCCGTGGCCACCAAACACCTGCATGCCGATGTTGGCGCACTCCAGGCCCAGCTCGGTGATGAAGCCCTTCAGGATGGGCGTGAAGAAGCCCAGCTTGTCGTCGTACTCTTCGTACTTGGCCTTGTTGCCGGTTTCCACGCCGTTGACCATGTGGTCGGCCAGCTTGGCGGAGTGGTAGATCATCGCGCGGGCGCCTTCGGCCACGGCGCGTTGCGTCAGCAGCATGCGGCGCACGTCGGCGTGCCAGATCAGGGCGTCGTTCGGGTGATCGGCATCTTTCTTGCCGGTCAGGGCGCGCATGGAGCGGCGCTCCTTGGCGTAGGGCAGGGCGCCTTGGTAGGACAGCTCGGCGTGGGCCAGGCCTTGCACGGCGGTGCCGATGCGGGCGGTGTTCATGAAGGTGAACATGGCTTCCAGGCCCTTGTTGGCCACGCCAATCATGTAGCCTTCAGCGGCGTCAAAGTTCATCACGCAGGTGGCCGA
>CANBQJ010000167.1 GCA_947371645.1 Burkholderiales bacterium | reverse complement strand
CAGTCGTGGGATCATGTGGCCCTGGTTTTTCAGTGCCCGCCATGACCTCACCGCAACCGCCCTCTGTTGACAGCGACCTGACCGACTGGCTGCACACGCACCTCTTTGATGAGGGCAGTGCCAAAGCCGAGGCCCGCACCCGTGCCGTGACCTGGATCACGCTGGCCATGATGGTGCTGGAGATCGGCGCGGGCTGGTGGTACAACTCCATGGCCCTGCTGGCCGATGGCTGGCACATGAGCTCACACGCCGTGGCCATCGGCCTGAGCGCGCTGGCCTATGCCACCGCCCGGCGCTATGCCCGCGACCCGCGTTTTGCCTTCGGCACCTGGAAGATCGAGATCCTGGCCGGCTTTGCCAGCGCCATCTTCCTGATCGGTGTGGCGGGCTTGATGGTCTTCGGCTCGGTGGAGCGCATGTTCTCGCCCGAGCCCATCCATTACAAGGAAGCGCTGATCGTGGCGGTCATCGGGCTGGCGGTCAACCTGGTGTGCGCGCTGATCCTGGGTGGTGCGCACGACCACGACCATGGGCACGGCCACGGACATGACCATGGGCATGACCACGCACATGGCCACGACGATCACCAGCACGACCTCAACCTCAAGAGCGCCTATGTGCACGTGCTGGCCGATGCCGCCACCTCGGTGCTGGCCATCCTGGCGCTGATTGGTGGCTGGCTGTGGGGCTGGTCCTGGCTGGACCCGCTGATGGGCATCGTGGGCGCGGTGATGGTGGGCATCTGGGCCAAGGGCCTGGTGCTGCAGACCGGCCAGGTGCTGGTGGACCGCGAAATGGACCACCCCGTGGTCGACGAGATCCGAGACGTCGTGGCCGCGCTTGCGCCCCTGGCAGAACTGCGGCTGACCGACCTGCACGTGTGGCGTGTGGGCCGCCAGGCCTATGCCTGTGCACTCACCGTGGTCACCACCTTGCCTGACCTGACACCGCGCCGCGTGCGACAGGCCCTGCGCCAGCACGAAGAGATCCGCCACGCCACCATCGAGGTTCACCACGTGCGCGACCTGGGTGGCCTGCCGGCGGCCTCCGGGGAAGCACCGACTGACGGCCACGTGCGGGCTGCGCACACTGGCCATGGCCCGGCCTGTGGTCATGACCATGCACATCACCCCCACCTCTGACGCCCACTCGCCGTGACACCTGTGCATCCGCCCTACACGCCGCGCATCCAGCTCTACCAGAACTGGCTGCGCAGCCAAAGGGGGCTGAGCTTCCAGGCATACGAAGACCTGTGGCGATGGTCGGTGGCACAGCCTGAGGCCTTCTGGCAAAGCCTGTGGGACTTCGATGGCTACGCCTCGCCCACGCCGCACACGGCGGTGCTCAATGGCGACCCGATGCCCCACGCGAAGTGGTTCGTCGGTGCTCAGGTGAACTACGCGCAGCGGGTGCTGCGCCATGTGGGCGCGGCCCATGCGGCCGGCATGCCCGCCATCGTCAGCGACAACGAGCTGGGCGAGGCACGCACCCTCGGCTGGCCTGAACTCAAGCGCCAGGTGGCCGCCCTGGCCCTGCACCTGCAGGACCTGGGCGTGCAGCCCGGTGACCGCGTGGCCGCCTACCTGCCCAACGTGCCCGAGACCGTCGTGGCCTTCCTGGCCTGTGCCAGCGTGGGCGCCGTGTGGACGGTCTGCGCCCCCGACATGGGCGCCCAGGCCGTGGCCGACCGCTTTGCCCAGGTCACCCCGCGCGTGCTGATCGCCACCCTGGGCGTGCACCACGGCGGCAAGCCCATGGACCGCACGGCCACCGTGCAAGGCCTCTGCGACAGCCTGCCCACCGTGCAGCACCTGATCGCCGTGGACAGCACCCACGCCGACCCAGTTGGTCGCGAAGCCCTGCTGGGCAGCCGCCCGCACACACGCTGGGCCGATGCGGTGGCCCGTGACGACGAGCCGGTGGCCGCTTTCCAGCCCCGCTGGCTGCCCTTCGACCACCCGTTGTGGATCGTGTATTCCAGCGGCACCACCGGCCTGCCCAAGGCCCTGGTGCATGGCCACGGCGGCGTGCTGCTGATGGGTGCGGCCGCCAACCTGCACAACGACGTGGGCGCCAGCTACCAGCTCAACTCATGGGGCGAGCGCTTTCACTGGTTCAGCTCCACCGGCTGGGTGATGTGGAACAGCCAAGTGGGCGGCCTGGCCAATGGCGCCACCATCTGCATCTTCGACGGCAGCCCGGGCGGCAGCAAGGCCGCACCCGACTGGTCCGTGCTGTGGCGCTTTGCCGCCCGCCACCGCGTGACGGTGTTCGGCGCCGGTGCGGCCTTCTATGCGGCCTGCATGAAGGGCGGCGTGGACCTGCGCCAGTGCGGCGACCTGAGCCGCATCCGCGTCCTGGGCGCCACCGGCTCGCCCCTGGCCGAAGATGCGCAGCGCTGGGGCAGCGCGCAGTTCGAGGCCGTCGGCACGCCCGACATCTGGTGGAACAACCTCAGCGGCGGCACCGACTTCGCCGGCGCCTTCGTCAGCGGCCTGCGTGGCCGGCCCACGCCGCCTGGTGGCCTGGCCTGCCGCAGCCTGGGTTGCGCCGTCTACGCCTGGAACGAGGCGGGCGAGCCTGTCACCGACCAGGTGGGCGAGCTGGTCTGCACCCAGCCGCTGCCCTCCATGCCGCTCTACCTGTGGGGCGACACCGACCACGCCCGCTACCTGAGCAGCTACTTCGACGTCTACCCCGGCGTGTGGCGCCACGGCGACTGGATCCAGGTCAAGGCTGACGGCAGCTGCGTGATCTACGGCCGCAGCGACGCCACCCTCAACCGCCACGGCCTGCGCCTGGGCACCAGCGAGATCTACGCCGCCGTCGAAGCGCTGGATGAGGTGCTGGACAGCATGGTCATCGACCTCGAATACCTGGGTCAGCCCAGCCGCATGATCCTGTTCGTGGTGCTGCGCGAAGGCAGCACGCTGGACGAGGCCGTGCAGGGCCGCATCCGCGCGGCCATCGGCCAGGCCGTGTCGCCGCGCTTCGTGCCGGACGTGATGCTGCAGGCGCCCGAGGTCCCGCGCACCTTGTCGGGCAAGAAGCAGGAGGTGCCCATCAAGAAGGCCTTCCTGGGGCAGCCTCTGGCCAAGGTGGTCAACCCCGATGCCATGGCCAACCCGCAGTGCCTGGCCTGGTATGCCGAACAGGCGGCCAGACACCGGGCCTGATCAACGCGTGAACCAGGTGTTGAGCTGGGCCATGGGCACGGCCTCTTGCGCATAGGCGAACGTGCCCTGGCTGCTGAGCTCTTGCGCGGCCCGCATGAAGCCGCCCCAGGCCGCGCGGGCCAGTGAGCCGCCCACGCTCACCCGCTTGACGCCCACACCGGCCAGCTGCTGCACGGTGATGTCCACGCCCGCCATGCCCATCAGCACGTTGACCGGCCGGTCCACGGCGCGCACCACGGTGGCGATGTCGTCCAGGGTCTTCAGGCCGGGTGCGAAGAGCACGTCGGCACCCGCTTCCTGATAGGCCTGCAGGCGGCGGATGGTGTCGGCCAGGTCGGGGCGGCCCACAAAGAAGTTCTCCGCGCGGGCCGTCAGCATGAACGGGAAGGGCAGTGCGCGGGCGGCCTCGGCGGCGGCACGGATGCGCTCTTGCGCCAGCGCGATGTCCAGCAGGGGCTGGGCCGTGTCGCCCGTTGAGTCTTCGATGGAGCCGCCTACGGCACCGGCTTGGGCCGCCAGGGTGAGGGTCTCGGCCACGGTCTGCGGCGACAGGCCAAAGCCGCCTTCCAGGTCGGCGCTCACGGGCAGCTCGCAGGCGGCGCCGAGTTCACGCAGATGGGCCAGCACCTCGTCGCGGCTCAGGTGGTTGTCTGGCCGGCCTTTGGCAAAGGCCAGGCCGGCACTGCTGGTGGCCAGGGCCTGAAAGCCCAGCATGGCCAGCAAGCGTGCGCTGCCCGCATCCCAGGGGTTGGGGATCACGAAGGTGCCCGGTTCACGGTGCAGGCGTTGGAGTTGCTTTGCGCGTTCGGCCTGGGTGTGCATGGTGTCCTCTGTTGCGGTGATGTGCTTGTGCTGAATCTATCAGCCGGCTTGACCTGCCCGCGGGCGGCTCAGGAAGGCCTGCAGGCGGGGCAGGGCTTCGCCCGAGGCCAGTGCGGCGCAGAACTGCATGGCCTCGGTGTGCAGGGCCTCGTCGATGGGCAGGTTCAGGCCGCGGGTGACGGCGGCCAGGGTGGCACGCACCGATGACGGCGTGTGGCGGGCGATGCGGTCGGCCAGGGCCAGGCAGTGAGCGATCAATTCGGCGGCAGGCACCACGTCGGTGACCAGGCCCATGTGCAGGGCCTGCTGGGCGTTCACGGGCTCGCCCGTCAGCAGCATGGCCAGGGCCCGCTTGCGGCCCACGTGGCGGGGCAGGCGTTGCGTGCCACCAAAGGGCGGCGGGAAGCCCAGCTTGATCTCGGGCTTGGCGAAGGTGGCGTGGCTGGCGGCCACGGCCAGGGCGCAGGCTTCGACCACCTCGCAGCCGCCCCCGAAGGCCAGGCCGTTGACGGCCGCGATCACGGGCTTGGGGAAGTTCTCCAGCCGGCGGGTCAGGGCCTGGCCGGGCGTGACGAAGGCCCGCAGCGCCTGGGCAGGCGAATGGCAGACGTCGCTCGCGAAGCCGTGGATGTCGGCCCCGGCCGAGAAGGCCTTGTCGCCCGCGCCGGTGAGCAGCACGGTGCGCACGCTGTCGTCGGCCTCCAGCTGGTCCAGTCTGGCTTGCAGCTCGGCGATGAGCGCATAGCTCAAGGCGTTGAGCCGCTCGGGGCGGTGCAGGGTGAGCAGGGCATGGGCCCCGATGCGCTCGAGGGTGATGTGGGTGGTCATGGGGGTGCGTGGGTGCGTTGCAAGTGGGTGAAGTGATGGCAACATCGTCTGGCATCGCACCCGGTCGTGCCCGGAAGGTTTTTCCGATCGGGCATGCCATCTGTTCATGGCCCCACCGCTCATGCTTGTCCCATGCTTGCCGCCCACCGCCTCTTGAGATCCGTCAGCCTGGAGTCCCTGCTGGGCTTCGAGGCCGCAGCCCGCCTGGGCAGCTTCACGGCAGCAGCCGACGAGCTGAGCCTCACGCAATCGGCCGTGAGCAAGCAGATCAAGACGCTGGAAGACGCCCTGGGCGTGACGCTCATGCACCGGGGTGGGCGGGCCCTGCGCCTCACGCTTGCGGGCCAGCAGCTCACGCTCAGCCTTGGCGGCACGCTGCAAGGTTTGTCTGCGGCTTTGGTGCAAGCGGCGGGCGCGCAGGCGCATCGCCTGGCCATCACCTGCCCGCCCGCTTTGGCAGCCTTGTGGCTGAGCCCGCGCCTGCACCAATGGCCGGACCAGTCGCTGTGGCCCGAGCTGGTGGTGGACGCCTCAGAGGCCTGCTTGCCGCTGTCGCGGTCGGGCATGGACCTGGCCATCCGCCTGGCGCCGCTGGGTCAGCCGCCTGAGGGCGGCAGCTTGCTGATGCAAGAGCGGCTGCAACTGGTGTGTGCCCCGGACAAGATCGCCCAGCTCACTTCGGTTGAGGCCTTGCTGGGGCAGCCCCTGCTGGAGTTCGCGCACCCGGCCGCCGCCTTCCACCAGATGGGCTGGGCACACTGGCTGGGGCACCTGCGGGCCTCGGGTCAGCCTCAGGGGGCAGCGCAGGCCGCCACAGGGCGCACGCCACGCGTCATCCGCTTCAGCCAGTACGACCACCTCATCCAGGCGGCCAAGTCGGGCCTGGGCGTGGCCATCGGACGGCGGCCCTTGGTGGACGACGACATCGCGCGGGGTGCGCTGGCGGTGCTCTGGCCCGAGCACACGCTCAGCGGTGGGGCTTACTTCACCCTGGTGTCTTCGGGCGCCCGCGAACGCCCGCAGGTGATGGACGTGGTGACCTGGTTGCAGGCGCAGGCTCAAGCGCAGATCGTGCCCAACTGACGCTGGCGCTTCAGGCGCTCGGCGACTCAGGCCCGAGGCCGCCTGGCCAGGCGCACCGGCTGTTCACCGCCCGACAGGGCCCGCGCCCGCAGCTGCCCGCAGCCGCCTTCCACATCCTGCCCGGCCGATTGCCTCAGCTTGGTGAGGATGCCCCGGCGGTGCAGGGTGCGGGCGATCTCGGCGGCGCGTTCCCACGTGGGGCGCTGGTAGGCCAAGCCATCGACCGAGTTGTAGGGGATCATGTTCATCAGTGCGTACTTGCCGCTGAGCAGCTGCACGATGCCTTCGATTTCCTCGGCACTGTCGTTGATGCCTTCCAGCAGCGTCCATTGGTACTGGATGGGGTAGGCGGTGGCGCGGGCATAGGCCTCGGCCTGGTCGATCAGGTCTGCAATGGGGATGCGGGGTGCGCGCGGCAGCAGCTGGTCGCGCAAATCTTGCCGCGTGGTGTGCAAAGAGACGGCCAGGGCCGGGCGCACATCGCCTTCGCGCAAGGCCATCAGGCGTTCGAAGGCGCGCGGATCACCCACGGTGGAGAACACCAGGTTCTTGTGGCCGATGTTGCCCACGGTGCCCAGCAGCTGGATGGCTTCGAGCACGTTGTCCAGGTTGTGCGAGGGCTCGCCCATGCCCATGAACACCACCTTGTTGACCGCGCGCCGCCCGCGGGCCAGGGCCACCTGGGCCACGATCTCGGCGCTGCCCACCTGGCGCAGCAGGCCGTCCTTGCCGGTCATGCAGAACACGCAGCCTACGGCGCAACCCACTTGGGATGAGACGCACAGGCCGCCGCGGGGCAGCAGCACGCTCTCGATCGTCTGGCCGTCGTTCAGGCGCACCAGCAGGCGCTCGGAGCCGTCGTCGCCCGGGTGGGCCGATTGCAGCGTGGCCAGGCCGGCGAGGTCTTGCACCAGGGCGGGCAGGGCGGCGCGCACGGCCAGGGGCAGGATGTCCTCGGGGCGGCGCTTGCCGCTGTCTTGCGGCTTGCCTTGCGTCCACAGGCGCAGCACGCGCTGTTCGTGCAGGGGCTTGGCACCTTGGGCTTGCAGGCGCTGGCGGATGTCGGCGATGCGCATGGCTCAGTCCTGCTCGCCAGGCGTGCCTTGTTGGCGCCAGGCCCGGGGCGAGGCGCCCGTCCAGCGGCGGAAGGCCCGGGTGAAGGCGCTGACTTCAGAGAAGCCCAGCAGGAAGGCGATCTCGCCCACCGACAGCTCGGCGCTGGCCAGGTGAGCCAGCGCCAGCTGGTGGCGCGTCTGGTTGAGCACCTCGCGGTAGCTGCTGCCTTCTTCGGCCAGGCGGCGCTGCAGGCTGCGCAGGCTCATGTTCAGGCGGGCGGCGACCTCGTCCTGCCGGGGCTCGCCACTGGGCAGCAGGGCCTTGAACTGCGCGGCCAGCAGGGCCTGCAGCTGGGCGGCCGGGTCCTGGCTGGCCCACTGGGTGCTGTAGCGCTCCAGGGCGTCGTCGCTGGCCTGGGCCACGGCCAGGTTGGCGTAGCTCAAGGGGCGGTTGAGCGTGGCGGCGTCGACCACGACGGCGTTGTCGGCACAGCCGTAGACGGGCACGCAGCGCAGCACTTTTTCCAGCAGGGCGTGGCGCTCGGGGCGCTGGCGCTGCATGCGGATCTCCAGGGGCATGAACTCGCGGCCGTAGAGCATGCGCGAACCCCGCACCACCGTCAGCAAGGCGTAGTCGAAGATGCTCCAGCGGGTGCGGTCGTCCACGCTGCCCAGCAAGGCGGTGTCACCGGTGAGGGTCAGGCAGCCGGAGCCTTCGCGGGCCTCAAAGCGCACGTCGGCCGCATCACTGACGATGTGGGCGAATCGCGCCAGGCGCAGGTACATCTGGCCCAGGTTGTCCGAGGCCATCAGGGCGTAGCCCAGGGCGTTGAAGCTGATGGGCAGCGACTGCAGCGCCACCTCCATGCCCAGCAGCTCTTCGCCGGTGGCGGCCATGGCCTGTTGCCAGAAGGCCAGGCCCAGGTGGGCCGGGTGGCGGGCCATGGGGTCGTGCTCACCGCCGAGGTTCAGGCCGACGCTGGCCAGCAGGGCGTCTGCGTCCACGCCGTGGCGGTTCACGGTGTCGCGCGCCGCCAGCAGCCAGGCGTGCAGGGCCGAGGCATAGGCGGCGGGGCTGATCGGCGAAGGAGACTGCGACATCCCGGGGTCAGGCACAAAGTGAACGTGGGGGTGGCAAGCCCAGTC
>CANBQJ010000166.1 GCA_947371645.1 Burkholderiales bacterium | reverse complement strand
GCCCAGCCAGGTGCGCAGCACGGCCGGGAAGAAGAAGCTGTCCACCAGCGGCAGGCCCACCGGCTGGCCATTCACATAGAACACCGTGCCGCGCTTGGGCACGTACTCGATGGCCAGCACGTCGTTGGGGTTCAGGCGCTTGATGTGCGAGAACTGCTCGCCCATCGTGCGGATGGACGGGATCAGGCGGAAGAACTCTTCGCGGCTGCTGTTCATCTCGATGCCGCGTGTGATCACCTTGCCCAGCTCGTCCACGCGCATGCCCTGCAGCATCACGAAGCGCAGCATCTTGGGGCCGCTGGCGGCGAACACCATTTCAGGCTTGGACGACTTCTGCGTGGTGTACAGGCCGACCGTGTACAGCTTGGCCACGGCCCGGTAGCTGATGCCACTGCCGTTGAGCACCAGGTTGGCGCCCTCGATCTTGAGGTTGCTGGGGTACTGCACGCCGGCCAGGTCTGCGGGCTGGGCCCAGGCGCTGGCGGCGGCCAGCAGCAGGCTGCCCAGGGCGACGCGTCCGAAACGGGTGATGGCGGTGTGGCTCAACTGCATAACGTGCTGGATGGGTGACTGTGAGGCCCTGCCGGAACGGGGGCACCGGGGTGCGCCCTTTGGCAGGACCAGCCACCATCGACTGTCCTCGTCATAAATTGTTACGTCTGGATGACGAACTTCAACCCTGGTTTGCCCTTGACAAGACAGCCCGCGAACACGGGGTTCCTTGTGGGAAATGCGCCCCTGATACACTGATTTGATGTTCATCTCCCGCAAACGTTCTCAGGGTTCGCACGACCGGGGGGCATGGCCCTGGCGATGCTGGCAAGCCCAGTGAAAGCCGCTCGCGGTGGCGCCGATCATAGGTGCCACCTCTGTGCAGGCTGCGCCGCCACGGGTCACATCCGTAAGCGGGCGTAATGATTGGCTCGATAGGCTCGGGCTTGCCCTCATCAGGGGGTGTCCGGAGATGACAATGTGGCGCAATGCAGACGCCTGGCAGCTCAGAGCTGCTGGCCGCAGCGCCCCCAAGGGCTTGGAGGCCCCCACCATGATCACCGAACAAGACTTCGCCGCGCTGGCCGCACAAGGGCACAACCGCATCCCCCTGGTCGCCCAGGCCCTGGCCGACCTCGACACCCCCCTGTCGCTCTACCTCAAGCTCACGCAGGGGCGGCCGCTGAGCTTCCTGCTCGAATCGGTGGTGGGGGGCGAGCGCTTCGGGCGCTACTCCTTCGTGGGCCTGCCCGCACGCACCCTGGTGCGCGCCACCGGCCGCCACGTCGAGGTCGTCACCGACGGCGAGGTGGTGGAACGCCACACCACCAATCCGCTGGATTTCATCGCCCTCTACCAGGCCCGCTTCCAGGCCGCTGTCCCTCAGGGCCTGCCGCGCTTCTGCGGTGGCCTGGCCGGCTACTTTGGCTACGAGACGGTGCGCCACATCGAGCAGCGCCTGGCCACCACGCACAAGCCCCACGGCATCGGCACGCCCGACATCCTCTTGCTGCAGTGCGAAGAACTGGCCGTCATCGACAACCTCGCCGACCGCCTCTTCCTCATCGTCTATGCCGACCCGGCCCAGCCCGGCGCCTACGCCCGCGCGGCCGCCCGCATCGCCGAGCTGCAGGCCCAGCTCAATGCGGTGGTGCCGGTGCCGCCCATCACGGCCAGCGCTTCCTACCCGGTGGAGCGCCACTTCGCCAAGGCCGACTTCGAAGCCGCCGTGCTGCGCTGCAAGGAATACATCGCCGCGGGCGACTGCATGCAGGTGGTGATCGGCCAGCGCCTGCAAAAGCGCTTCACCGCCTCGCCGCTGACGCTCTACCGCGCGCTGCGATCGCTCAACCCCAGCCCCTACATGTATTACTACGACCTGGGTGACCACCACGTCGTGGGCTCCAGCCCAGAGATCCTGGTGCGCCAGGAGCGGGCCAAAGATGGTGGCGAGACCATCACCATCCGCCCCATTGCCGGCACGCGCCCGCGTGGCGCCACGCACGACATCGACGTGGCCAATGAACAGGAGCTGCTGGCCGACCCGAAAGAGCGCGCCGAGCATGTCATGCTGATCGACCTCGCCCGCAACGACATCGGCCGCATCGCCACCACGGGCTCGGTCAAGGTCACCGAGGCCTTCGGCATCGAGCGCTACTCGCACGTCATGCACATCGTCAGCAACGTCGAAGGCACCTTGAAGCCTGGCATGAGCGCGCTCGACGTGCTGCGCGCCAGCTTCCCCGCCGGCACCCTGAGCGGCGCACCCAAGATCCGCGCCATGGAGATCATCGATGAGCTGGAGCCCGTGCAGCGCGGCATCTATGGCGGCGCCGTGGGCTACCTGAGCTTCGCCGGCGACATGGACGTGGCGATCGCCATTCGCACCGGGGTCATCAAGGACCAGACGCTGTATGTGCAGGCCGGAGCCGGCGTCGTGGCCGATTCGGTGCCCGACCTGGAATGGCAAGAGACCGAGGCCAAGGCGCGCGCCGTGATCCGCGCCGCAGAGATGGTCGAGCAGGGGCTGTGATGCCTTGGCAGCGTTAAGCTGGCCGTCAGGATCAAAGGCTAGGCTCAGGTCAGTGCTTTGCCCACCGGGGTAAAGCGCTGCCCAGAACCGCCAACTGCCTCGCCATGCCCATCACCCCCATCGCCGACGACCTCGAAGATCCGCTGCACAGCCCCGAAGTGCGGGCCGCAGCGGCGTCCCGCAGCACGTGGGTCAGTGTGGGCATCAACCTCATCCTCACCATCACCCAGGTGTTGGTGGGCATCCTGGCGAAGTCGCAGGGCCTGGTGGCCGATGGCATCCACTCCTTGTCTGACCTGGTGGCTGACTTTGTCGTGCTCTTCGCCGGGCACCACGCCAAGAAGGACGCCGACGAAGACCACCCCTACGGGCACCAGCGCTTCGAGACGGCGGCATCGCTGGTGCTCGGCGCGCTGCTGCTGGCCGTCGGCATCGGCATGCTGTGGTCGGCGTTTCGCAAGCTCGAAGCGCCTGAGCTGGTGCAGCAGGTCCACGTGATCGCCTTGTGGGTGGCGGGTGGTGCGCTCATCGCCAAGGAGCTGCTGTTTCGCTACATGCTGTCGGTGGCCAAGCGCGTGAAGTCCAGCATGCTGGTGGCCAATGCTTGGCATGCACGGTCAGATGCGGCATCGTCGCTGGTGGTCGGCATCGGGATCATCGGCAACCTGGCGGGCTACCCGATCCTGGACCCGATCGCTGCACTCATTGTCGGCTTCATGGTCACCAAGATGGGCTGGGGCTTCAGCTGGGATGCCATGCACGACCTGATGGACCGGTCGGCGGACGAACAAGAGATCAGTGCCATCCGCCAGACGCTGGAGGCCTCGCCGGGCGTGAAGTGCGTGCATGACATCCGCACACGCAAGATGGGCGACATGATCGTCGTGGATGCCCACCTCGAAGTCGATGCGACCATCAGCGTCGAAGCCGGGCACGACATTGCCGTTCAAGCGCGGCTGCAGGTGTTGCAGCGGCATCGGGTGTTGAACGTGATGACCCACGTCGACCCCTGGTTGCGCCCAGATCTGGATCACGGCGGGCCCGCTGTGCCCTCGGCACGTGCCATCACCCCAGTCTGAGCCTCCGGCCCACGGCGAAACCGCGGGCCACCAGCCTGCTACATGGCAAAGGGTTGCGGCTTGGGCGTGCCGTCGGCGGACGGCGGCAAGATCGGCAGCTTGAAGTTCGGCTGATCGCCGGTCAGCGTCTTCAGAAAGGCCACGATCTTGGCGTTCTCATCGGCACTGAAGGTCTTGCCCAGCTGGATGCGGCCCATCGTGTCCACGGCTTCTTTCAGCGTGTTGGCGGCGCCGTCGTGGAAGTACGGGTAGGTGAGCTCCACATTGCGCAGCGTGGGCACCTTGAACTTGAAGCGATCGGCATCCAGGCCGGTGACGGCCATCCGACCTGTCGCCGCGTTGACCGTCTTGTACGGCGCGACCACGCCAAATTTCTGGAAGGAGTTGCCGCCTACCGCAGGGCCGTTGTGGCACGCAATGCAACCGCTGCTTTTGAACAAGTTGTACCCGTCCAGTTCATCGGCCTTGAGTGCCTGCTTGTCGCCTTTGAGCCACTTGTCAAAGCGAGAGTTCGGCGTGGTCAAGGTGTCTTCGAAGGCGGCGATCGCTTGGGTCACCCCTGCCATCGTGACCTGGTCAGAGCCCAATGCGCGCTTGAATTCCGCCACGTAGGCAGGAATGGATTGCAGCACTTCAACGGCCAATGCGTGGGTGGACGCCATCTCTCCAGGGTTCGCAATGGGCCCGCCAGCCTGGGCCTGCAGATCCTTGGCGCGGCCATCCCAGAACTGCGCGACATTCAGGCCGGCGTTGAGCACCGTGGGCGAATTGATCGGCCCTTCTTTCCACTTGTGCCCGATCGACGTCCGGATGTTGTCCGTGCCGCCCATAGACAGGTTGTGGCAGGTGTTGCAGGAGATGGCGCCGGACTTGGACAAGCGCGGGTCGAAATACAGCTTCTTCCCCAATTCGACGAGCTTCGGGTTGGTGACCCGGGCGGGCGAAATGGGTTGAATGGGCTCGCCACTGGCGGCCGCATGGGCGAGGCCAGTCACGGACAAGGCCAGGCTGGCGATGAGAAGGTGTGCGGTCATTGCGATACCTCGGTGAATTGTGGGTGGCTTCAGCTGAAGTCCATGCCGACGGTGCCGCATGGGCATGAAGGCGGACTGAACCCTGGCCATCACACGTCGCTACAGACCTTGATGTAGGTCGTGCCCCTGCCGCCCGGCGCACGCGATGATGTTCTCTGTGCGGCACCGCACGGACGCCACGCCTCACCACGCTCAGCCTGTCGCTGCTGCCGGCTAGAACCAAACCCCTTCATCTGTGACCACCCTTCAACTGCTCACCGGCATCACCTTGGCTTTGTTGGCGCAGGTGCTTGCAGGCGTGGCCTTCGCGCTGTGGCGCCGCCGCGTGACCGTTGACGGGGCGCCAGACGTCGCCCCCTCGCGCGCCATTCCCGGGGCCAGCTGGCGGGACTTCCGCGTCGTGAGGCGGGAGTTCGAGGATGCAGCCCAGACGCAGTGCTCGTTCTACCTTCAACCCGTTGATGGCGCACCGCTCTGGCCGTTCCAGCCGGGTCAATACCTCACCTTCGCGCTGAAGGTGCCAGACGACCGCGCAGGCGGCGAACGCACCATCACCCGGTGCTACTCGCTGTCTGATCGACCAGATCCGACGGGCTACCGCATCACCATCAAGCGCATGCCAGCGGGTGTCTCGTCATGCTTCTTTCATGACCGGGTGCAGCCGGGCGATGTGCTCCAGGTCAAGGCGCCATCTGGCCATTTTTTCATCGACACTGATGCCACCGTGCCTGCTGTGTTCATTGCCGGGGGCATTGGCATCACGCCCATGATGAGCATGCTGGGCTGGTGTCTCGCCGAGCAACCCGGGCGCGTGGTCCATCTGTACCACGGCGTGCGCAGCAGCGACGAACAGGCCTTCAAACCATGGCTGCAAGAACTGGCCAACTCGCACCCGAACTTCAAGCTCCACATCGTCTACAGCGGCCCCGCACCAGAAGATGCCCAGGGGCTTGAGCACCATCACACCGGACACATCGACCTTGAACTGCTGCGCCGCACCCTGCCGCATGGCAGGCATCAGTTCTACGTCTGCGGGCCCTCGCCGATGATGCAAAGCCTGGTGCCCGCGCTGCGCGCCTGGGGCGTCAAAGAAGCCGACCTCCACTTCGAAGCTTTCGGGCCGGCCACATGGGGGCCCGCCCTGCCTGCAAGCAACGAGCCATTGGCTGCCACGCCAAGCGCCATTGAAGTGCGTTTTGCCCGTTCCGGTCGCACCCTGATCTGGGGCGGACAGGATGCGAACCTGCTCGACTTCGCAGAGCGCCAAGGCGTGACGCTGGATTCTGGTTGCAGGTCTGGCAGTTGCGGCAGCTGTGAGACCGCCCTCACGGCGGGCACCGTGGGCTACACCGAAACGCCTGACCATGACATCGCCAAAGGGCATTGCCTGCTCTGCGTGGGCAGGCCACTGTCGGCATTGGTGCTGGAGGCATGAACACCATGAACACCATGAGTGCACGCCTGTTCAGTCGCGATGTCCTGCCGTTCTACCTGTCACTGATCGCATTGGCTGCGGCTGCCTTGCTTTGCGATGCGGCCCTGCACTGGGTTGATGCCGTCTGGGTTGGCCGCTGGCTCGGCATTCCTGGCGTCTTGCTCATCCTCGGCTCACTGGGCTATTCGCTGCGCAAGCGCAAGCTGATCACATCAGGGCAGCCGGCCACGCTCTTGCGCTGGCACGAATACATGGCCTGGGCCGGGTCACTGTTGGTGCTGGTCCATGCGGGCATCCACTTCAATGCCATTTTGGGCTGGTTGGCGGTCGGGGCCATGCTCATCAACGTGGCCAGCGGGCTGACGGGCAAGTTCTTGCTCGGCAGGTCGCGGCGCCACCTTGAAGAAGCTCGACAGAAGATGCGTGAGCAAGGCCTCTCTCCCGAGGAGCTCACCGAGCGCATGTACTGGGACAGCCTGACCTTCGACGTCGTGAAACAGTGGCGCGCTGTCCACTTCCCGATCACGCTGGCCTTCGCCGTGCTGGCCTTGTCCCACATCGTGGCCGTGTGCCTGTTTTGGGGCTGGCGATGAAGGGCCGCTGGGTGTGGGTCGTCATCGGCGCCAACCTGCTGGTGCTGCTGGCGCTGGTGTTCATCTACCCTCACCTGATGGTCAGCCCCGGGGCGCTGGTGCCCGAACACGCGGCCCTGGCCACAGATTGCTTCGCCTGCCACGCGCCTTTGCGGGGTGCCAGCGCCGAGCGCTGCATCGCTTGCCACGCGCTGCCGGACATTGGCTTGCGCACGACCAAGGGTGTGGCGATCACAGGGGGCAAAGTCACCCCACTGAAGCGCTCATTCCATCAAGAGTTGATCGAACAAAACTGCATGGCCTGCCACAGCGACCACGCTGGCCCCAAGCTCACCCAGCACAGCCGAAAGCCGTTTTCGCACGCGATGCTGAGGCCGCAGACACGCGACCGTTGCGCTGCGTGCCATGTCCCGCCGGACAACAACATGCACCGCAGTTTGACCCAAGGGTGCGCGCAGTGCCATGCGACCGAAGCCTGGAAGCCGGCCACGTTTGAGCACGACAAGTACTTCTTGCTCGATAGAGACCACAACGTGGCCTGCGCGACCTGCCACGTTGCGGGCGACCACAGCAAGTACACCTGCTATGGCTGTCATGAACACACGCCAGCCAAAGTGCGGGCCGACCACGAAGAGGAAGGCATTCGCGACTTTGAGGACTGCGTCGAATGCCACCGCAGCGCAGACGGTGAGGCGGAGGGTCAGGGTGAGGGCCGGCGCGATGGTCGGCGAGGCGGTGGTGGGGACGACTGAGTCGCCCGCACATTCGGCATCGCGCACGCTGATGGGCCCACACCAAAGCTGGTGTGGAAGCCCGGGGGGGGGGCGTCGCCCGCCCGGCTCTGGCAGCGCCCCCTCAAGCCCAGGGCGGCAGCGCGCCATGTAGAATCTTCAAGATGCAGCAAACCTCGGACATTGCCCGCCTGGATTCGCGTTGGTGGCGGTAACGCCAGCCACTCCGCACACGCTCCTGCGCCCGGTCCCCACCGCTGCGCTACACCCAGGGGCTCCGAGGGGGACACCGGACCACACCTCCGTGCCCATGTACCCAGGCGCTTCGCCTGATGTCCACGTCCACACAGGATCGCGACCATGCTGCTGATGATCGACAACTACGACAGCTTCACTTTCAACCTGGTGCAGTACTTCTGCGAACTCGGTGAAGAGGTCAAGGTGGTGCGCAACGATGAAATTTCGCTCGACGACATCGCCGCCCTGAAGCCCGACCGCCTGGTGCTGTCACCCGGCCCCTGCTCACCGGCGGAGGCCGGCATCTGCGTGCCCGCGCTGCAGCGCTTTGCTGGCCAGTTGCCTATTCTTGGCGTGTGCCTGGGCCACCAGAGCATCGGTGCGGCCATGGGCGGCCAGGTGATCCGGGCCCAGGTGCAGATGCACGGCAAGACCAGCGTCATCACCACCGATGAACAAGGCGTGTTCGCCGGTCTGCCCAGGCAATTCACCGTCATCCGCTACCACTCGCTGGCCATTGCGCGCGACGCCTTGCCGGACTGCCTGCACGTGTCGGCCACCACCGAAGACGGCGAGATCATGGGCGTGCGCCACAAGGCTTCGCTCACTGACAAGAACTTCGCCCCGCTGGAAGGCGTGCAGTTCCACCCCGAGTCCATCCTGACCGAGCACGGCCACGCCATGCTGGCCAACTTCCTGAAGATGTGAGGCGCGTG
>CANBQJ010000165.1 GCA_947371645.1 Burkholderiales bacterium | reverse complement strand
AGGCCCACGGGCGAATGCACGGTGCAGGCAAAGCGGTGGAAGAAGCCGCTCTGTATGCAGCCGGCTTCGAACAGTTGGCGCACGTACTCCAGCGCGTCCACCGTGTCTTGCACGGTCTGGGTGGGGAAGCCGTACATCAGGTAGGCGTGGACCAGCACGCCGGCTTCGGTGAAGGCGCGGGTCACGCGCGCCACCTGGTCCACCGACACGCCCTTCTTCATCAGCTGCAGCAGCCGGTCTGACGCCACCTCCAGCCCGCCGGAGATGGCGATGCAGCCGCTGTCGGCCAGCAACTCGCACAACTCGGGGGTGAAGGATTTTTCGAAGCGGATGTTGCCCCACCAGGAGATGCGCAGGTCGCGGCGAATCAGCTCTTGCGCCAGGGCCTTCAGAGCTTTGGGCGGTGCGGCCTCGTCCACGAAGTGAAAGCCCGTCTGGCCGGTTTCTTTCACGATGGCCTCGATGCGGTCGACCAGCACGCTGGCTTCGGCGCCTTCGTAGCGGGCGATGTAGTCCAGGCTGACGTCGCAGAAGCTGCACTTCTTCCAGTAGCAGCCGTGGGCCACGGTGAGCTTGTTCCAGCGCCCGTCGGACCACAGCCGGTTCATGGGGTTGAGCATGTCCAGCAAAGACAGATACTGGTTCAGCGGCAGGCCGTCCCAGGTGGGTGTGCCCACCTCGGAAAAGGGCACGTCGGGCTCGGTGCCTGCGGTGTGGTGCACCGCGCCTGCCGCATCGCGGGTGAAGGTGCGGACCAGCTTGGCCGCGCCAAGGCGGCCTTCCAGGTGAGCGATCAGGGCCAGCAGAGGGCGTTCGCCGGCGTCCAGGGTGACGAAGTCGACGAAGTCGAACAGGCGGGGCTCTTGCAGCTCGCGCAACTCGGTGTTGACGAAGCCGCCACCCAGGGCGATGTGGATGTGCGGGTGTGCCGCGCGGACGGCCTGGGCGATGCGCAAGGCCGCGTAGACGTTGCCGGGGAAGGGCACCGACAGCAGCAGCAGCGTGGGCTGGTGCATGGCCACGGCGTCCAGGGCCAGGCGCTGCAAGGTGGTGTCGATCAGGTTGGGTGGGGCGGCCAGGGCCAGGGCCAGGGCATCGAAGCTGGTCTGGCTGGCGGCCAGCTGTTCGCCGTAGCGCACGAACTCGAAGCGGGTGTCCACGGCATCGCGCAGCACATCGGCCAGGTCGTTGAGGAACAGGGTGGCCAGGTGCTTGGCGCGGTCCTGCACGCCCAGGGCGCCAAAGGCCCAGGCCAGCGGGTCGCCGCTGTCGTCGTCGGGGTAGGCGTCCAGGCTGGCAAAGCGCGGGCCTTCGGCCAGCAGGTTGCGCTGCACGATGCGGTGGGCCAGCGTCGGGTCTTTGCCTTGCAGGAAGCCGATCACGCGCCCGATGGTGGCGGCGTAAACCTCGAACTGGGCCTCGAAAGACTGCAGCGCCGGGCTGCGTTGCTTCTCGGGTATCGCCAGCACCCGCTCGCGCAGAGCAGCCATGCCTTCGGGTGTGAACAGCGCCAGCACCAGGGCCAGGGCCAGGTCCACCTGCTGAGCGTGCACGCCGCGGCCGCGCAAGAAGCCGGTGAGGTAGGCGGTGGAGGGGTAGGGCGTGTTGAGCTGGGTCATCGGCGGGATGACCGAGAGCACGCGGGTGCTGCCATCACTGGCTGCACGTTGGGCATGCAGCGTGATGGGTGCCGGTGCCTGGCTGTCGCTCAAAGGAAGCGCTCCAGCAACTTGCGCGACTGGCGGTCCAGCGCGAAACGGTCGGGCACCATGAAGGTCAGGCCATGCCCTGCGGTGATCAGCAGCTTGCCTTGCGGCAGGCGGCGGATGTCGTCTTCCGACTTGAGGACGAAGCGCGTGGGGCCGCGGTCGGTGGCAACCTCCCAGGTGCTGGGCGTGGAGAAGGTGGACACGCTCAACACCTGCTGGATGTTCGGCGCGAACTCTCGCACCGCCAGTTCATCCAGAAGCAGGCCGCGTGCCGATTCGGGCAGCTGGTTCACGTGGTCCAGCCACAGCAACTCGTGGCCATCGGCGCCCACGATGGACAAGCCTTGTTCAGGCGCCGTCAGCGGGAAGGCGCGCACGGGCGTGACGCCTTCATGGGCCAGGCCGGTGGCGTCGGTGAACACCAGGCGGCCGGCGGGGTTGCGGTGCAAGGTCCAGTTGAGGTGGGTGCTCATGTCATGCCTCCAGGAGCTTGTCTTGTTCGGCCTTGCGGGCCTGCGCGTCGTACAGGCGCCAGTAGGCGCCGCCCTTGGCCATCAGCTCTTCGTGCGAGCCCACCTCCACCACCTGCCCGCGGTCCATCACCACCAGGCGGTCGGCCTTGCGCAGGGTGGACAGGCGGTGGGCGATGGCGATCGTGGTGCGGCCCTGGACCAGGTTGTCCAGCGCGCGCTGGATTTCCTTCTCGGTCTCGGTGTCCACGGCCGAAGTGGCCTCGTCCAGGATCAGGATGCGCGGGTCAATGAGCAGCGCCCGCGCGATGCTGATGCGCTGGCGCTCGCCACCTGAGAGGCCCTGGCCGCGCTCGCCCACCAGCGAGTCATACCCCTGCGGCAGGCGCAGGATGAACTCGTGGGCATGGGCGGCGCGCGCGGCCGCCACGATCTCTTCGCGGCTGGCGTCCGGCTTGCCGTAGGCGATGTTCTCGGCGATGGTGCCAAAGAAGAGGAAGGGCTCTTGCAGCACCAGGCCGATGTGGCGGCGAAAATCGGCCACACCGATGCGGCGGATGTCCACCCCGTCCACCGAGATCGAACCATCGGTGACGTCGTAGAAGCGGCACAGCAGGTTCACCAGCGTGGACTTGCCCGAGCCGCTGTGGCCCACCAGGCCGATCATCTCGCCGGGGCGGATGTCCAGGCTCAGCCCACGGATGACAGAGCGGCTGCCGTAGCGAAAGCCGATGCTGTCCATGCTGATGGCACCTTGCACATGGGCCAGCTTCACGGGCTGCGCAGGCTCCGGCACGCTGCTGACGTGGTCCAGGATGTCGAAGATGCGCTTGGCGCCGGCTGCGGCCTTCTGCGTCACCGACACGATGCGGCTCATGGAATCCAGCCGGCCGTAGAAGCGCCCGATGTAGGCAATGAAGGCCGTGAGCACACCCACCGTGATCTGCTGGTGTGACACCAGCCAGATGCCGAAGCCCCAGACCACCAGCAGGCCGATCTCGGTCAACAGCGCCACGGTCGGCGAGAACAGCGACCAGGTCTTGTTGAGCTTGTCGTTGATCTCCAGGTTGAAATGGTTGGCTTCCTTGAAGCGGCGGGCTTCACGGCTTTCCTGGGCAAAAGCCTTCACCACGCGGATACCTGGGATGGTATCGGCCAGCACGTTGGTGACCTCGCCCCAGATGCGATCGATCTTCTCGAAGCCGGTGCGCAGGCGGTCGCGCACCAGGTGGATCAGCCAGGCGATGAAGGGCAGGGGGATGAGGGTGACCACGGCCAGCCAGGGGTTGATGGACAGCAAGATGAGCGCCGTCATCGAGATCATCAGCACGTCGGTGGCGAAGTCGAGCGCGTGCATGGACAGGAACACGCTGATGCGGTCGGTCTCCGAGCCCACGCGCGACATCAGATCGCCCGTGCGCTTGGAGCCGAAGTAGTCCAGCGACAGCCCCAGCAGGTGCTCGAAGGTGGTGGTGCGCAAATCGGCCGCGATGCGCTCCGACACCAGGGCCAGCAGGTAGGTGCGCGCCCAACTCAAGCCCCAGGCCAGCAGGGCAGAGAGCAGCAGCCCGCCCAGGATCAGGCCCACCAGGCTGTGGTCGATCTGCTGTCCGTTCTGGAAGGGGATCAGCACCTTGTCCATCAGCGGGATGCTCAGGTACGGCGGGACCAGGGTGGCGGCGGTGGACGCCAGCGTCAGCCCGAAGCCGGCCGCCAGCTGCCCCTGGTAGGGCCTGGCAAAGCGCCACAGGCGCAGCAGCACCCAGGTGGACGGCGGTGTTTCCAGCTCGCGGCTGCACACGGGGCACTCGTCGGTGTCGGGCGGCAGCTGGGCCTTGCAGCTGGGGCACTGTCCGGCGGTGTCTTCTTCCGGGGCACTGCCGGTGCGCAACAGCAGCAACTGGCGGTCGAACTGTTCCGCCATGCGCAAGACGGGCACCTGAACGGCCAGGGTGAAGCGCCACTGGGCCAGCAGGCGGCTGCCCCCCGCATCCTCGGTGTGCAGCTCCAGGGTGCCCACGCCCGCGTGGTCGGCGTGCTTCAGGCTCAAATCTGTGCTCAACGGCCAGCTATTCCAGCCATCGGTGCCGTTTTGGCCGGCATCGCGTGCCAGCAGCCTCTGGTTGGTGAGCGCCAGATCGGTCTCGCCGAAGCGAAGTTGGGCATCCAAGTCAACGCGAACGCTGCCCAGAACGTTTTCATCTGCAGCCAGCGGCATGTTGTTGCTGGAAGGCCGGGCCTCGGAGGGTCGTCCTGTGTCGTCAACTTGAGGGTGATGGTGCATGGGTGTCCAGATCGCGCAAGCCGCCATTTTCGCCCAAGCCTCGGTGTGAGGTCGCGCACAATGGCGGGTTTGATCCGAACCCAGCCGGTCCCGACACCTGTTGAGGATGCATTACTCCCGCTGGACATGAGCAAGAAGAACGACATCCAACTGCTGCGCATCAACTACCTGCGCGGCCCCAACATCTGGACTTACCGTCCCGTGCTCGAAGTCTGGCTGGACATCGGCGAGCTGGAGGATTTCCCCTCCAACCTGCTGCCCGGCTTCACCCCCCGCCTGGTGGCCATGCTGCCAGCCCTGGAAGAACACCACTGCGGTGTGGGTGAACGTGGCGGCTTCATCCAGCGCCTGCATGAAGGCACCTGGGCCGGGCACATCCTGGAGCACGTGGTCATCGAACTGCTGAACCTGGCGGGCATGCCCACCGGTTTTGGCCAGACCCGCAGCACCTCGCAGCGCGGTGTCTACCGCATGGTCTTCCGCGCCCGTGACGAACAAGTCGCCCGCACGGCACTGCGTTGCGGCCACGCCCTGCTGATGGCGGCCGTCAACGACGAAGCCTTCGACCTGGCCAAGGCGGTTGAAGAAGTGCGCGGCAACATCGACGACTTCTACCTGGGCCCGTCCACCGCCGCCATCGTGGGCGCCGCGACCGACCGGCGCATCCCGCACATCCGCCTCAACGAAGGCAACCTGGTCCAACTGGGTTACGGCGCCGCGCAGCGCCGCATCTGGACGGCCGAAACCGACCTGACCAGCGCCATCGCCGAAGGCATTTCCCGCGACAAGGACCTCACCAAGTCCCTGCTCAAATCCTGCGGCGTGCCCGTGCCCGAAGGCCAGGTGGTCACCACCGTTGAAGACGCCTGGGAAGCCGCTGAAGACATCGGCCTGCCTGTGGTGGTCAAGCCCACCGACGGCAACCATGGCCGGGGCGTCTCGCTGGACCTCAGCACCCGCGAAGACGTGGAAAGCGCCTTCAAGCTGGCCCAGCAGCACGGCTCCGAGGTGCTGGTCGAGCGCCACATCCGGGGTGACGAACACCGCCTGCTGGTGGTGGGCGGCAAGGTCGTGGCGGCGGCGCGGGGCGAAAGCGCCTGGATCACCGGCGACGGCCAGGCGACCGTGGTCGAGCTGATCAACAGCCAGCTCAACACCGACCCCCGCCGCGGCACCACCGAAGACTTCCCGCTCAACCTGGTCGTCATCGACCACGACGACGTGGTGCAGCTCGACTTGCAACGCCAGGGCCTGACGCCCCAGTCGGTGCCGGTGGCTGGCCGCCGGGTGCTCATCCAGCGCAATGGCAACGTGGCCCTGGACTGCACCGACGACGTCCACCCCGATGTCGCCTACCTGGTGGGCCTGGCTGCCCGCGTGGTCGGCCTGGACATCGCCGGTGTGGACGTGGTGGCCGAAGACATCTCCAAGCCCCTGGCCGCACAGGGTGGCGCCATCGTCGAGGTGAACGCCGGCCCTGGCCTCTTGATGCACCTCAAGCCCGCCGAAGGCCTGCCCCGCCCGGTGGGCAAGGCCATCGTCGACCACCTGTTTGACGAAGACGCCAGTGGCCGCGTGCCCATCATCGGTGTGGCTGGCTCGCAGGGCACCAGCAACATCGCCCGCCTGATCGGCTGGCTGCTGCACCTGAGCGGCCGCCATGTGGGCGTGGCCTGCCGCGACGGCCTGTTTTTGCGCAACCGCCGCATCGAATCGGGCGACCGCGCCAACTGGGCGGCGGGCCAGCGCGTGCTGATGAACCGCGAGGTCAACGCGGTGGTGCTGGAAAACGGCGCCGCCAGCATCCTCAACGACGGCCTGGCCTACGACCGCTGCGCCGTCGGCGTGGTGACCGACCTGCTGGGCTCCGAAGCCCCGGTGGACGCCGCGCTGGCACAGCACGACATCCACGAAGCCGGCCAGATGTTCAAGGTGCTGCGCACCCAGGTCGATGTGGTGCTGCCCGATGGCGTGGCCGTGCTGAATGCCGCCGACGATCGCCTGGTGGAGATGGCCAGCCTGTGCGATGGCGAGGTCATCTTCTATGACACCGACCACCTCAACCCGGCCATGGTGGCCCACCGTGCCCAGGGTGGCCGCACGGTCTCGGTGGAAGGCCACCACGTGCTGCTGACCCACAACGGCCACATGCCGGTGCGCTGCGCCGACCTCAACAGCGCCGCCGCCCGCCGCATGACCGGCGGCGCCGCCGACCAGTCCGTGCCGGGCGCCAGCGTCAAGTACCTGCTGGCCGCCGTGGCCGTGGCCTGGGCTTCGGGGCTCGCCCCGGACCTGATCGCCGCCGGCCTGGAAACCTTCGACCCGACGAGAAACAGCTGATGGAAGTCTCACGCATCCGGGCCCTGCGCGGCCCCAACCTGTGGAGCCGCCACACGGCCATCGAGGCCGTTGTGAGCTGTGAACCCGCCGAGCGCATGTTGGAGAACCTGTCCGGGTTCGAAGACGCGCTGCGCAAACTTTTCCCCACCCTGGGCCCCTTGCGCCCCGATGGCCGCCCCGGTCAGATCTCGCTGGCCCATGTGCTGGAGGCGGCCAGCCTGGCGCTCCAAGCCCAGGCCGGCTGCCCCGTCACCTTCAGCCGCACGGCGGTCACGGTGGAAGCGGGCACCTACCAGGTGGTCGTGGAGTACAGCGAAGAGTCCGTGGGCCGCAAGGCCTTCGAGCACGCGCAGCAGCTGGTGGCCGCAGCGCTGGGCACCCAGACCTTTGACGTGGATGCCGCGTTGGCCGAGTTGCGCGAGCTGGACGAAGACGTGCGCCTGGGCCCCAGCACCGGCTCCATCGTCACCGCCGCGCAGGTGCGTGGCATCCCCTGGCGCCGCCTCACCCAGGGCAGCCTGGTGCAGTTCGGCTGGGGTGCCAAGCAGCGCCGCATCTGGGCTGCCGAAGTGGACAACACCTCGGCCGTGGCCGAGTCCATCGCGCAAGACAAAGACCTCACCAAGCGCCTGCTGGCTGCGGCCGGCGTGCCCGTGCCCATCGGCCGCCCGGTGGACAGCGTGGACGACGCCTGGGCCGTGGCCGAAGAGATCGGCCTGCCCGTGGTGGTCAAGCCGCAGGACGGCAACCAGGGCAAAGGCGTGACGGTCAACATCGTCAGCCGTGAACACCTGGCCATCGCCTACAAGGCCGCCGAAGAAATCGGCCAGGTCATGGTTGAAAAATACCTGCCTGGCAACGACTTCCGCATGCTGGTGGTGGGCGACCGCCTGGTGGCCGCCGCCCGCCGCGACCCGCCCCATGTCATCGGTGACGGCGTGCACACCGTGCGCGAACTGGTCGACAAGGTCAACGCCGACCCGCGCCGCGGTGAAGGCCATGCCACGTCGCTCACCAAGATCCGCTTCGACGACATCGCCATCGCGCGCCTGGACGTGCAAGGCCTCAAGCCCGATTCGGTGCCTGAGAAAGGCCGCCGCGTCATCCTGCGCAACAACGCCAACCTGTCGACCGGCGGCACCGCCACCGACGTGACGGACGACGTGCACCCGGAAGTGGCCGCCCGCGCCATCGCCGCGGCCCAGACCATCGGCCTGGAAATTTGCGGCGTGGATGTGCTGGCCGAAAGCGTGCACAAGCCGCTGGAAGAGCAAAACGGCGGCATTGTCGAAGTGAACGCCGCGCCTGGCCTGCGCATGCACCTGTCGCCGTCCTTCGGCAAAGGGCGCAACGTCGGCGAGGCCGTGATCGCCAACCTGTACAAGTCGGGTGACGACGGACGCATCCCCATCGTGGCCGTGACCGGCACCAACGGCAAGACCACCACCGCACGCCTGGCCGCGCACCTGCTGGCCACCTCCGGCCTGCGCGTGGGCATGACCAACACCGATGGCGTCTACGTGAGCGGCCGCCAGATCGACAGCGGCGATTGCTCCGGCCCCAAGAGCGCCCGCAACGTGCTGATGCACCCCGACGTGGACGCGGCCGTGTTCGAAACCGCGCGCGGCGGCATTTTGCGTGAAGGCCTGGGTTTTGACCG
>CANBQJ010000164.1 GCA_947371645.1 Burkholderiales bacterium | reverse complement strand
GGGCTAGAATCCAAGGCGTTGTTGGAAACGTGGCCGAGTGGTCGAAGGTACTCCCCTGCTAAGGGAGCATACGCCAAAAGCGTATCGAGGGTTCGAATCCCTCCGTTTCCGCCAGATTCAACCCCCTGTCTGCCTTGTGCGGGCAGGGGGTTTCTGGTTTGTGGGGCGTCCATTGAGCAGTGTGTCAAGCAAGGTGTCGATGACCCATTGCGGCGCGTCCAGCGGCAGGTCATGGCCAGCGTCAGGGTGCGTGTGCAAGGCGCAGCCCCAGGCTTGGGCAATGGCCGCCGAGCAGCGCGGGTCGACCAGCGCATCTTGCGCACCGCACAAGATCAATGTGGGCACGGCGGGGGCCTGCAAAGGGGCCCGAAAACGGGCGGCGGCCAGCAGCTGACGCAGGGCGTTGGCCGTGCGCACGGGGCGTTGCTGGCGTATGGCCAGCCAGTCAGGCAGGGCCCATGCTGCTTGCGGGCTGCAGGTGGTCATCTGCAGGATGGCGAGCTCCCATTCCTGGTCTGATGCGCCGCTGGACAGCAGGCCCAGGATGCGTGGCCAGTGCACCGGGCGCAGCCGCTGCCACAAGGGGCTGAAGGGCCGCATGCTGCTGGCCATGAGGCACAGGCTGGCCAGCTCGTGAGGGTGCTGATGCGCCCAGGCCGTGGCCAGCATGCCGCCCATCGAGATGCTCAGCACGCGCACCGGGCCGGCATCGGGGCCCAGGGCCTGGCGCACCTGCGCGCGGCAGGCGTCCACCATGTCGGCGATGCGGGTGGGGCTGGTCTGGGTGTGCAGCAGGCCGTTGCCGGGCAAGTCCGGGGTGAGGACCTGCCGTGCGCCGGTGGCGGCGGCCAGGCGCGCAGGAAAGTCGCCCCAGTGGCCGTGTTCGCGCATGAGGCCGCGCAGCAGCACCCAGGTCTCGTTGGCGGCGTGTTCAGGCGGCGTGGGCATGGCGTGAATCCGGTGGCTGGGGGCGTGGCAGTGGCTTCATGGGCGGACCAGGCCTTTGCGCCGAGCTTGGCCCGGGTACCAGCGCGCCAGGGCCTGGCGGTGGTGCAGGTCGCGCTCATGCTCGGCGGGCCGCCAGCGGCTGTGGCTGGCGGTGGCGCGCATCAGGAACTCCAGCCAGGGCGTGTGGCGGCGCAGCACCCGCTGGTGGCGGTGGCCGATCAGCGGGTTGAAGATGCCGTGGCGGTTGAAGAGCTGGCGGGGGTTCTTCTTGATCCAAAGCCAGGAGCCCATCTCCAGCGTCAGCGGCAGGAAGACCTGGGCAAGCTCGTCACCTGGCCCCTCCAGGCTGACCCGGTAGAGGTGGTCCCACAAGTCGCCGTGGGTCAGGTACTGCACGCTTTGCGGCTCGAAGATGTAGTGGTGGTGCGGGTTGCTCTGGTCGTAGACGCGGTGCAGGGCATGCAACTCGGCCAGGTGGTGAACCGGCCTGGTGGTGTGGGCATACGGGAACCAGATGCGGTCTTGCACGCCAAAGCCGGAGTGGCAGTCCAGGGCCAGGGCAAAGTCACTGCACAACATGTGCTCGCGAACCACCTGGCACAGGGCCGCAGCTTCATCCTGCATGGGCTGCCCGGCAGGGCCTCGGTACCAGGGCAGGGCGGCACTCAGGCGCTGGCCGCCCACCAGGAAGGGCACGTCTTCTTCGGATTCCACGGGTGAGTTGCGCATCAGGTCGACGCCGTGGGGGTTGGCGCGCGTGCCCAGCCACAAGCCACCTGGGTTGACCACGGGCATGATGACCAGCCGCATGGTGGCGAGTTGGTCGTGCAGGGAGGCGTCCCATTTCAGGCGGTGGACCAGGCTGCTGAAAAAGGCCATCACCACCTCGGTGCCGATGCGCTCCAGGCCGTGCACGCCGCCGAACAGCCCCAGCGTGGGCGCGCGCGGGTCGGTGCTGCCCAGCGTCACGGCGATCACGTCGAGCAACTGGCCGGCCACGTCGACCTGGCAAAGGCGCTCTGGCCGCAGGTGAGGGCCACCCAGCTCGATGAGCCGGTTGAGCTCGGTCAGTTCTGCGCAGGCGCTGGGGACGGCCACCCATGGGGCCGTCGGTGGGGTGTCAGGTGGCGGGCTCAAAGGCTGGGGCGGCGGGTCGCGCGTGTCAGGTGTCAGGGCTGCTGGGCAACTTCGCATCCTGCGCAGTGCGCATGTCAGCCGTGCGACAGGGTGGGTGTGTCATCTGCGCGTCACATCGGGTGCGCATCATCCGCCGCAGCCGTGCACACCCCGTGCGCGTGCACCGCAGCTGGAGCATCACCATGCACACCGTTCAACGCCGAAGTCTGGATCGCCAGCTCATGCGCGCTGGGGTCATGCTGGTGGTGGTGCTGTCGGGCCTGGTCGAGTGCCTGGCCTTGTGGCGTGCGCGTTGGCAGGGGATGTCAGGCCGCGCTTGAGAGCGTCGGGCTGTGCATCAACTTGAGCCCTGATTCGTAATCGTTTGTGACGACGTGGGGGGAGGCGTTGCGCCTGCCGGAAGTCCGGCCGGTGCACCTGGCTTCAGGAGAAAGCACCCTGGGGATGAGGTCGGCCGCCGGCGCGTCCCCACAAATGGGTTGCCTGCGGGCAGTGGTTCACGAAAGCCGTGCCCGCCGCATCTGGACATGCACCGGGTCAAGGGGCTGAGATGGAGAGGTTGCCACCTCACATCGGAGCCTCTCGTGAACGTCAAAACAGTCTGTTTCAGTTTCCTGGCCGGCGCCTTGCTGTCCGTGATGCAGCCCGCCAGCGCCGCCGTGCCGGACAACGTCAAGAAGGACTTTGCCAAGGCGGTGTACACCGGCTCGCCCGAGTATGTGCATGACCGCAACCCGCAGCCCATGCTGCGCGCAGTGATCGTGCTGAGCGTGAAGCTCGACGAGAACAACCAGTGGAAGGCCGAGGTCGTGCGTGGCAATGAGCAGCAGCCCGAGATGCAGGCCCGTGCCCTGGAAACCGTGCGCCGCGCACCGACCATCCAGCTCAGCGAGGCCGAGCGCGCCGAGATGCAACGCAGCGGCTTCATGGAGGCCTGGTTGTTTGACAACGATGGCAGCTTCCAGGTGAAGACATTGGCCAAGGTCCAGAAGTCGTCGCGTTGATGACGCGCAAATGACGCGCTGACGGCGGCAGGTGCGGCGAGGCACCCGGCGGATGCGGCATCATTGCCGGCATGAGTCAAGCCTCTCCCGACCAGGGCCCCGTGCCCATTCCTTTGTCCATCTTCAGCCCGGCCGGCGTGGTGCCGGTGGCGGCCAGCGTCAAGCGTGCCGCCCGGCGCCTCAAGCAGCTGGGTTTTGCGCCGGAAGTGGACGCCTCTGCCCTGGCGCGCCACCAGCGCTTTGCGGGCGACGACGACACGCGCCTGCAGGCTTTGCAGCGCATGTGCGCGCTCCAAGGTGGCGTGGCTTTGGCGACGCGCGGCGGCTATGGCCTGAGCCGGCTGCTTGACCGCATCGACTGGGCCCTGGTGGCCCGCAGCGTGGAGCGTGGCGTCAGCTGGGTGGGACACAGCGACCTCACCGCCTTGCACCTGTCGGCCCTGGCCCACAAGGCCACCGGCCCGCACAAGGTGGGCGAGGGCCACACGGCAGGCTTCTGGGCTGGGCCCATGGCCTGCGGCGACTTTGGCCGCGATGACGTGCCGGATGGTGGCGACGACGTCACCCAGGATTGTTTTGTGGAAGCCATGCAGGGTCTGCTGGAAGCGCTGGGCTTTCGCACCGCGGCCGGCTTCGACGGCCTGGAGGTGTCGGGGCGCCTGTGGGGTGGCAACCTGAGCATGGTGCAGGCGCTGCTGGGCACGCCGCACTTCCCGCGCATCAAGGGCGGCATCCTCTTCCTGGAGGACGTCAACGAACACCCCTACCGCATTGAGCGGGCCTTGCTGCAGCTGCATCAGGCCGGGGTGCTGGCGCAGCAAAAGGCTGTGCTGCTGGGTGCTTTCACTGACTTCAAACCCTCGCCGCTGGACAAGGGCTACAAGCTGTCCACGGTGGTGGATCACCTGCGCACGCAGGTGAGCACGCCCATCCTGACCGGCTTGCCATTCGGCCACGTGCCGACCAAGCTCTGTCTGCCTGTGGGGCGGCAGACGCAGCTGGTCGTGCAAGGGCGAGACGCCCTGATGCTCTGGTAGGCTGAGACCATGCAAGACAGGGACAACACAAGCGGCCAGCCGCTCCCGCGCGGCCGTGCCATCGGTGCGGCTTTCAGGCGCGTCGGTGCGTGGCTGGTGGCCTGCAGCCTGCTGTGGGCGCTGGCGCCGGCCGTCTGGGCCGCGCATGCCTATGCCCAGTTTGGCGACATCCAATACCCCCCGGGTTTTGACCACTTCGCCTACGTCAACCCGCAGGCACCCAAGGGCGGTCAGTTGTCGCTGGTGGCGCCGCTGATCGCCAACAACTTCGACAAGCTCAACCCCTTCACGCTCAAGGGAACAGAGCCGCCAGGCATGGACATGTTGGTCTTCGAGACCTTGCTGATTGGTGACATGGACGAGCCGGCCACCGCCTACGGGCTGCTGGCCGAAGACGTGAGCGTGGCACCGGATCGCCTGTCGGTCACGTTCAGGCTCAACCCCAAGGCGCACTTCCAGAATGGCGACCCCGTGCTGGCGATGGACGTGAAGCATTCGTTCGAGATGCTCAGCAGCAAGCTGGCGGCGCCGCAATACCCGGCCTATTTCTCTGGAGTGAAGGCCCTGGTGATGGTGGACGAGCGCACCGTGCGTTTTGAGCTCAAGCGCCCGGACCCCGAGTTGCCGCTGATCGTGGGCAGCCTGCCGGTGTTCAGCCACAAATGGGGGCTGGTGGACGGCAAGCTCAAACCCTTCGATCAGATCGTCAGCGACGTGCCCATCGCCTCTGGGCCTTACCGCATCGCCAGCAAGGAGATCGGCAAGGACATCACCTATGAGCGAGACCCCAACTACTGGGGCGCCCAGCTCAATGTGCGCAAGGGCCAGTTCAACTTCGACCGCATCACCTTCCGGCTTTACCTGGACAACGTGACGGCCTTCGAAGGTTTCAAGGCCGGCGAGTTCGACTTCATCCAGTCCTACATCTCCAAAGACTGGGTGCGCCAGTACAAGGGCCGCAAGTTCGATTCGGGTGAACTGGTCAAGCGCACGCTGCCGCACCGCAATGCGGCCGGCTTTCAGGGCTTCATCTTCAACACGAGGCTGGACAAGTTCAAGGACGCGCGCGTGCGAGAAGCCATCGACCTGGCCATGGACTTCGACTGGATGAGCCGCCAACTTTTCTACGGCATCTACAAGCGGCTCAACAGCTACTTCACCAACAGCGATTTCGAGGCCAAAGGCTTGCCCGAGGGCGATGAACTGGCCCTGTTGGCGCCCTTGCGCGACAAGTTGCGCCCGGAAGTGTTGACCCAGGCCGTCCCCCAGCCGCCCACCACCATGCCACCGGGCTCCTTGCGCGAAAACCTGCGCCGTGCCCGCACGCTGCTGGCGCAGGCTGGGTGGACGCTGCAGGACGGCAAGTTGCGCAATGCCCAAGGCGAGGCCTTCACCATCGAGTTCCTGGACAACTCGCCCAGCATGGGCCGCGTGCTGGCGCCGCTGTCGCGCAACCTGGAGAAGCTGGGCATCCAGTCCAATTACCGCGTGGTGGACTACGCCGTGTACGAAAAGCGCATGAAGCGCTTCGAGTTCGAAGCGGTGAGCCTGGCCACGGCCGGCCGCCTGACGCCGGGCAGCGAGCTCTACCAGTGGTACCACTCCAGCCAGGCCAGGCAGGAAGGAAGCAGCAACCTCATGGGCATTGCGGACCCGGCCATCGACGCGCTGCTGCTGCGCATCCAGTCGGCCAGGACGCGGCCAGAGCTGATCGTGGCCGTGCGCGCCCTGGACCGCGTGCTGCGCCATGGTCACTACGCCGTGCTGCATTGGTACTCCAACACCCACCGCGTGGCATACCGTGGTGGCAAGTTCGGCATGCCTGAGCAGCCGCCCCAATACTATCCGCCCGAGGCCTGGGTCCTCGGTTGCTGGTGGAGCCTGTGATGTGGGCCTACATCCTCAAACGCATTTTGCTGATGTTCCCCACGCTGCTGGGCGTGCTGCTGGTCACCTTCGTGGTGATCCAGTTCGTCCCGGGCGGGCCGGTGGAGCAGGTGATGTCGCAGCTCAGTGGTCGCACCACCGGCGGTGAGCAGGCCGGCGCGGCCACGGCCTACCGAGGCCGTCAGGGCGTGGACCCGGCGCAGGTGGAAGAGCTCAAGAAGTTCTATGGCTTTGACAAGCCGGCACCCGAGCGCTTCGTGCGCATGGTGGTGTCTTACGCGCAGTTCGACCTCGGGCAGAGTTTTGTGCACCACATGAGCGTGTGGGCACTGATCAAGGACAAGATGCCGGTGTCCATCTCCTTGGGCCTGTGGACTTTTCTGCTGAGCTACCTGGTGTCTGTGCCGCTGGGCATCGCCAAGGCCGTGCGGGCGGGCTCGCGCTTCGACGCGGTCACCAGCGTGCTGGTGCTGATCGGCTATGCCATCCCTGGATTCGTGCTGGGCGTGGCCCTGCTGGTGCTGTTTGGTGGGGGCTCTTTCGTGCAGTGGTTTCCGCTGCGTGGCTTGACCTCGCCCAACTGGGAGCAGCTCAGCTGGGGCGCCAAGGTCACCGACTACCTGTGGCACATCACCTTGCCGGTGACGGCCAGCGTGCTGGGCAGCTTTGCGGTGATCACCATGCTGACCAAGAACGCGTTCCTGGACGAGATCCGCAAGCAGTACGTGATGACCGCCCGTGCCAAGGGCCTGGGCGAGCGCCAGGTGCTGTGGAAGCACGTGTTTCGCAACGCCTTGCTGCCGCTGGTGACGGGCTTCCCGGCCGCCTTCATCGGGGCCTTCTTCACGGGCTCGCTGCTGATCGAGACCCTCTTCACGCTGGATGGCCTGGGCCTGCTGAGCTACCAGTCCGTGATCCGCCGCGACTACCCCGTGGTGCTGGGCACCCTCTACCTGTTCACCCTGATCGGCCTGGTCACCAAGCTCATCAGCGACCTTTGCTACGTGTGGGTTGACCCGCGTGTGAAATTCGATGCCTGACCGAGAGCACCCCATTCCCGTCTCCGTGTCGCCCGCACGGCGCGCCTGGCTGCGTTTCAAGCAGCACCGCATGGGCTACATCAGCATGTGGCTGTTCATGGGCCTGGTGCTGCTCAGCCTCTGTGCGGAAATGTTGTCCAACGACCGGCCACTGCTGGTGCACTACAGCGGGCATTGGTATGTGCCCATCGTGCAGGACGTGCCCGAACGCACCTTTGGCGGCGACTTCGACACGCCCACGGATTACCTCGACCCCTTCATCGCCCAGCAGTTCGGCAAGCCGGGCAACTTCGCGATCTACCCGCTCAACCGCTCGCACTACCGCACCATCAATTACTTCGCCAAAGAACCCAACCCGGCAGCGCCTTCGCGAGACAACTGGCTGGGCACCGATGACCGTGGCCGCGACGTCTTTGCGCGCCTGCTGTATGGCTTTCGGGTGTCGATGCTGTTTGGCATCGCGCTGACGGTGGTGGGCGTCTTGGTGGGTGTGCTGGCGGGCGCGGTACAGGGCTTTTACGGCGGGCGCACCGATCTGGTCTTGCAGCGCCTCATCGAGATCTGGGGCTCCATGCCGGAGCTCTACCTGCTGATCGTGTTCTCTGCCGTGTTCTCGCCCAGCGTGTGGCTGTTGTTCGTGCTCTTGAGCCTGTTTGGCTGGATCGGCCTGTCGGATTACGTGCGCGCCGAATTCTTGCGCAACCGGCAGCTCGACTACGTGCGGGCTGCGCGGGCATTGGGCCTGTCGAACTGGCAGATCATCAGCCGCCACATCCTGCCCAACAGCCTGACCCCGGTGGTGACCTTCCTGCCTTTTCGCATGAGCGCGGCCATCCTGGCGCTCACCTCGCTGGATTTCCTGGGCCTTGGGGTGCCGCCCGACACGCCCAGCCTGGGCGAGCTGTTGTCGCAAGGCAAGAACAACCTGGACGCCTGGTGGATCTCGCTGGCCACCTTTGCTGTGCTGGTGCTGACGCTGCTGCTGCTGACCTTCATGGGCGACGCGCTGCGCGACGCCCTGGACCCGCGCAAGGAGGCCGCATGAGCACGGAGAAGCTGTCGCCGCCCCTGCTGGACCTGCGCGACCTGAACGTGGCCTTTGGCGACAAGGCAGTGGTCAAGGGCGTGAGCCTGCAGATCCATGCTGGAGAGAAGCTCGCCCTGGTGGGCGAGAGTGGCTCGGGCAAGACCATCACCGCCATGAGCCTCTTGCGTCTGGTGCCCCAGGCGCGCCTGAGCGGCCAGGCCTGGCTGGTGGGCGCCCAAGGTCAGCCTGCGCGCGACCTGCTGCAGCTCAGTGAAAACGAACTGCGCGGCGTGCGAGGGCAAGACGTCTCCGTCATCTTCCAGGAGCCAATGACGGCGCTCAACCCCTTGTTCACCATTGGCGACCAGATCGCTGAGGTGATCGAGCTGCACCAG
>CANBQJ010000163.1 GCA_947371645.1 Burkholderiales bacterium | reverse complement strand
GCTTCGGTGCGCTGGCGCCCTTCCACCACGTAGCGGATGCGCTCTTCCAGCCGGCTCACCTCCAGGTTGGCTTCGGCCAGGGCGCCTTGGGCCGCGTGCAGGGCATCGCTGGCGGCGTAGTGGTCTTGCCGCACCTGCTCCAGTCCCGCTTCGGTGTGGCGCAGCTCGGCGGTGCGGGCTTCAAGGGCGTTGGTGGCTTCGGCCACGGCCAGGCGGATGCGGCTTTCTTCGCTGGCCGCGTCGCGGTGCTTGAGGAACCACAGCTGATGCAGTTTGGTGCTGCCTTGCTCTTGCAGGCCTTTGTAGCGCGTGGCCACCTCGGCCTGCTTCTCCAGCTTGTCGAGGTTGGCGTTGAGCTCGCGCAGGATGTCGTCCACGCGGGTGAGGTTCTCGCGGGTGTCCTTCAGCCGGTTTTCGGTCTCGCGGCGGCGTTCCTTGTACTTGGACACGCCCGCGGCCTCTTCCAGGAACAGGCGCAGCTCTTCCGGCTTGGATTCGATGATGCGGCTGATGGTGCCCTGGCCGATGATGGCGTAGGCGCGGGGCCCCAGGCCCGTGCCCAGGAAGACATCCTGCACGTCACGGCGGCGCACCGGCTGGTTGTTGATGAAGTAGCTGGATGTGCCGTCGCGCGTGAGCACGCGCTTGACCGCGATCTCGGCAAACTGGTTCCACTGGCCGCCGGCTCGGGCGTCTTCGTTGCTGAAAACCAGCTCGACGCTGGCCCGGCTGGACGGCTTGCGGTTGCCCGAGCCGTTGAAGATCACGTCCTGCATGGACTCGCCGCGCAGCTCGGAGGCCTTGGATTCACCCAACACCCAACGCACCGCGTCCATGATGTTGGATTTGCCACAACCGTTGGGGCCCACCACCCCCACCAACTGCCCGGGCAGCTGGAAATGCGTGGGCTCGGCGAATGACTTGAAGCCGGACAGCTTGATCGAGTTCAGTCGCATGGTTGTGGGCAAGCCAGGGCGCCATGGCGTTGCCGCCCTGATCGCACGCTAAGTCTTTGATTTGTTTGGGGAAACCCGCAATGAATCGGCTTGGGAAGAATCTTTGATGATAGCATCGCCCATTCACCGGCCCTGCGGCTTGCCTGCATGCCCAGCCGCCATGCGGGGCCCTTTGTTGCTTTTGAATCTCTGCCATGGCCAAGAAAAACACCGCCTCACCTGCTCCCGCCACGCCTGTTGCCCCAAAGGTGGGCAAGGCAGCCAAAGCCGCCAAGCCGGTCGCTGTGGGTGAGCGCGTCAAGCCGGCCACGCCGCCCTCGGTGCCCTCGCGCCAGCTGGACGTCTTCCCCAATCCAGCCCCCCAGCGCGACTACCTCATCCAGTTCCAGGTGCCCGAGTTCACCTGTTTCTGCCCGCTGACGGGCCAGCCCGACTTCGCGCACTTCACCATCGACTGCATCGCCGACCAGCAGTGCGTCGAGCTCAAGAGCCTGAAGATGTACATGTGGAGCTACCGCAACCAGGGCGCCTTCCACGAGAAGGTCACCAACGACATCCTGGGTGACATCGTTGCTGCCATCCAGCCGCGTTTTTTGCGCATCACGGCCAAGTGGTATGTGCGCGGCGGCATCTACACCAACGTCGTCGTCGAACACCGCCAGAAGGGCTGGACGCCCGCGCCCAAGGTCGATCTGCCCGCGCTGGGCCAGGAAACGGGCCTCCTGGGTTGATGGTCTGCTGACCTCGACCTGACCACGACGTGAGCGCCGACTTCGCCACCACCCTGGACGCCGCCTGCCTGGCCGTCGCCCTGGCGGTGGCCTGGTTGTTCAAGCCCTGGCGGGTGCTGGCCCACACGCCCTTGCAAACGCCCTGGCTGGTGGCCATGCTCGCCCTGCCCGCCTTGTGGTGGACACGTCACCTCCTGCCCGGCAACCTGGCCCTGCACGTCAGTGGCGCCACGCTGCTGGTGCTGATGGTGGGCTGGCCCCTGGCCATCTGGAGCCTGCCCTGGGTGGCTTTGGCGGCCACGGCACTGACCTGGCGGCAACTGCCCCCGGTCATCGACTGGGCGGATCTGCTGAACCAGACCGTCTGGTCAGGCGTCATCCCCGCCACCCTGGCGCTGTTGATGGGCCTGGGCGTCCGCCGATGGCTGCCCCGGCACCTCTTCGTCTACATCCTGGGGCGGGGTTTCGTGGCCACGGCGCTGGCCATCACCGCCACCGGCGCGCTGGCCTTGCTGGCGCAACACAAGCCCGACAGCCTGGACACCGAAGAGTGGATGCTCGCCCACTGGCTGCTGGGCTGGGGCGAGGCGATCAGCACCGGCATGCTCACGGCCACGTTTGTCGCCTTCAAGCCGCAGTGGTTGCTGACCTACTCTGACGCCCGCTACCTGCCAGGCCCGGGGGGTGGCGCGTGAGGCGTGCACTGCCCATGCCATGGCAGATGGCTGTGGACGCCGGCTGGCTGATGGCCTGGATGGCCTCAATGGCCCGCGTGGCCCTTGTTCTCGCACTTGCGCTGCCAGGCGTGGCCAGGGCGGCACCACCTGCCAGCCCTGCCAGTGAAGCCGTGCGCCGGACCCATGCCGAGCCCGCCCGCCGCGACTGCCCCAGTCAGCCCGAAGACACCAGCGCCCTGACCCCCGCCCTGGACTTGCAAACCGACGAGGTGCTGGACCAGGCCTGGCGTTGCACCGACCAGGCTGGCGAGCACATCGTGACCGTGTCGCGTGTGCGCAGCCCGGGCCAGCGCGGCACCGAGGTGCTCTTCACCCAGCGCAGCCGTCAGGCCAAGGGCTGGAAGAAAGACTGGCAGGCCCGCGATTTTTTCATCGCCCCCACAGACCGCCTGGCCGAAACCCGCAACCGCGTGATGCTCCGTGACGCCGACCACGACGGCCACCTGGAGGCCTACATCGCCTACGTGTTGCCAGGGCCTTCCCAGTCGGTCGACGAAGGCAAGCTGCTGGTGTTTTTCAATGGGCGCAAATTTGCCATCCGCGGGGCCATCCCGCGCAGCCAGGACGACTTCGGGTCGCGGCAGATCGGCTCGGCCTTCTACGCCCTGCCCGCCGCCGTGCAGGAACAGGCTCTCGCCCTGTGGGACCAGTTGAGCCAGCCCGCCGCGCAGCCCATGCGCGCCAACAGCCACCCCTGAGAGGTCAACTTTCCGCACAGCCGGCCGATATGCCCTCAAAGCGTCTGCCGTCCATGAGTCGTCTGCATCCATCCTCTGCCTTCTCACGTTTGCTGCTGGGCACCCAGCCTCAAATGCGCCGCCATGTCTGGCTGGCCGTGCTGTCCTTGGCGCCCTATGTGGGCAGCACCATCGGCATCGTGCACGCCCGCCACCTGGGGCTGATGTCGTCTGCCGTGGCCACCGGCTTGCTCGTCGCCAGCCTGTCCACCTTCGTCTTCTTCTTTGCCCTGGTGCGCTCAGGCTGGAGCCAGCGCTTCGACGACCCCGTCCTGGCCCTGCCGCATTCGCTGTGCGCCATCCTCATCAGCCTGGCCGCATACGCCTCGCTGGGTGACCACCGGGCCAACGTCATCATCCTGATGACCCAGGTGGTGGTGCTGTCGATGTTCCGCCTGAGGCCCAAACAGGTGCTGGGCCTGGGCGTGACCACGGTGGCCTTGCTGGGCGCCTGCATCCTCTTCGTGACCCTGCGTGACCCGGTGCACTACAAACCGGCCTCGGGCTGGGCGCATTTCGTGCTGGCCGGCTCCACCATCCTGGCGCTGTCGCTGATCGGCAAGTGGGTGAGCGACATCCGCGTGCGCATCGCCCGCCAGTCCCGCGAGTTGACGGAGGCCATCGACACCTTGCAGCAGATGGCCACCACCGACATGCTGACCGGCACCCTGAACCGCCGCATGCTCACCGAACTGCTGGAGCACGAGTTCAAGGTGTGGGAACGCACGGGCACCGGCTTTTGCGTGGCGCTCTTCGATGTGGACCACTTCAAGCTGGTCAACGACCGCCATGGCCATGCCGTGGGCGATGTGGTGCTGCGCAGCTTCGTGAACAGTTCACGGCCACAGCTGCGCCAGGTGGACAAACTGGGGCGCTGGGGCGGCGAAGAGTTCCTGCTGATGCTGCCCCACGTGAGCCTGGACGCCGCGCTGGTGGCCGCCGAGCGCGTCCGCAGCTCTTTCGAGGCCCTGCGCTTTGACGAGACGCCCGGCCTGCGCGTGACCATCTCAGCAGGCGTGGCCGAAATTCGCCATGGCGAGACGCTGGAGCACGCCATCGACCGTGCCGACGCCGCGCTCTACCGCGCCAAACAGTCCGGCCGCAACCGCTGCCAGGCCGCCGACGACAGCAACAACCCACCTGCACACACCGACTCACCCCAAACCGACACACTGCCTGCCGACAGCCAGATGGGAGCCAGCACATGAGCACCTTCATGGCCGACGGCCCATCACCCGACCCGGTGGTGGACAACATGCACAGCCTGGCGGTGACCATCTTCGGGCCCGACAAGCTCACGCGCGCCCGCACCGCGGCCATTTTGCTGTGCGCTCTGATGTATGCCGTGAGCTGTGGCGTGGCCTTCTACGCGGCCACCATCAACCTCATCCGGCCCTTTGCCCCCCACCTGCTGCTGTGGACGACCATCCCCGCCTACCTGTTTTTCTACCTGGCGGTGCGCACCGGCTGGAGCAAGCGCTTCAAGGACGCCACCTTGATGCTGCCGCAGAACCTGTTTGCGCTGCTGGCCATCTCCTTTGCCTACACCGCCGCGGGCCCGCATGACCGCGGCGTGGTGATGGTGCTGGTGGGCCTGGTGATGGTGTTTGGCATGTACACCCACACGCCACGCCAGTCGGTGGTCATCGGCATGCTGGCCATCGTGATGCTGGGCCTGAGCATGGGCATCCTGGCCCACTACGACCCCGCCTACTACCCGCCCGACCTGGAACTGCTGCGCTTCGAGCTCATGATGGGCACGGTGCCGTCCATGGCGTTTTGCGCCCACCAGATCGGCAGCTGGCGCAACCGCCTGACCGCCCAACGCCGCGAGTTGCGCGACACCCTGGCCAAAGTCGAAGACATGGCCACCCGCGACGCGCTCACCGGCCTGTACAACCGGCGCTTCATGCAAGGTCGCCTGGAAGACTGCATACGCCGTTACGACCGCTATGGCGAGCCTTTCACCATCGCCCTGGTCGACCTGGACCACTTCAAGCGCGTCAACGACCAGTTCGGCCACCGTGCCGGCGACCACGCCCTGATGGCCTTTGGCTCTGCCGCCACCCTGGTGCTGCGCGAATCCGATGTGGTGGCACGCTGGGGCGGCGAGGAGTTCATCTTCCTGCTGCCCAACACCTCTGCCACCAAGGCGCAAGTGGCCCTGGGGCGCCTGCGCACCGCCCTGGCCGACGCCGTGGTCTCGCCGCAGTGGCCCACGCTGCGTGTGCGTTTTTCGTCTGGCCTGGCGGTGCACAACCGCGCCGCCGGCATGCACCACACGCTGGAGCGGGCCGACGAGGCGCTCTACCGCGCCAAGCAAGAGGGGCGCAACCGCGACGTGGTGTCGGACTTGCCACGGCCCTGAACACGGGGCAAGCGCTGGGATAATGCGGGGATGAACCCCCTGTTGAACCGGCTCCAGCCCTACCCCTTCGAGCGCCTCAAGGCCCTGACGGCGGACGTCCGCCCTGATCCAGACCGGCCCGACCTGCGCCCCATCAGCCTCGGCATCGGCGAGCCCAAACACGCCACGCCGGCCTTCATCTGCGAGACCCTCAGCGCCTCGCTGGGCGGCCTGTCCCAGTACCCCGCCACCGCCGGTGAGCCCGCCTTGCGCGAAGCCTGCGCCGCCTGGGTGCAGCGCCGATACGGCCTGACGCTCAACCCCGCCACGCAGATCCTGCCGGTCAATGGCTCGCGCGAAGCGCTGTTTGCCCTGGCGCAAACCGTCATCGACCCCAACCAGCACCAGGCCCAGGGTGGCCCCGTGGTGGTCTGTCCCAACCCGTTCTACCAGATCTACGAAGGCGCGGCCCTGCTGGGCGGCGCGCAGGTGGTGTTCGCCAATTCCGACCCGGCACGCAACTTCGCCGCCGACTGGTCGCAGATCGACGAGGCCACCTGGGCCCGCACCCAGCTGCTCTACGTGTGCTCGCCGGGCAACCCCACCGGCGCGGTGATGCCGCTGGACGAATGGCAGAAGCTGTTTGCCCTGAGCGACCGCTTCGGCTTCGTCATCGCGTCTGACGAGTGCTACTAGGAGATCTACTTCCGCGAAGGCGAAGGCGCCGCGCCTCTGGGTGGCCTGGAAGCCGCCGCCAAGCTGGGCCGCGCCGACTTCAAGAACCTGATCGCGCTCACCAGCCTGTCCAAGCGCTCCAACGTGCCGGGGCTGCGATCGGGCTTCGTGATGGGTGATGCTGCGCTGATGAAGGCCTTCCTGCTCTACCGCACCTACCACGGCAGCGCCATGAGCCCCGCGGTGCAAAAGGCCAGCATCGCCGCCTGGAACGACGAAGCCCACGTCGAGCACAACCGCGCGCTTTACCGACAGAAGTTCGAACGCGTCACGCCCATGCTCTCGGCCGTGATGGACGTGAAGCTGCCCGACGCCGGCTTCTACCTGTGGGCCGGCGTGCCTGCCCACATGGGCAGCCATGCGGGGTTCAGCAGCGACGAATGGTTCGCCCGCGAGCTGCTGGCTCAATACAATGTCGCCGTGCTGCCGGGCAGCTACCTGGCCCGCGAGGCCCATGGCCTGAACCCCGGCCACGGGCGAATCCGCATGGCCCTGGTGGCAGGGGTGGAAGAATGCGTGGAGGCGGCACAGCGCATCTGCGACTTCATCGCCGCCCACCCGGCATCTGCCTGAGCCCGGCCTGCGCCCCGACTGAACACACCTGAATCCGACCGCGCGGCCCCGCGTCGCGCTGTCCCCACATCGCTTGAAGCTTGAACTGAGGAACGCCACATGAGCAACCTGCAATCCGTCATCGACGCCGCCTGGGAACGCCGCACCGAACTGTCGGCCGCCAGCGCACCCGCTGACATCCGCGACGCCGTCAACCACATCATCGACGACCTGGACAGCGGCAAGCTGCGCGTCGCCGAGAAGGTCAACGGCGCCTGGGAAACCCACCAGTGGATCAAAAAGGCCGTGCTGCTGAGCTTCCGCCTCAACGACAACGTGCCCATGGGCGACGGCCCCCTGCAGTTCTACGACAAGGTGCCCACCAAGTACGCCGGCCTGTCGGCTGACCAGTTGAAGGCCACCGGCGTGCGCGTCGTGCCCCCAGCCGTGGCCCGCCGTGGCTCCTTCCAGGCCAAGAACGTCATCCTGATGCCGTCCTACGTGAACATCGGCGCTTATGTCGATGAAGGCACCATGGTCGACACCTGGGCCACCGTGGGTTCTTGCGCCCAGATCGGCAAGAACGTGCACCTCTCGGGTGGCGTGGGCATCGGCGGCGTGCTGGAACCCCTGCAGGCCAACCCCACCATCATCGAAGACAACTGCTTCGTCGGCGCCCGCTCCGAAGTGGTCGAAGGCGTGATCGTGGAAGAGAACTCGGTGATCTCGATGGGCGTGTACATCGGCCAGTCCACCAAGATCTACGACCGCGCCACGGGCGAGGTGACGTATGGCCGCATCCCCGCCGGTTCGGTGGTGGTGTCGGGCAACCTGCCCTCGGCCGACGGCAAGTACAGCCTGTACTGCGCCGTGATCGTCAAGCGCGTGGACGCGCAGACGCGCTCCAAGACCAGCATCAACGACCTGTTGCGTGGTGCTTGAAATGGGCTTGAACCGGGCTTGAACCGACCGCACGGCGGCCTTGATTTGCCCATCGCGGGGCGACAAGGCCGCTATGCTGCGCGGTGGGCCCGATCCTGGGCGTTGACACCAAGGAGTTGAGGATGAGCGGAGGCAACCTCGAGCGCGTGCTGCGCCTGATGGCGGAAAAGAAGGCGTCTGACGTTTTCCTGTCTGCCCGCACGCCCATCCTGATCAAGATCCACGGTCAGATCATGCAGCTGACCGACCAGGTGCTCACGCCCTCGCAACCGCGCCAGCTGCTGTCGGAGATGATTTCGTCGACGCAGATGGAAGAGCTGGACGAGACCGGCGAGCTCAACCTGGGCATCACCATCCCCGGCGTCGCCATCTACCGTTTGAGCGCCTTCAAACAGCGTGGCTCGGTGGCAGCGGTGTTCCGCTACATCCCCACCGACATCCCGGCGCTGGAAACGCTCAATGTGCCCACGGTGCTGTCCGACCTGGTGCTGCAAAAGCGCGGCCTGATCCTGCTGGCCGGCGCCACCGGTTCCGGCAAGAGCACCACGCTGGCGGCCATGCTGGAGCACCGCAACCAGCGCATGACGGGCCACATCCTCACCATCGAAGACCCGCTGGAATTTCTGTTTTCCAACAAGAAGTCCATCGTCAACCAGCGCGAAGTGGGGCGCGACACCCAGTCGCTGCAGGTGGGCCTGAAAAACGCCCTGCGCCAGGCACCTGATTGCATCCTCATCGGTGAAATCCGCGACCGCGAAACCATGACGGCCGCGCTGTC
>CANBQJ010000162.1 GCA_947371645.1 Burkholderiales bacterium | reverse complement strand
TTCTGCAGGGCCTTGCCGACGATGAGGTCCAGGTCGCCGCGCAGGCGCTGGGCCAGGCGGGCGGGCGTGCTGCCGAAGTGGCGGGCCAGCTCAGGCGTGGTGGCGGCATCGGGGTGCAGGGTGCTGACGTCGCGGTCCAGCCAGACGGCGCTGGGGCGGCGCACTTCGGCCGCCAGGATGGCCTCTTCGAGGGCGCCACGGGTGCCGCGCGGCAGGCGGTAAGGGCGCTGGCCCGTGAGCAGCTCGAAGAGGATGACGCCCAAAGCGTAGACGTCGCTGGCGGTGGTCAGGGGCAGGCCGGCGATCTGTTCGGGTGCGGCGTAGTCCGGGGTGAGCACCTGGCCGCTGTGCTGCGTGAGTTCTGTGGAGGGCGCGGTGCCGCTGGCATCCGGCCCGTCGGTGCCGCGGATCAGTTTGGCGATGCCGAAGTCCAGCAGCTTGACCTCGCCGGCGGGCGTGACCAGGATGTTGCCGGGCTTGAGGTCGCGGTGCAGCACCAGCTGCTGGTGGGCGTGCTGCACGGCGCCCAGCACCTGCAGGAAGAGCTGCAGGCGGGCCTGCAGGCCCAGTTGGTGCTGGTGGCAATGGGTGTGGATGGCTTGGCCGTCCACGTGCTCCAGCGCCATGTAGGGCAGGCCCTGGGGCGTGACGCCGACGTCGTAGAGGCGGGCGATGTGCGGGTGTTCCAGCGCGGCCAGGAAGTCGCGCTCGCGGCGCAGGCGGGCGGCCAGCAGGGCCTGGCCCGGGCCGGCGTGCGGCATCTTGAGCGCCACCTGGCGGCGCACCTGGCCGTCGTCGCGCTCGGCCAGCCAGACCACGCTCATGCCGCCCTGTCCCAGCTGGCGCAGCAGCCGCCAGGGGCCGATGAGGTCGCCCGCAAACAGGCCTTCTTGCAGGGCAGCGGCGTCGCCGTCCGGGTGCTCGCCATCGGCCTCCTGAAAGGCGACGCCGCTGAGCTTGGGGCCCAGGTCTTCGCCTTGCAGGAAGCCCTGGGCGTTCATGGCGCGGCGCTGGGCCAGCAAGCGGGCCAGGTCGGCGCGCAGGTCGGCGGCCATGTTCTGGGCGGCCAGCCAGGCTTCTTGCTGATCAGGGCCGACGTCCAGCGCCTGGTCCAGCCAGGGCATGAGGCGCGCCCACTGCCCGGGCTTCATGGCTGCAAGGCGGCGTACAGGAAGGTGCGGGCACGTTCCCAGTCGCGCTCGATGGTGCGCACGCTCAGGCCCAGGGTCTGAGCGATCTCGTCGTGGCTCAGGCCCACGAAGTAGCGCAGCTCCACCACCTGCACCAGGCGCGGGTCGACCTCGGCCAGGCTGGCCAGCGCCTCGTGGATGTGGATGACCTCGTCTTCGCCGTTGGGCAGGGTGTCGGACAGGTGGGTGTCGAGGGTGACGAAGTCGCGGTCACCGCCCCGGCGCTGGGCCTGCTGGGCGCGGGCCAGGTCGACCACCACCGAGCGCATCACCTTGCCGGCATAGGCCAGGAAGTGCTGGCGGTCGTTGAGCTCAAGCTGGCGCAAGTCGCACAGGCGCACATAGCACTCGTGCACCAGGGAGGTGGTGTCCAGCAGCAAGCGCTCGTCGGTGCGGCGCATGCGGGCCGCGGCCATCTGGCGCAGCTGCGGGTAGAGGCGCGCAAACAGCTGGTCCAGCGCCTGCGGGTCGCCGCTGCGGGCGGCCACCAGCCATTGCGTGATCTCGCCTGTTGCCGGTCCGTTTGCCTGCTGTGATGCCTCCGCCACCTGCCGCTCCTGTACTGCCTGTCGAAGGGGCATTGTAGGGACGCCGTGGCGGCGTCGGCGCAGGTGGCGTCACGGGCATCAGGTCGGGCTGCCTTTGATCAAGCCCGAGATCGTCTGGCGCACCTGGTTGAGCTGGTCGATGCCGGTGGCCAGTGCGGCCAGTGCGGCCTTTTGCGTGGCCGCGTCCAGCCCGGCCAGCTGGCGGCTGGTGAGGTGGGCATAGACCTCGCCGTGCGGCTGGGTGACGATGTCTTGCAGCACCTGGGCCAGCAGCTGCGGCCATTCCACCCTGGGGATCTTGGGGAACTGCAAGGTGCCGATCTCTTTGGAGGCGGTGGTGGTCTGCAGCTTGTAGACCGCCAGGGCCTGGCAGCTGTCGCCCTTGGCCACGGTGAGCAGCTTGCCCACTGGCGAGGCCGCGCCGCCGTACACAAAGATGCGGTCAAAGACGGCGTGCGTGCTCTCGGTGGTGATGACCACGCTGTGGCTGGTGGCGTGCGCGCTGAAGACCGTCTGCGCGAATTCGGGCAGCTCGGCGTGGGCCGTGGCGGTGACGCTGGGGCCGGGCAGGGTGTCGGTGACGATGCTGCTGCCGGTGCCGCCCGGGGCGTTGAAGTCGATGAAGTTGCTGGCGCTGACCATGCCGGTCTTGGCGCCTTGCGGGTCGATCAGGAAGGGCGTGAAGCCCAGCACGTGCGGGCCTGGCGTGGGCACACCTTCCTGGCTGTACCACGACATCACGGTCTGGCCGTCCAGGCCGGGCACCGGCTGCGCCGCGGTGAAGAAGTTGCCGGCTTCGAAGCTGAAGATCAAATCCCAGAGGTGGCTGGCGTTGTCCACCACCTTGGGTTGCAGCGGCACGGGCTGGTTGCTGGCGACGACGTCGACCTCATGGCCCGGCACGTGCAGCGTGTTGCTGCCGAATTGCAGGGTCTTCATGGTGTACAGAATGGGCATGGTGTTTCCTGATGGGGTGAGTGGCCTGTGAGGAACACGGGCCTGCATTCAGGAATACGTGGCCCGGGGTGCCCGAGCCGCCATGCGGATGCGCTTCAAGCGTGGGGGGCGAGCGCCTTGAACTAGGGGGTCACAGCCACAGCGTGACGGTGGTGCCTTGGCCCAAGGTGCTGGCCACGTCCATGCGGCCACCCATGAGGTCCATCAGCTCCTTGACGATGCTCACGCCCAGGCCGGTGCCCGGGATGCTGCCCGACTTGTCGACGCGGAAGAAGCGCTCGCCCAGGCGGGCCAGGTCCTGCGGGCCCAGGCCCATGCCTTGGTCTTCGATCTGCACGCCGTGGCGGCGGCGTCCCTGTTCATCGGTGCGGCTGAGGAAGCGCACGGCCACCTCGCCACCGTCTGGCGAGTACTTGTAGGCGTTGGACAGGATGTTGAGCACGGCCTGCTGCAGCTTGTGCACGTCGGCGCGCACGGGCATGGGGCCGTTCACCTCGCCGGATGCTGGCGGGGCGCGCTGGGTGGGTGGCTTGAAGTCGGCCAGCACCTGCTGGACCACGTGGGCGAAGTCGACTTCTTCGAACTGGAAGTCCTGGCCACGGCGGGCTTCGATGCGGGCCAGGTCCAGCAGCTCGTTGAGGATGCTGACCATGGACTGGCAGTGGCGGTGGACGCGGCCCAGCAGGTCCTGGCGCTGTTCGGGCTTCATCTCGCGGTGCATCATCAGCTCGGTGAAACCGAAGATGCTGACCATCGGCGTGCGCAGCTCGTGAGCGGCCATGGACAGGAAGTCGCTCTTCATCTGGTCCAGCGTGTGCTGGCGGGTGACGTCGTTGAGGTAGAGCACCCCCGCCACGACGCTGCTGTCGCTGCGCTGGCCGGTGAGGCTGAGCACACAGCGTTGCGCGCCAACCCCCAGCACCAGCAGTTGCGGTGCCGCCGGGGGCGCATCACTGCCTTGCGTGTGCAGCGCCGACACGAGGCCATCAAACAGCGAGCCCTTGAGGCACAGGCCCTGCAAATGGGCACTGAGCTCGTGCAGATCGCGCCCGATCACCTCTTGCGTGTCCAGCCCGGTGAGCTGCATGAAGGCCTGGTTGGCGAACAGCACGCGCTGGGCATGGTCCACCGTCAGCAGGCCGTCGCGGCTGAGGGTGAAGATGGCGTCCAGCTGGGCATTGCGCGCGGCCAGCCTGGCTTCGTGTTCGCTGTGCTGGCGCAGCCAGTCTTCGATGATGAGGAACTGCTGGCGCAACAGCATCGAGGCTTCGTTGAGCGCACCATTGAGCTCCATCACCTCGATGGGGCCTTGTTCGACCTCCATCTGCCCGCCTTCGGATTTGCTCAGGTCCATGGCGAACTGGCGTGCGCGGTTGAGCGCGCGCACCGGCCGCCTGAGCACCAGCGCCAGCGCGATGGCGCACACCGACACGGCCAGTGCCGCCACCACCAGGGTGTTGCGCCAGATGCGCCAGCGCAGGGTCGTGAGGCTGCGCGTGTCGTACTCCAGCCGCACCCAGGCCACCAGCACGTTGGTGATCACGGGTTGCCAGACGATCAGCCTGTCGGGGTCCTGGGCGTGGCTGGCTTGCGGTGTGATGCGCGCCGGCGTGGCAACGGGGTGACCTGGCGGGTCATAGATCACCTTGATTTGCTCGCCCTCGCGCACCGCGTGCCCGAGGTTGAGCCCTTTTGGCGACAGCACCTGCAGGGTCAGGACTTCAGGGCTGTCGGCCGACCTCAGCACCAGTTCTTCGACCTGGTCCAGGCTGTCGGTGAGCAAAGGGTTGCGGCTGGCGATGGCCACCTGCCTTGCCAGCGATGTGGCCTTGCTCTCGTGGCTGCGCAAGGCGATGTCTGCTTGCTCAATGGCCGTGAAGCCGCCCAGGACGCTGAGCGACGCCACCATGGCGAGCGAGACCATGAGCACCAGTTGGTGGTGAAGGCGCTGTGGCCACCAGGCACGGCGTGCCGTGACGGCGGTTGGCGTGGGCACTTGTGCCTCACTCGACGTAGCGGTCGAGGTGGAGCCGCGCCAAGGGCGCGTAGTCACGTTCATGGTCTGCCTGCATCGGGTGTGGCATGGGGATGTCTTGCAGCCATTGCTGCATGCCCGGCTCCTGGGGCAGCTTCAGCCAGGCCTGGATGAATGCCGCCTGCAATGCGGCCGGCACACGCGGGTGGGCGCTCACAGGGTGGGGTGCGGCGCCGGGGGTCTCCAGCAGCACACGCAGCTGCTGGCGCAGCTCTTCGGGTTCGCGCGCCAGGGTGGCGCGCAGTCCGCCCGCTGCGGCTGCCTTGCCCAGCACCACCTGTCGGAAGGCGTTGGTGTGGGTGCGGGCGTACATCGGCGTGAAACGCACCTGCTCCTTTTCGGTGAGCAGCGCGCGCACCAGCAGCGAGGCCCCAAAGGCGTTGGGCGCGGGGAAGGCCACCGTCTGGTCCTGCAGGCCCTGCGGCGATTGCAGGGTGCTGTCTCTGCGCACCACCAGCAAGCCGGTGAGCAACTGCGTGTCGCGCACCAGCGGCACATAGCCTTGGGCACGGTGTGCGGCCCACTGGTGATAGGGGTTGAGGTAGGCAAAGTCGGGCTCGCCCGCCATCACCTCGGCCTCGAAGCTGGGGATGTCTTTGGCCACCTTCAGCGTGAGCTGCACGCCCAGCTCGCGGCCCAGGTAGGCCAGCACGGGCGACCACACGCGGTTGATGTCGACGGCCGGAAACTGGGGCACCACCGCCACCGTGTAATGGGCAGGCGGGCCCGCAGGTGGCTTCCATCCGGAGGCCGCCTGGGCTCGGGCCTGGGCAGGCCACAGCGCCGCGACGATGCACAGCGCCATCCAGCCGAGCAGCAGCGTCAGGGGCTCCCAGGGCCGTGCGAGTGGGCCCCGGGGTGGGCAGCGTCCGGACGGGTGAGCGCGCATGTGATGCCTCCTGGGCCTGCTGGCCCGCCTGCGGTGGCAGGCTCAAGGCATTGTCGTCACCTCACGGCAAGTCTGGAGCAAGCCGGCCACGGACAGGTGACCGATGTGCCCAGCAATGCGCGTTTTTTCAGTTCGGGTGCAGCTTGTCCCAATAGCCCACCGCGCGGTTGACCCACTTCTGGTAGGCCGGGTCCTGGGGCGCGTAGTAGGGGATGCCGCGCGAGGTGAAGGCCTGCAACTCCTTGGCCACGTGGGCATCGGCGTGATCGGCTTCACGTTCCAGGGCGTGCAGCGCGTGCACACGTTCGATGGCTTGAGGCGCCATCAGTTGCTGGCGGAGGGTCTGGGAAGACAGAGACAGGGTATTGGCCACGTGAGGCTCCTTGGACGTTGGCTTTCGGTGCATCGGCAGCCAGGAGGCTGACTTGAATCACCGCAACGTCTTGTTGCAACGCAGCAGGCCGTGGCTGGGACGACAGGATTTGCAAACCAAGCTGCTGCGGATCAAGAAAACTGGCCTGTTCGTGTGGTGCGTCTCAACCTTTCAAAGCGGGTGGCGATATGCCATCCAGCAGACAACGGAGGTTCTCGCATGCAGGCTCAACATCCCATGATCAGTTTCTGGCGGTGCACCAGCATCCTCAAGAGGTTGCTGTATGGCTTTGTGGTGGTGCTCAGCCCCCTGGTGGCGGGCTTCTGGCTGTCCTTGAGCCGCCTGAATGCCGTTGAGGCCGCCATGCGCGGTCACGTGCCCGCCGGGGCCATCGAAGGCATGGATGCGCAGTTCGCCGGTGTGGCGGTGTGCCTGTGGGTGGCCTTCGGCCTGACGGCGGCCATCGGCACCTTCCTGATCGTGCTGATCACGCTGTCGGTGATCGGGCCCATGAGCGACCTCAGGGCGGCCACCACGGCCATCACCAGTGGCGACCTCACGGTGCAGGTGGACACGGCCTTCGACGACGAAGTGGGCGGCATGGCCCGGGCGCTGCATGGCATGCAGCATTCGCTGATCGACATGGTGCGCGAGATCTCGACGGCGGCCCGCAGCGTGAGCCATGCGTCCTCGGAGATGGCGCAAGGCAACAGCGACCTGAGCCAGCGGACAGAAGCCTCTGCGGCGCGCCTGCAGGAAACGGCCAGCGCCATCGAGCAGATCCAGTCGGTGGCGCAGCAGACCATGAACTCGGCCCAGCGACTCGCCAGCATGACCGAGCAGACCTCGCAGACCGTGGCCAGCACGGGCGAATCCATCTTGCGCGGCGCCAACATGATGGAGGCGCTGACCACGCACACGCGCAAGATGTCGGACATCATCGGCGTGATCGACGGCATCGCCTTCCAGACCAACATCCTGGCGCTGAACGCCGCCGTGGAGGCCGCCCGTGCGGGTGAGCAGGGCCGCGGCTTCAGCGTGGTGGCATCGGAAGTGCGCAGCCTGGCCTCGCGCAGCGCGGCATCTGCACGCGAGATCAAGAGCCTGATCACCACCACCATCGAAGACACCGAGGCCGGTGCCAGCACGGTGCGTGAAGCCGGTCAGGCCATCGGTGCGGTGGTGGAGAGCGTGCGCCAGGTCACCGCGCAGATGGGTGAGATCACCGCGGCCTCATCGGAGCAATGCACAGGCATCGCTTCGGTGACGACCTCGGTGTCGGAACTCGACAGCGTCACCCAGCGCAACGCGGCCCTGGTGGAAGAAGCGGCGGCCGCCGCCGGCGAACTCAGCCGCCAGGCCGAACACCTGCACAGCGCCGTGTCGCGCTTCAAGGTGCAGGCCTGAACCGTGCTTGATCAGTGCCGGATCAGGTGATCGAAGGCGCTGAGCGCGGCCTTGGCGCCGTCGCCCGCGGCGATCACGATCTGCTTGAAAGGCACGGTCGTGGCGTCGCCTGCAGCGAACACGCCCGGCACATTGGTGTGGCCCCTGGCGTCGACGATGACCTCGCCGAACTTCGACAGCTCCACCGTGCCGCGCAGGAACTCGGTGTTGGGCACCAGGCCGATCTGCACGAAGACGCCTTCCAGCTGCACCAGGTGTTCGATGTTGGTGGCGCGGTCCTTGTACTTCAGGCCATTGACCTTGCCCTCAGACCCCGTGATCTCGGTGGTCTGCGCGTTGGTGTGGATGCTGACGTTGGGCAGGCTCTTGAGCTTGTTGACCAGCACGGCATCGGCCTTGAGCTGGTCGGCAAACTCGATCAGCGTGACGTGGGCCACGATGCCGGCCAGGTCGATGGCGGCTTCGACGCCTGAGTTGCCCCCGCCGATCACCGCCGTGCGCTTGCCCTTGAAGAGCGGGCCGTCGCAGTGCGGGCAGTAGGCCACGCCCTTGTTCTTGTATTCGGCCTCGCCAGGCACGTTGACGTTGCGCCAGCGCGCACCGGTCGACAGGATCACCGTCTTCGCTTTCAGCACGCCGCCGTTGGCCAGCTTCACCTCGATCAGGCCACCCGGCTGGGCGGCCGGGATCAGCGCCTCGGCACGCTGCAGGTTCATGATGTCGACGTCGTAGGCCTTGGTGTGGGCTTCCAGTGCGGCGGCGAACTTGGGGCCGTCGGTTTCCAGCACGGAGATGTAGTTCTCGATGGCCAGGGTGTCGTTGACCTGGCCGCCAAAGCGCTCGGCAGCGATGCCGGTGCGGATGCCCTTGCGGGCGGCGTACACGGCCGCTGCGGCGCCAGCGGGCCCACCGCCGATGATCAGCACGTCATACGGGGCCTTGGCGCTGAGCTTGGCCGCGTCCTTGGCGGCTGCGCCGGTGTCCAGCCTGGCCACGATCTCTTCCACCGTCATGCGGCCGGACGCGAACACCTGGCCGTTGAGGAAGACCATGGGCACGGCCATGATCTCGCGGCGCTCGACCTCGTCCTGGAAGGCGCCGCCTTCGATGACGGTGGTCTT
>CANBQJ010000161.1 GCA_947371645.1 Burkholderiales bacterium | reverse complement strand
CCCCAAAGATGTAGTAGTCGTAGGCACTGAGCTTGATCGTCACCGGCATACCCACATGCACGAAGCCGATGTCCGCAGGCTTGATGCGGGCCTCGATGAGGATTCGCGGGCCCACGGGCAAGATTTCCATGATGGGCGCACCACCTGGAATCACGCCACCGATGGTGCCGATGCGGATGTTCTTGACGTAGCCTCGCACCGGCGACTTCAAGGTGGTGCGCACCAGCATGTCCTGCTTGACCACCATCTGCTCTTCCAGCTGCGCCAGCTCGGTCCGCACCCGGATCAGCTCGGAGCTGGCTTCCTGGCGGAAGCGGTTGACCCGCTCCTGCACCTGCAAGGTCAAGTCATTGACCTGCCGCTCCAGCCGCATCACCTCAACTTCCGACATCAGCCCTTGTGCGGACATGCGCTCAGCCATGTTCAGCTCGCGGCGCAACAGCCCCAGGCTGCGGCGGGTCACGCCCACGGCCTCGTCCAGGGCTTGCCGACGGGCCTCATAGGACTCGGTCTCGCCCAGAACGATGCTGGGCCGCGCCTTCACTTCGTCGGGGAAAGACAAGGGCCGACCTGTCGACTCTGCCAGCAGCCGTGCCAGCGTGCCGTTGAGCGCCAGGCGCTTGGCCTGACTTTCGTTTTGCTGCGCCTCTGCACGGGTAGGGTCGATCTGCAGCAGGTCCTGGCCCTTCTCGACCATCGTGCCTTCCCGGACCAGCATGCTGCGCAGGATGCCGCCTTCCAGGCTCGCGATCACCTGCTCACGCCCGTCCGACACCACCTTGCCTTCAGCGCGGGTGATCTGTTCCACGCGGGCCAGGAAGGCCCAGCAAATGGTGCTCACCACCACCACCAGCATCAGGTAGATGGCCCACACGGCATGGGGCGAAGCCTCGGTCAGCTCGGCCTGCTTGATGCCGGTGAGGAACTTTTCATCGCCAGGAAAGAAGCGCCCCTGGTCGGGTGTACGGCGGCGGAATGGCAACCACATGATGCGACCTCAACCCACGGCCGCAGCCAGCTCGCGCGGCTGTGACTGATCAGGAGCAGGCGCAGGCGCGACCGCTTGCGGACCTGAAGGTGTCGGCGGGCGTTGCCCGGCCAGCATGGCCAGCACGCGTGCCTTGGGGCCATCCGCCAGAATGCGCCCACCGTCGACCACGATGATGCGGTCCACCACGTCCAGCAGGGCCGGCCTGTGGGTCACCACCACCAGCGTCTGGCCATGCACGGCCGATCGCAGGTGCTGGATGAAGCTGGATTCGGACTGCGCGTCCATCGAACTGGTGGGCTCGTCCATCATCAGGATCTGCGAGCGCGTCACCAGGCAACGAGCCAGTGCCACCAGCTGACGCTGGCCACCCGACAGCAAGGCGCCCATTTCACCCACGGGCAGGTCATACCCCATGGGGTGTGATGCGGCCAGCCTGTCCAGGCCCGTCTGCCTGGCCACTTCCAGGAAGTGGCCGATGTCGGCATGGGTGCGGCCCAGCAGCACGTTCTCTTTCAAAGTGCCATGGAACAGGCGCGGCTCTTGAGACACGAAGCCCACATGCGTGCGGAAGTCCACCGGGTCGATCTGGCGCAGGTCAATGCCATCGACCTCGACGAAGCCGTCCGTGGGCTGGTAGAGCCCGGCCATCATGCGCAGGATGGTGGACTTGCCGCTGCCGATCTTGCCGAGGATGGCGACCCGCTCGCCCGGCTGGATGTCGACGTTCACGCCTTTGAGCACACGTGGTGCGTGGCCCGACTTGCCCTTGGGGTACGCAAACTCCACGTCACGCAAGGCAACCTGGCCGTTGATCTTGGGGCGCGACAGGTACTGCTTGTCCGGCACGCGCTCGGTGGGCAAGGCCATCAGGTCGTTGAGCACCATCATGGCGGCACGTGCCCCCTGAAAGCGTGCGGTCAACATCACCACGGCCGTCAAGGGCCCCACGGCCCGCCCGGCAAACATCACCGCACCGATGAGCGCCCCGCCGGTGAGCTGCCCGTCCTGGATCAGCACCACGCCCCACATCAGCATGGCCACCGTCACCAGCGGCTGCACCACCGCGGACAAATTGCCCACAACCGCCGCGATCGCCCGCGACTTCAAAGAAGACGCCGCCGCCGCCGCATTGGCTTGCTCATAGCGTTGAGAGAAATATCCTGTGGCACCGGCTGCGCGCACGTCCTCCAGGCCTTCCATGGCCTCGACCAGCACGCCTTGCACGTCCGCCAACTGGGCCATGTTGGCCCGCATGGCCCGCCGCAGCAGGCCTTGCACGCCGAAAGACAAGGCCAGCACCAGCGGGATGGCGATCAGCAAAACGAACACCAGCTGCCCGGCGACCACATAGGTCATCAACACGAACAGGAAGATGAACGGCAGGTCCGTCAGCACCGAGGCGCTTGCCGAGGTGCAGAAGTCGCGCACCACCTCGATCTGGGCCAGGCGGTGGGCAAACGAGCCCGCCGACTCGGGCCGATGCTCCAGGCGGATGCTCATGGCCTGGTTGAACAGCATGTTGCCCATCTTCAAGTCGGCCTTCTTGCCTGCGGTGTCCAGCAGGTGGCTGCGCAGTTGGCGGGCCACGAAATCGAAGGCAATGCCGATCAAGGTGCCGATGCCCAGCGACCACATCGTGGCCATGGCGTTGTGCGGGATCACGCGGTCGTACACCACTGACGAGAAGAAGCCCGTGGCCATCATCAGCAGGTTGCTGAGCAGGGCCGCCATCATGGCCGCCCGGTAGTAAGGCACGTACTGCTTGAGGGTGGACCACAGCCAGTGGCTGGGCGACTGCTGCTCGCTCACGCGGTCGCCCATGGCCTGCGCAGGTTTGCCGGCCGCCAGCAGCGTATAGCCGGAATATTCGGGCAACAGCTCTTCTTCGGAAGCGGTACAGACCTCGTTGCCTGAACCTGGCAACACCACCTCGTACTGTTGCCCGCCCTTGCCTCGCCCATTCAGGCGCCGCTTGAGGATGACCGCGTCGCCGTTCTTGAGCAGCATGACAACCGGCATCAGCATCGACAGGATCTTGCTGGGCGGACGCCTCACCAACGTGGCACTGAAGCCAGCCTGCTTGAGCACCTTCACTGCCTGTTGTGGTGTCAGGCCACCGACCTCGACGTGCACGCCATTGAGCAAGGACGCCACGGTACGGTCGACCCCATGGTGCTGGCACAGCCAGACCAGGGCCTCCAGCAGCGGATCCGCCGCCGGATCGGCAAGCGGGCCTGCATGCGGCTCAGGCGCGCCAGGCGGCTCGATCAGATCGGGCTCTAACGTGGGGTCCACCAACTGCTCCATGCATCGACAACGGGGGTTGAGCACGCCAAGAGGGCGCGTTCCCGAATGCTAGGAGGGGGCACCCCTGGGCTTACGCCGCAATAGCACCGTGATGACTGGTCTGTTTGTGGGGCGCCGCCGCGTGACGCCCTGAAGGCCTCGCCAATGCGCCACGGAAACGAAAAAGGGAAGCTTCACAGCTTCCCTTTTTGAATATGGAGCGGGATAAGAGACTCGAACTCTCGACCTATACCTTGGCAAGGTATCGCTCTACCAACTGAGCTAATCCCGCATGGGCTCTCTTCACTAAGGCTGACCGTCATTCAGCCTGGCTGCCTGACTTTTGCCTGTTTTGCCCTGTATCGCACTTGGTTGTTGCGATCAGCGAAGACCGCTACTATACACCGAATTGCCGCACTGTGTGAGCAATTCGCAACGATCGCACTTGGGCATCGCCATCGCCCTGCCCTTCTGCACTGCCCAAGCTCACTTGCAAGGCCTGCCGCTACACTGGCTCCCAAGCTGGCCCCGATGGTGAAATCGGTAGACACAGCGGACTTAAAATCCGCCGCCACCAACATGGCGTGCCCGTTCGAGTCGGGTTCGGGGCACCAGCACAGCACCCGACCGTGACACCAGTCACGCGGGCAGCGTCCATCGCCTGGCTTGATACCCCCGCCTCCCACTGCGGGATCGCCCACGCCACCCCCTCTTGCCTAAAATGGCCCAACAGGATCGGCGGAGTACCTGGTCATGCGCGTCATCGTTTTGGGCAGCGGGGTCATTGGCATCAGCAGCGCCTATTGCCTGGCGCGCGCCGGTGCCGACGTGACCGTCGTGGACCGCCAGCCCGCCCCCGCCATGGAAACCAGCTATGCCAACGCGGGGCAGATCTCCCCCGGCTACGCGTCGCCTTGGGCTTCACCTGGCCTGATCTGGAAAGCCCTGCCCTGGCTGCTCCAACGCCACGCGCCCCTCGCCATCCGGCCTGACGGCAGCCTGTGGCAATGGCAGTGGATCGCCCGCATGCTCCACGAATGCCAACCCGAGCGCTACGCCACCAACAAAGAGCGCATGGTGCGCCTGGCCGAATACAGCCGGGATTGCCTGCGTCGCTGGCGCGAACAAGGTGACATCCAGCAGGCCGACTACGAAGGCCGCAGCCTGGGCACCTTGCAGGTCTTCCGCACACCCGAACAACTGGCTGGTGCCGCCAAGGACGTGGCCGTGCTCGATCGCTGCGGCGTGCCTCATCAGTTGCTGAACCCGGCGGCGTGCGTGGCCCAGGAGCCGGGTCTCGCCAGGCAGGCCCAACTCTTGACGGGTGGCCTGTTCCTGCCTGGCGATGAAACCGGCGACTGTCACCGCTTCACCCATCAGCTGGCGGCCCGTTGCCGCGACATGGGCGTGCGCTTCCTGCATGGCCACGAGGTGACGGGCATCCTGAGTGACGGTCAACGCGCCACTGGCGTGCGCTTGCGCAACGACAAGGGCTTTGAAGTGCGCAGTGCCGATGCCTATGTCGTGGCGCTGGCCACGTACAGCCGCGCCTTGCTGCAAGCCATCGGCATGGACCTGCCGGTCTATCCGGTCAAAGGCTATTCGCTCACCGCCGAGCTCACCACGCCCGAACTGGCACCACGCTCCACCGTGCTGGACGAAAGCTTCAAAGTGGCGTTGACCCGCTTCGATGGCCGCTTGCGCGTGGGCGGCATGGCCGAGCTGGCCGGCTTTGACCTGACACTGCGCAGCCATCGCCGAGACACCTTGGAGCAGGTGGTGCAAGACCTCTTCCCAGGTTGCGCCAACCTTCGCTCAGGCAGCTTCTGGACGGGCCTGCGCCCCATGACGCCGGATGGCACCCCGGTCGTCGGGCCCAGCGGGCTCGACCAGCTCTGGCTCAACACCGGGCATGGCACGCTGGGCTGGACGATGGCCTGCGGCAGCGGCGAGTTGCTGGCGGACCTGATGCAAGGGCGGCCAGCTGCCATCCGCAGCGATGACCTGGGCCTCAACCGGTACCAAAGATCCGGTGACCCGCGCAAAACAGGGCGCCAGTTGAGTGCCCACCCTGCCCGCTGAATGCCCGCCCAGACAAGAAAAAACCCCGTCAACGCGAGCTGACGGGGTTTGAACATTTGTGGAGGCGCGGGCCGGAGTCGAACCGACCTACACGGATTTGCAATCCGGTGCATAACCGCTTTGCTACCGCGCCCTGAACATCTGCACTCTAACAAAAAGGGAAGCCACGTAACACTTACAGGGCTTCCCTTGGGAATTGGAGCGGGATAAGAGACTCGAACTCTCGACCTATACCTTGGCAAGGTATCGCTCTACCAACTGAGCTAATCCCGCATGTATCACTTTGCAGTGATGCATCGCTTCACACAGGTGCGCTGGAGTTGCCTCCTTCTGCCTGCATCGATCACGCTTCGGTTGCGTTCACCTTGCGATGTCTGCGTCGTGATCAGCGAAGACCTGAACTATACACCAGATTTTGCCCATTGTTCAAGCTGTTGCTTTCAGCTCAATGGTCCAAGCCCAATGTGAAACCGCCGCCACGTTGTTCACGGGGCGGCGGCCTTGAGGGCTCTGGGTGGCACTGCCTTGGCTCACGCCCGGGCAGACCCATCCATCGGCATCAGTGCTTCAACACATCGGTGGTGACCGTGGGCGCGGCTGCCGCCTGGGCTTCAGGCTTGGCCTCCACCTTGGGCTCGTCATCCGGCAGTGGCTGGGGCTGACGCTCCAGGGCCACTTCCAGCACCTTGTCGATCCACTTCACGGGCACGATCTCGATGTGGCTCTTGACGTTCTCAGGGATGTCCTGAAGGTCCTTGACGTTCTCTTCAGGGATGAGCACCGTCTTGATGCCACCGCGGTGAGCCGCCAGCAGCTTTTCCTTCAGCCCACCGATGGCCGTCACCTCACCACGCAGGGTGATTTCACCCGTCATCGCCACGTCCGCACGCACCGGGATGCCCGTGAGTGCCGACACGAAGGCCGTGGTCATGGCCGCACCTGCAGACGGGCCATCCTTGGGGGTGGCGCCATCGGGCACGTGGATGTGGATGTCGCGCTTCTCGAACATGTCATCGGTGATGCCCAGGCGGCGGGCGCGTGAACGCACCACCGAACGCGCGGCCTCGACCGATTCCTTCATCACGTCGCCCAGTTGCCCGGTGCGGATGATGTTGCCCTTGCCCGGCATCACGGCGGCTTCGATGGTCAGCAGGTCGCCGCCCACTTCCGTCCACGCCAAGCCAACGACCTGACCGACCTGGTTGTCCTTGGTGGCTTCACCGTAGCTGTACTTGCGCACGCCCAGGAAGTCATTGAGGTTCTCGTCGGAGACCGTCACCGTGTCGGTGTGCTGCTTGAGCGCAAAGCCCTTGACCGTCTTGCGGCAGATCTTGGAGACCTCGCGTTCCAGCGAACGCACACCGGCTTCACGGGTGTAGTAACGGATGATGCCGCGGATGGCGCTTTCTGCCACGATCAGCTCACCGTCCTTCACGCCGTTGTTCTTGATCTGCTTGGGCAGCAGGTAGGTCTGAACAATGTGCACCTTCTCATCTTCGGTGTAGCCAGCCAGGCGGATCACCTCCATCCGGTCCAGCAGGGCCGGCGGGATGTTCAGCGAGTTGGACGTGGCCACGAACATCACATCCGACAAGTCGAAGTCGACCTCGATGTAATGGTCGCCGAAGGTGTGGTTCTGTTCAGGGTCCAGCACCTCCAGCAGCGCCGAAGACGGGTCGCCACGGAAGTCCATGCCCAGCTTGTCGATCTCGTCGAGCAGGAACAAGGGGTTGCGCACCTGCACCTTGCTCAGGCTTTGCAGCACCTTGCCCGGCATGGAGCCGATGTAGGTGCGGCGGTGGCCACGGATCTCGGCTTCGTCACGCACGCCACCCAGGGCCATGCGCACGAACTTGCGGCCGGTCGCACGGGCGATCGACTGCCCCAGCGAGGTCTTGCCCACGCCAGGAGGGCCCACGAGGCACAGGATGGGGGCCTTCACCTTTTCAACGCGTTGCTGGACAGCAAGATATTCAAGGATGCGTTCCTTGACCTTGTCCAGGCCATAGTGCTCTTCGTTGAGCACGCCTTCGGCAAAAGCCAGGTCATGCTTGACCTTGGACTTCTTGGCCCAGGGGAGGCTGACCAGGGTGTCGATGTAGTTGCGAACCACGGTGGCTTCAGCCGACATGGGCGACATCAGGCGCAGCTTCTTGAGCTCGGCATCGGCCTTCTTGCGCGCTTCCTTGGGCATGCGCGCGGCTTCCACCTTCTTCGTGAGCTCTTCGAGGTCAGCACCCTCTTCGCCTTCGCCCAGCTCTTTCTGGATGGCCTTGACCTGTTCGTTCAGGTAGTACTCGCGCTGCGATTTTTCCATCTGGCGCTTGACGCGGCCACGGATGCGCTTTTCAACCTGCAGGATGTCGACTTCGTGCTCAAGTTGTTCGAGCAGCTTTTCCAGGCGCTGAGACACCGAGAACAAGTCCAGCACGGACTGCTTGCTCTCCAGCTTCAATGGCAGGTGGGCGGCGATGGTGTCGGCCAGGCGACCTGCGTCATCGATGCCGGAGATCGAGGTGAGGATCTCGGGCGGGATCTTCTTGTTGAGCTTGACGTACTGGTCAAACTGCTGGGTCACGGCGCGGCGCAGGGCTTCCACCTCAGGGGTGATCTGCGCTTCGGGCTGCACGGGCACCACGTCTGCCGTGAAGTACTCGTTGTCTTCGCGGATGGCCTGGGTGTTGGCGCGCTGCACGCCCTCGACCAGCACCTTGACCGTGCCGTCAGGCAGCTTCAGCATCTGCAAGATGCTGGAGACGCAACCCACGTCGAACATGTCTTCGGCTTTGGGCTCGTCCTTGCCAGCGGCCTTCTGGGCGACCAGCATGATCTGCCGGCCGGCTTCCATGGCCGCTTCGAGGGCCTTGATCGATTTGGGGCGACCCACAAACAGTGGGATCACCATGTGCGGGAAGACCACCACATCGCGCAGCGGCAGCAGCGGGAGGGTGATGAGTTCGGAAGGAAGAATGGGGTGTCCAGACATATTGGGCTCACTTTCTCTGAAACCCACTTGGGGCTTCATGTGAAAAACACAAGGGCACCGTGACAACCAGACTGATCAGGTTCTCAGCGGTGCCCGACAGAGCAGACTCAGAGAGCTTGCTCAGGCACTGGCCTTGGCCTGTTCCCGATACACCAGCAGCGGCTTGGCGTTTTCTTCGATGGT
>CANBQJ010000160.1 GCA_947371645.1 Burkholderiales bacterium | reverse complement strand
CCACGATGGGCTTGCAGCGCCAAATCGCCCACAACCCATCGACCACGACCACCGACGAGGCCTCTGTGTTTGCGGGCCTGGATCACCGCTTCTAAGGCCGAGCCGAGGATGTACGAGTCTCACTTCGGCCTGAGTGCCGCGCCCTTCCTGCTCAACCCGGATCCCAGCTTCTTTTTCGACAGCCGGGGGCACAGCAGCGCGCTGTCGTACCTGAAGTTCGGCCTCTACCAAGCCGAAGGTTTCATCGTCATCACAGGGGACATCGGCGCGGGCAAAACCACGCTGGTGCGCACCCTGTTGAGCGACATCGACACCGACAAGGTCGTGGCGGTGCAGCTGGTCAGCACGCAACTGGAAGCCGGCGACCTGCTGCGATCGGCGATCTCGGCATTCGGCATTCCCTACAAGGGAAGCAGCAAGGCCGAGCTGATCTCTACCCTGGAGGCCTACCTCACCCTGCTGGCCACGCAACACAAGCGCGCCGTGCTGATCGTGGACGAGGCGCAAACCCTCAGCCGCGACGCCATCGAAGAGTTGCGCATGCTCTCGAACTTCCAGTTTGGCAACCAAGCGCTGCTGCAAAGCTTCTTGATTGGCCAGCCTGAGTTGCGCGACATGCTGCTCTCGCGCAGCCTAGAGCAGTTGCGCCAGCGAGTGATCGCCTCGTACCACCTCGGCCCCATGGACCGAGACGAGACCCGGCGCTACATCGAGCACCGACTCACCCATGTCGGCTGGACAGACAACCCGCATTTCGACGACGACGCTTTTGACGAGATCTACCAGTGGACTTCGGGCATCCCGCGCCGCATCAACCTGCTGTGCAACCGCCTGCTGCTGGCCACCTACCTGGGCGAAGGGCACGACATCACCGCCGCGGCCGTGGCCAAAGTGGCGATGGAAATCCGCGCCGAGATCGGCGAGCCCACTGTCACCCGCGTCGAGGGGCTGGCCGAGCCCTCGCCAGCACCCCTTCAGTACGAACCGTCGGACGCCACGACCATCCGCCTGCCGCCGCCGGCCTCGGCAGCACCCCAGGCCGTCAGCCCACCCACGGTGTCGTGGTCTGTGGGCAGCACGGGCGTGTCGTCGCAAGACCAGCACCTGCTGCTGGTGGTGAGCTCGCGTGCCGGCTGCGTGCGCGCCGCCGCGCTGCAACGCGCCTTTGCGGCCCGCAACGACCTGCCCCCCCTGCGCCTGCTGGTCATCAACACCCCCGACCGCTTCGAGCTGACCGGCGACTGGTGCGAGCACGTGGGCCTGCGTGAGCCCGATTTCAGCCTGCGCATCCATGGCGGCACGGCCGCGACCCAGCTGGCGGACATCGTGCGCCAGGTCGACCACCTGCTGCGCGAATACCGCCCCGGCGGCGTGCTGGTCCAAGGTGGCGACGATGCCGCCCTGGCCATTGCCCTGACGGCCCACCGCCAGCAACTGCCCATCGTCCACATCGAAAGCGGCCTGCGCAGCTTCGACCGCGCCCGCACCTCGGAGGTCAACGCGATGATGTGCGACCACATCGCCGACCTGCTGTTGACGTCCGAGTGGGTGGCCCATGACAACCTGGCCCGCGAGGGCATCTCCTCTGACCGGGTGCACTTCGTGGGCAACCTGATCATGGACTCGGTGCGCGCCATGCTGCCCCAGGCATCGCCACCCAAGTACACCCTGCGCCAGTTCAACCAGTCCATGGAGTTGCTCAAGCAAAAGCATGGCTATGGCGTGGTCTACCTCGAAAACACCCTGGACGACACCAACCTGGTGCTCAACCAGCAGCTCACCTCGGTGCTGAAGTCCATTTCCCGTGACCTGCCTCTGATCTGGGTGGCCTCCCAGGCGACGCGCGACCTGCTGGAGCGCCAACATCTGGTGGATGGCATCGACCCGAACCAGTTCGCCTTCCTCCCCATCATCCCTTACTTCAAGATGATCGGCCTGGTGGGCACGGCCGCCTGCATCCTCACCGATGCCACGTCCGTTCAGGAGGAGGCCACCATCATGGGCATCCCCTGCCTGACCCTGCAAAACTACACGGAACGGCGCATCACGGTAGAGCAAGGCACCAACGTGGCCGTGGGCCTCAACAGCAGCATCATCCACCGCTCCGTGGCCGAGATCCTGCGCGGTGGTGGCAAGAAGGGCCGGCTGCCCAAGTTCTGGGACGGGCTGACCGCCGCACGCGTGGCGGAGGTGCTGGCCAACTGGTACAAGCAACGCGCCACACGCCCCAGCGTCACGGAGAAGCGCGCGTGAACGGCCAGGCTTCACGATGCCCTCGCCTGGCACAACGCACTGAACTCACACGCGACCTGACCCGACCATGAACGAACTGCTGCAAAAAGCCCGCGAGATCGCTCTGGGCGTCTGGACCCAACGCTGGCTGGTGCTGGCACTGGGCGCGGTGCTGGCCGTGCTCGGGTCCGTGGTCGTGACCTTCGTGCCCGAACGTTTTGAAGCGCGTGCCAGCGTCTACGTGGACACGCAGACCGTGCTCAAGCCACTGATGCAGGACATCGCCGTCCAGCCTGACATCGACCAGCAGGTCGCCATGCTGGCCAAGACGCTGATCTCTCGCCCCAACGTCGAGCGCCTGCTGCAGTCCCCTGGGCTGAACAACGAACAGCTCACACCCAAGCAGTTCGACCTGGAAGTCGACCGGCTGATGACCGCCATCAAGCTCGACCTGACGGGCGGCAAGAACCTCTACGCCATCAGCTACAAGGACGTCAAACCGAACCGCGCCAAGGCCATCGTGCAAGAACTGGTGAACCTGTTCGTGCAGGCAGGCCAGAACGACAAGCAGCGCGACTCTCAAGAGGCTCGCCGCTTCATCGACGAGCAGATCCAGGTGCTGGAGGTCAAGCTTTCGGAGTCAGAGTCCCGCCTCAAGGACTTCAAGCTGCGCAACTTCGGCATGACGGGCACCTCGAACCAGGACTACTTCTCGAAGGTGTCGGAGCTGACTGACGAAATCTCCAAGACCAGGCTGAGCCTCAGCTCTGCCGAACAGTCACGTGATGCGCTCAAACGCGAACTCTCATCTGAAGACCCTCAGCTGCCTCCCGATGCATCGCCTTCGGCCATGGCCGGACCGACCGAGCTGGACATCCGCTTGGACACGCAGAAAAGACAGCTCGATGAGCTGCTGCGCCGGTACACCGATGAACACCCGGATGTGGTGAGCACACGCCGCACCATCGCGCAACTGGAGCGTCAGAAGAAGTCAGAGGCAGACCTCGCCCGTGCCACGCCAGGTCGCACCGGTGCCGCGACCAGCCCCGTTTACCAGAAGATCCGCGTGTCGCTGGCCGAAGCCGAAGCGCAGGTGGCCTCGCTGCGTGCGCAGATCAACGGCCAGCAAGCCCGGCTTGACGAGACCCGATCCAAAGCAGGCAAATTGCCCGTCGTGGAGGCCGAACTGGCCCAGCTCAACCGCGACTACGACGTGCTGCGCAAGAACTACGAACAGCTGGTGAGCCGCCGCGAATCGGCTGCCATCGGTGTCAGCCTGGACAAGTCCCAACAGCTGGCCGACTTCCGCATCGTCGAGCCGCCGCGGGTGTCGCCCAAACCTGCCTTCCCCAGCCGCGTGGTGCTGGGCTTGCTGATGCTGTTGTTGCCGACCGTGCTGAGCATCGCCATCGTGGCCGTCTTTGCCCAGTTGTCGCCCAGCTTCTACTCTGCAGCCGACCTCATGGAGGCCGTGGGCCGCCCTGTTCTGGGCACGGTCAGCGCCTTCGTGGGCACCCATGAGCAGCGACAACAACGCAAGCAGGTGATTTACTTCGCCGGTCTGAGTGTGGCCTGTTTCGCTGTGCAGTTCGCCTGGCTGGGCTGGTTGATCGTCCGTTCCACCCGCGCTTGAGGAGACAGCAGTGAACATCATCGAGCAAGCGGCCAAACGGATCGAACAGTTGCAACGCGCTGGTGTTGAAGTGCCCTGGGAGGCTGCCGGCGTCACACCAGAGAGCACCGCAGCCGCGGCTGCAGCCGCCGCCAGCCCCGCCATCGCCACACCGGCGCCCCCCGCCGCCGCCGCAACGGCAGCCGGTGGTGCGCCCGAGGCGACCGCACCAGCTTCACTCACGGTGGTGGTTCAAGACGGCGTGCCCGACGCACCCGCTGCCGACCCAGAAACACCTGGCCCTGTGCGCAGGTCCAAGGACGTGAGCTTGAACCTGGCAGCGCTGATGGAGCGCGGCTTCCTGGTGCCGGGCTCCGCCCGCAGCAAGCTGGAAGAAGAGTTCCGCATCGTCAAGCGGCCGCTGTTGCGGAACTGTTCACCCGAGACGGTCCCCGCCATCGAACGCGGCAACCTGATCATGGTGACCAGCGCGCTGCCCGGCGAAGGCAAGACCTTCTGCTCCATCAACCTGGCCATGAGCATTGCCATGGAGCTGGACCACACCGTGCTGCTGGTGGACGCGGACGTGGTGCGCCCCTCCGTGCTCAACCGCCTGAACCTGCCGCCCGCCAAGCGCGGGCTGCTGGACGTGCTCAGCGCCCCCGATCAGCTGGACCTCTCCGAGGTGCTGCTCAAGACCAACATCCCCAAGCTGACCATCCTGCCAGCCGGCAATGCCCACCTGCAGTCGACCGAACTGCTGGCCAGCGCGTCGATGGAAAGGCTGCTCGACGAGCTGGCCACGCTCTACAGCGACCGCATCGTGATTTTCGATGCCCCGCCGCTGCTGCCCTCCACGGAGTCGCGCGTGCTGGCCACGCACATGGGCCAGGTGCTCGTGGTGGTCGAAGCCCACAAGACCCCGCGATCCAGTGTGGCCCAGGCCTTCGCAACCCTGGAGAATTGCCCGGTTGTGCTGGCCATGCTCAACAAGTCCCGGCTGCCGGCAACGGATTCGCCCTACGGCTATTACGCCGTTTGAACCGCCGTCGGAACCGCCGTCTGATTCGATTCGCCCCACACCATGCCCTTCATCCTGTTCGCCCTCTTGCTGCTGCTGCTTGCGGGGGCAGGCATCGTCATTCGGGACTTTCGCAACAAGAACGTCCACATCTGGCTGGGCGCTTACCTGAACCGCAAGCGCGTGCCGCTGCCTGAAGGCAAGACGGTGCACGTGATGTTCGCGTTTGTGGACCACTTCGAACCCAAGTGGCGCAGCCCTGACCCGGAGACCGAAGCCCGCCGCGTGCAGACCTGGGTGCAGCGTTACCGCGACCTGGCCTCCCGCCACCGGGATGCGGACGGTGTGCACCCGCAGCACAGCTTCTTCTACCCTGAAGAAGAGTACGAGGTGCATCACCTTGATGCCCTGGCGGGCCTGTGCGCAGACGGCTTTGGCGAAATTGAGGTGCACCTGCACCATGACAACGACACGGCCGCTGGCCTGACCGAGAAGATCAACCGCTTCTGCGGCATCCTCAAAGACCGCCACGGCGCCCTGCCCTTCAACCCGCGCACCCAGCGCACCGAGTTCGCCTTCATCCACGGCAACTGGGCCCTGGACAATTCCCGGCCGGACGGGCGCTGGTGCGGCGTGAACAACGAAATCAAGTTGCTGGCCGACCTGGGTTGCTACGCCGACTTCACCCTGCCTTCTGCGCCCAGCGACACGCAGGTCAGCAAGATCAACAGCATCTACTACGCCACCGGCCGACACGGCCAGTGCCGCTCCCACGAGACCGGCGTGGACGTGGAAGTCGGCCGCCCGCCTTCTGGCGACCTGATGATCGTGCAAGGCCCGCTGGGTTTCAACTTCAAGAGCCGCAAGTGGGGCCTGATCCCACGCATCGAAAACGCGGATGTGCGCTTGCACCACCTGCCCAGTGCGGCGCGCAACGAGCTCTGGGCCGACCTGCATGTGCATGTGAAGGGTCGCCCCGAATGGGTCTTCATCAAGGTGCACACCCACGGCTGCCAGGAAGCCGACATGGACGCGCTGCTGGGTGACCCCGCAGAAGCCATGTACGCCGACCTGGAGCGTCGCTACAACGACGGCCGGCGCTACCAGTTGCACTACGTCTCGTCGCGAGAGATGGTCAACATCATCAAGGCGGCCGAAGACGGCAAGTCGGGCAACCCCAACGACTACCGGGACTACGTCCTCCAGCCGCCGCGCAGCAGCCGGGCTGGCTCGGTCAGCGCCACGGCCAGTGCCCACTGAGGGCAGAGCCGCCCACACGCCACGTCCGAGCCCCTTGCCACACGAGCCCGTGCCTGTTTGCCCATGAGTGCCGCAACGCCTGCCAGCCTGCACCCAGACTACCGCCCCGACATCGACGGCCTGCGCGCCGTGGCGGTGCTGTCGGTCGTGCTCTTCCACGCCTACCCCGACGCCATCCCCGGCGGTTTCATCGGCGTCGACATCTTCTTCGTGATTTCAGGCTACCTGATCTGCACCATCATCTTCAACAACCTGAACCACAACCGGTTCAGCATCGTCGAGTTCTACAAGCGGCGCGTGAGGCGGATCTTCCCCGCGCTGTCGTTGGTGCTGCTGGCGACCGTGGGCCTGGGCCGCGTCGTCCTGTACGAAGACGAGTTTCAGAACCTGGGCGCGCACCTGGGCGCGGGCGCGGGCTTTGTATCCAACCTGCTCCTGTGGCGCGAGAGCGGCTATTTTGACGAGGCGGCCGAATTCAAACCCCTGCTCCACCTCTGGAGCCTGGGCATTGAAGAGCAGTTCTATTTCATCTGGCCGCTGGTGGCCTGGGTGGCCGCCCGCCGCAAAGGCAGCCTGCCCTGGGTGGCCCTGGCGATCTGGCTGGCCAGCATGGCCCTCAACCTCTACCTGACGCCGCGCAATGGCGCCAGCGCCTTCTACCTGCCGCTCACGCGCTTTTGGGAACTGCTCAGCGGTGGCCTGCTGGCCTGGGTGGACCTGGATGCCGCACGCCGCCTGCGCTCGCCACTGAGGCGCCATGCTTCCGCGGCCGGCTTGCTGGGCCTGGTCATCCTGGTGACGGCGCTCGCGCTGACCAACCGCGACCGCGCCTTCCCCGGCTGGTGGGCCATCCTGCCGGTGCTGTCTGCCGTGCTGCTGATCGGCTCGGGCCCCCACACCGGCTTCGCGCACCGGCTGCTGGCCAGCCGCCCCATGGTCGCCGTCGGCCTGATCAGCTATCCCCTCTACCTCTGGCACTGGCCGCTGCTGTCGTATGCGGCCATCGCCCATGGCGAAGCGCCGCCGATGTGGGTGCGCACCTTGGCGGTGGTGCTGGCCTTGCTGCTGGCCAAAGCCACCTTCGAGTGGGTGGAAAAGCCCTTGAGAGAGGGGGCACTGCGCACCCATGCCGTGCCTGTGCTTTCCACGCTCATGTTGGTGATCGGCCTGTTTGGCGTGGGCACGGCGCTGCATGGCCGCAGCCCGCTGCAGGCCTGGCGCGAGCTGATGGGTCCACGTCCCGCCAACGCCGAAAATACCCCCGTGGCCAGCCGGCGCAGCCCTGAGGCCACCATCATGCTGCTGGGCGACTCGCACGCCGGCCACCTGGACCCGGGCTTGCGCGGCATCCTGGGCAAAGACCTCGCTGACTACACCTCGGCTGGCTGCCTGCCCTTTTACGATGTCGACCGCTACGACCGGCGTTTCGTACCCGGTGCCTGCGCCGACAAGATGCGCACCGCGCTGGACCTCTTCCTGACGAGCCCGCGATTCCAGACCGTGGTCTTGTCGACCATGGGCCCCGTGTACCTCGACAACAGCACCTTCCGCGGCACCGATCCAGCCAGGCTGATCGGTCAAAACGTGGTGCTGACGACCGCGCCAGACGTGAAAGACCGCTGGCAGGTTTACGAAACCGGCTTGCGCCGCACCCTGGACCGCCTGCAAGCTGCCCACAAAAAGGTGATCTTTGCGCTGGACGTGCCTGAATTGGGCATCAACCCACGCACCTGCCTGCCTGCACGCAGCTTTCAAATCCTGGACTGGTCGTGGCCCATCCGGGGCGGTCAGGATTGCACCATTTCAAGGCAGGAATTTGACGCCCGCGCCGGGAAATTCCACCAATTCATACGGCATATCCTGGCGGACTACCCACAAGTTCAGTTGTTCGACCCGACGCCTCTGTTTTGCAATGCAGAACGTTGTCTAGGTATGAAATCGCAACAATTGCTCTACCGTGATTTCGATCACCTGTCGGATTGGGGCTCCCAATACGTGGCCCTCGCCATGGCCCCCTTGCTGGGTCCGCCTGCCCCCACGCCTCGCCCCTGAGGGTGGTGTCGAACCCACGCCTTCCCTCTAAAGAGGGTGCCTAGAAGGGCAAAAGGGCGGTGATTTTCGGCAATACGTCACGACCACCCCCCGCACTCAGGGTCTCCCCCCACGAACGCAGGGTTATGGTGTTTATCCGCACCGGACACAATCCGCGCATTACAAAAGTTACTACTTCGGTCAAGGGGCGCTTCAGCTACGAGCTGGGCGACACGGGCATGAGAGGCGAATATGTTTAGGGTCTTCCAGCATCACATCTCTTTCGCGACGCTCGCCGAGCTGATCGCGGACAGCCTGACCAGTTTCCTGGCCATGGTGTTGGGAGCCATGACGATTGCGCACTTCTATGGTGCGCCGGGTGCCTCCTTCGGC
>CANBQJ010000159.1 GCA_947371645.1 Burkholderiales bacterium | reverse complement strand
GCGCTACGCGGCACAGCTGATGGCCGTGACGGCCTGCGCGCCTCAGCTGCTCATCTGCTTTGACTACGACCAGGCCGAGCAGGCGGGGCCGCCGTTTGCGGTGCCGGAGGCGGAGGTCAGGCTGCACTATGGGCAGGCCTTTGACGTGGCCTTGATGGAGAGCGTGTCATTGCCGGGTGGCCTGAAGGGCAGGTCTGCGGCTCAGGAAGAGGTCTGGTTGCTGAAGAAGCGGTGAGCAGGCCTGTCAAGGCGCGCTGACGCACAGACCCGCATCTGCAGCAGGTGCAATCTCCCGCCCACGGGCTTGAGGGTTTCGGGCTCGCCAGTTGGAGGTCAACGCATGAATCACGTTCTCACACCGTCCATCCAGACCCTGCATCCAGGGCTGCGTTCTTTGGACCGCCAGATGGTCCTTCCCGATGCCAGGCAAGAGCCGATTGGCAGCCAACCCAATGCCCACGGCTTCGTGGCCATGCTGGCTGCTTTTCGGTCGTCGGGGGGCATCGAGCGCGCAGCAGACCTGGAATGGCTGCTGGATGACCAGCCGGACGCACAGGAAGGGGCCTTGTCCAAGCTGATCATGTCGGGTGAGATTTTTTGCTTCGAATGGCACGACACCGTCTGGGTGCCGATGTTCCAGTTCGACCTGCGAGAGATGGGCGTCAGGGCCCGGCCGCAAGAAGTCAGGGCGGCGCTGGACCGGGAGTTCGACCGTTGGGGGCTGGCCGCGTGGTTCGCGCAACGCCACCCAGGCTTGGCCCACATGAGCCCGGTCGACATGATCGATGTGAACCTGCCGGCGGTTCTTCAGGCTGCGCGCGCAGACCGTGGCCAGGGGCGGCACGACTGACACGACTGACTGGACGCCCGCAAAGGGCGGCGGCCGCCGGGAGCCGGCCGCCGCATCCGTCCCTCCGTCCGGTCAGTTGTTCAGCATCAGCTGAAGGATGATGCCGGTGGCGATGGCCACGAGCACGTAGTCATTGCCGGTCTGGACCCATTGGTAGCCGCGTGGCGGGCGACTCAGGCGGCGAGCTTGCCAGTCGTCCACCACGTACTGGCGCTGCTGGTAGTGCCCAGGCAGGCGGCCGCCACGGCGAAAGGCGTGCTGTGGGCCTGCGCCCCGATCGTCCTGCCTGTCTCCTCGCGCCCACTCACGCTGGTCATGGCCTTGAGGGGCGCGCCGCGCTTGTCGCTCCTGCGGTCTGCCTTGCTCGCCATGCGGTGCAGCCCCACGGTCATCGCGTTCACGTTGGGGCTCGTGCCCCTGGGCGCAGGCCTGGCTCGATGCGAACGTCAGGCTGATCAGTGTGCACAGGATGGCCATGCGCTTCATGTTGGACTCCAAGGTGTGGATGGGTGTGGCCGACCATAGGGCTGCGCCCGGCGCAATTCAGTGCGGTGCCGCACTGTGCGCCGCAGTACAGACGTTGACGGGGGGGGTGCCCACCATGGCGCATGACCTTTCAGCCCGTGTCCCGCGAGGGAACAACCAAGCACCGTGAACCTGTCGGGCCTGTCTGCGCGGCCTCGGTGCCGACTGTGTCCATCGCCTTGTCTGTGGCCCTGGCTGTGGCCTTGTCTGGCTGCGGCACGGCCCTCACAGCCAGGCCGCAAGGCACCGGCGATGGCCTGCCTGTGGCCTGGTCTGTGGAAGCGTCACAAGCCGGTGCCAGCGCAGCAGGTGATGGGCAGGCGCTGTCGCGTTGGTGGGCCATCTTTGGTGACCCGGTGCTCGTCAACCTGGTCGATCAGGCTTTGGCGGCCAACACCAGCGTGCTGGCTGCACAGGCCAGCTGGCATGAGGCCAGGGCTTTGCGCGACGTGGCGGCAGCGGCCTTGTGGCCATCGCTGGGGCTGACTGCATCGGCGGGTCGGGCCAGGTCCTCGGGGGTGCCGGCCCACAATGCCTTCGGTGTCGGCGTGGACGCTGGCTGGGAGCTAGACCTGTTTGGCATGCGCCGCAGTGCGCGCGATGTTGCCGATGCAACGGCACAGGCCAGTGGCGCCACCCTGGGCGACGTGCAGGTCTCGATCGCGGCCGAGGTGGCCCTGGACTACATCACCTTGCGCGACACGCAGGCCAGGTTGGCGATCGCCCGAGACAACCTGCAGGTCCAGCAGGAGACCTTGCAGATCACCCAATGGCGATGGCAGGCGGGGCTGCTCACGGCGTTGGAGGCCGAGCAAGCGCGGGCCGGCGCAGAGCAGACCGCTGCACTGCTGCCGCCCTTGCAGACGGGCATCGAATTGAGCAGCCACGCGCTGGCGGTGCTGACCGGCCAGCCGCCAGCCGCCTTGCTGGCCACCTTGGGCTCTGTGGCGCCCCTGCCGCAGGTCGCATCAGGCGCGAGCCTGAGCCCGCCGGCACAGACCTTGCGCCAACGTGCTGATGTCCGCGCGGCCGAGTGGCAGGTGAGCGCGGCCTTGTCGCGGGTGGACCAGGCCCAGGCGGCGCGTGCACCCAACTTCCAGCTCAGTGGTTCCTTGGGTTTGAGCGCACTGACCCTGGGCGCGCTGGGCGACGGCGCCTCGGTGGCCAGCAGCCTGCTGGCCGCAGTGACCCTGCCCTTGTTCGACGGCGGTGCCTTGCGCGCACAGCTTGAGGCCCAGCAGGCTGGGCTGGACGTGGCAGTGGCCAGCTACAGGGCCACCGTCCTGGGGGCCTTGCAAGACGTGGAGGACGCCTTGGTGACCTTGCGCGACACCCGCGTGCGCCTGGTCAGCTTGCAGCGTGCAGCAGAGGCCGCAGCCAACGCCAGCCAGATGGCGCGGCAGCGCTACAGCAGTGGGCTGGTGGACTTTCAGACGGTGCTGGAAACCCAGCGCACGCAACTCACCACGCAGGATGCCGTGGCCAGTGCCGGCGCGGCGCTCAGCAGTGGCCATGTGCGGCTGTACAAGGCCCTGGGTGGTGGCTGGCCGGCAGATGGCATGGACGAAGCCAGTCGCGTGAGCCTGGGTGATGCGGCACCGGGGGTCTCGCCATGAGCGCCATTCCGCCCGATGGGGCCCAGGCAGTGCCCGTGTCCGTCGCCGCACCGGCAAGCGACATCCACGATGGCATCGGGCCCAAGCCGGCGCCCACCGACGTTGCGGCACTGTTGGCCGATCCTCCTCGCGCCGCCTGGTACCGGCGCCCCGCGTGGTGGGTGGGCATCGCGCTGGCCTTGTCGCTGGCTGCAGGCCTGGCGTACTGGCAAGCCCGGCGCACCGCCAGCGCCGCGCCTCAGTACACCACCCAGGCGGTGGTGCGGGGAGACCTCACGTTCACGGTGACGGCCAACGGCACCTTGCAACCCACACGTTCCATCAACATCGGCAGCGAACTGTCGGGCACGGTGCGCCGTGTCAACGTCGACGTGAATGACCGCATCGTCAAAGGCCAGGTCCTGGTGGAGCTGGACCCTTCCAAGTTGACCGACCAGGTCTCGCGCTCCAAGGCGGCGCTGGCTGCGGCACACGCCAAGGTCGATCAGACCGCGGCCACCGTGGTCGAGGCACGCGCTGGGCTGACCCGTCTGCAAGAGGTGGCGCGCCTGTCGGGTGGCAAGGTGCCTGCACAGACAGAGATGGATGTCGGGCTGGCCACACTGGCCCGGGCCCTGGGCGACCGTGCCAGTGCCCGTGCCGGGGTCAAGGACGCGCAGGCCGCCTTGTCCACCGACGAGATCAACCTGTCGAAGGCCGCCATCAGCGCGCCGTCGGACGGTGTGGTGCTCACCCGCACGGTGGAGCCCGGCAATGCGGTGGCCGCGTCCCTGCAAGCGGTCACCTTGTTCACCGTGGCCGAAGACCTCGGCAAGTTGCGCCTGTGGGTCTATGTGGACGAGGCCGATGTGGGCGCGGTGAAGGTGGGCCAGGCCGCGACCTTCACGGTGAGCGCCTATGCCAACCGCCCCTTCCCCGGGCGCATCACCCGCGTGGGATTTGGCTCGACCATCACCGACAACGTGGTGACCTACCTGACCTACCTGGACGTCGACAACGCCGACCTGAGCCTGCGCCCCGGCATGACGGCCACGGCCACCATCGTGGCCAGCCAGCGCCATGACGTGCTGCTGGTGCCCAACACGGCCCTGCGCTTCTCGCCTGCCAGCACGGTGGCTCAGGGTGCAGCCAGCAAGGGCCTGGTGGCCAGCCTCACGCCGCGCCTGGCCAACACCCGGACGCGCAAGTCTGCGGCTTCAGGCGCCAGCACCGCCAGTGCGCGCCAGGTCTGGGTGTGGCCGGCCGGTGGCGAGGGGGTGGCCACAGCGGTGGCCGTCACGCCGGGCATCAGCGATGGCCGCATGACCGAGATCGTCGGGGGCGACCTCAAGGTGGGCATGTTGGTGATCACCGATCAGAAGGCCGCCCCACCATGAGCACGCCTGTGCCTGCAGACACGCCCCTGATCCGCCTGCGCGGCGTCACCAAGGTCTATGGTGCGGGCCCCAGCCGATTGCAGGCCCTGCAAGGCATCGACCTGGACGTGCAGGTGGGCGAGTTCGTGGCCATCATGGGCCCCAGCGGTTCGGGCAAGTCCACCGCCATGAACATCCTGGGCTGTCTGGACACCCCCAGCGCCGGCATCTACCTTTTCCAGGGGGTGCACGTGGAAGCCCTGACGCGCGACCAGCGCGCCAGGCTGCGCCGGCGCTGCCTGGGCTTTGTCTTCCAGGGCTTCAACCTGCTGGCCAGAACCTCGGCCCAGGAAAACGTCGAGTTGCCTTTGCTCTACCGGGGCGACAGCGCCAGCGTGCGCAAGCTGGCCGCGTCCAAGGCCCTGGCCTCGGTGGGCCTGGCGGGTTGGGCCGATCACACGCCGGCCGAGCTGTCCGGTGGGCAGCAGCAGCGCGTGGCCATTGCGCGGGCCATCGTCACCCAGCCCTCGGTCTTGCTGGCCGACGAACCCACCGGCAACCTCGACACCCTGCGCAGCCAGGAGATCATGAGCCTGCTGCGAACCTTGAACATCGAGCAGGGCATCACGGTGCTGATGGTGACCCACGAGCCGGACATGGCTGCCTATGCGCGCCGCGTGGTGCATTTTGTCGATGGACGCATCGACCGCGACGTGCCCAACGCCAACCCGACCGTGCCTGCGGTGAGCCCGCCAGACACCGTGGGGGCCGTCTGATGTGGCTCAACACCTTGTTCCTGGCCATGCGGTCCATTCGCCGCAACCTGCTGCGGTCTTTCCTCACCATCCTGGGCATCGTCATCGGCGTCAGTGCGGTGATCACCATGGTGACGCTGGGCAACGGGGCCACGGTGGCGGTGAGGATGCAGATCGCCAGCCTGGGCACCAACCTGCTGATGGTGCGGCCTGGGCAGCGGCAAGGCCCGGGTGGCGGCGGTGGGCAGGTGCCCTTGTTCAAGGAGGTCGATGCCGAGGCCATCTCCGATCAGATCGGTGGGGTGCTGGCCGTCGCACCCGAGGCACGCATCGGCGTCACCGTGGTGGCCAATGGGCGCAACTGGGCCACCAGCGTCACGGGCACCACCAACGCCTGGTTCCAGACGGGCAACTGGAAGCTGGCCTCAGGTCGGCTCTTCAGCAGCGACGAACAACGTGCGGGCTCGGCCGTGTGCATCATCGGTGAAACCGCCCGGCGTGAGCTCTACGGCGGCGCCGCAGGGGCGGCTGGCTTGGGCGCCCAGCTGCGCATCAAGCAGTTCTCCTGCAAGGTCCTGGGCATCTTGCAGGCCAAGGGTCAGGGCGCCATGGGCAACGACCAGGACGACATGGTCATCGTGCCTTTGCGGACCTTGCAGCGCCGGGTCACAGGCACCCGCACCGTGAACACCTTGCTGGTCTCCATGGCGGACGGCAGCGACAGCGCAAGCCTCAAAGCCAGCCTTTCGCAGCTCTTGCGCGAGCGGCGAAAGCTGGCCATGGGCGACGACGACAACTTCAATGTGCTGGACACCCAGCAGCTGGCCGATGCCCTGTCAGGCACCACCAAAGTGATGACCATGCTGCTGGGCGCCGTGGCCGCCGTGAGCCTGCTGGTGGGGGGCATCGGCATCATGAACATCATGCTGGTGAGCGTGACGGAACGCACCCGCGAGATCGGCTTGCGCCTGGCCATCGGTGCCCTGGAGCGAGAAGTGCTAATGCAGTTCCTCATCGAGGCGGTGGCCCTGGCAGCCTTGGGTGGCCTGGTGGGCATCGTGATCGCCACCTGCGCGTCCTATGTGCTGGCCATGGTGATGGGGGTCCCTTACCTGTTCAACCCGGCCATCAACTTCCTGTCCTTCCTGTTCTCGGCGGGCATCGGCGTGGTGTTTGGCTACTTCCCGGCCAGGCGCGCTGCACAGATGGACCCGATCGAAGCACTCAGGCACGAGTGAATCAACGTGCCCACCACCCCTATCCCCACCCACTGGAGATTGCCATGAGCACTCAACAAATCGCCGTCATCGTTGGCAGCCTGCGCCGCGAGTCCTTCAACCGCCAATTGGCCCAGGCCCTGGTCAAGCTGGTGCCGCAGACCCACACGACGAAGCTGGTCTCGGTGGGCGAGCTGCCGCTCTACAACCAGGACGACGACGCCCACCCGGCGGAGGCAGTGGTGGCCTTCAAGGCCGACATCAGCGCCAGCAAGGGCCTGTTGTTCGTCACGCCCGAGTACAACCGGTCCATCCCCGGGGTGCTCAAGAATGCCCTGGACCACGCTTCGCGCCCATATGGCCAGAGTGCCTGGAAGGGCAAGCCGGCGGGCATCATCGGGGTCTCCCCCGGTGCCACCGGTACGGCCCTGGCCCAGCAGCACCTGCGCAATGTGCTGGCCTGCCTGGACGTGCCCACGATGTGCCAGCCTGAAGCCTTTGTGCAGTCCAAAGAGGGCCTGTTCGACGCCGATGGCGGCTTCGGGCCTGATCACAAGGGCTTCATGCAAACCTGGGTGACGCAGTACCTGGCCTGGGTGTCCAAGCAAAGCGCCCCGGCTTGAGGGCCTGTGCGTCAGGCCACTGTGTGAGCTCCCGAACGGACTTGGCAGGCCTGATGCACTAGGGTCGTGGCGTGCCCAGAAGGATCCCCGCATGACCGCCATCGACCTGATCGAAAACCACACCTTTGACGAACTCAAGGTGGGGGACACCGCGCACCTGGTGCGCACCCTGAAGGCCGAAGACATCCAGCTGTTCGCCGCCATGTCAGGGGATGTGAACCCCGCGCACGTCGACCCGGCCTACGCCCAGAGCACGCACTTCCACGGCATCATCGCCCACGGCATGTGGGGGGCTTCGCTGATCTCCACGGTGATCGGCACCGAGTTGCCCGGGCCCGGCACCATCTACATGGGCCAGAGCCTGCACTTCGAGCTCCCGGTGCACGTGGGCGACACCGTGGACGTGTGTGTCACCGTCGCCAGGAAGGACGCGGCCACCCACCATGTGACCCTGGACTGCCTGTGCACGGACCAGCAGGGCGCCAAGCTCATCACCGGGACCGCGCTGGTGTTGGCGCCCACCGAGAAGGTCAGCCGAGCCCGCATGCAGCCCATGCAGGTGCGCCTGCGCGACGCCACGCTGCGCTACAAGCAGCTGTTGGCGCTCACCCAGGGGCTGGCCCCCATCGCCGTGGCCGTGGTGTACCCGTGCAGCGAAGAAGCCTTGCGGGGTGCGGTCGAGGCCGCCGCCATGGGCTTGATCCTGCCGACCCTGGTGGGGCCGCAGCGCCAGATGAGTGCCATGGCCCAGGCCGCCGACATCAGCCTGGTGGCCTGTACGGTGGTGGACGCGCCCACCGCCGCCGCAGCGGCCACCATGGCCGTGGCGATGGCGCGCCATGGCGAGGTGCAGGCGCTGATGAAGGGCAGCCTGAGCACCGACGAGTTCATGGGCCCGGCCTTGGACGCCGACATGGGCCTGCGGTGCGAGCAGCGCATGAGCCACGTGCATGTGCTGGACGTGCCCAGCTACCCCAGGCCTTTGCTGATCAGTGACGCGGCCCTGAACATCGAGCCCGGCCTGATGGCCAAGCGAGACATCGTGTGCAATGCCATCGAACTGGCGCACGCCATGGGCATCACCCAGCCCAAGGTGGCCATCCTGGCGGCGGTCGAAACCGTGTGTGCCCAGATGCGCTCCACCCTGGACGCGGCGGCGCTGTGCAAGATGGCGGAGCGCGGCCAGATCACCGGCGCCCTGCTGGATGGGCCCCTGGCCTTCGACAGCGCGATCTCGCCGCAAGCGGCCCGGGACAAGGGCCTGGTGTCGCCGGTGGCCGGTCTCGCCGATGTGCTGATCGCCCCGGACCTGGAGGCGGGCAACATGATCGCCAAGCAGCTGGAGTACATGGCCGACGCCCAGGTGGCCGGTGTCGTGATGGGTGCCCGGGTGCCCTTGATCCTCAGCGGTCGGGCGGATGGCCCGCATGCCCAGGTCGCCTCCTGCGCACTGGCCATGCTCGTGATCCATTCGGGGGCGGAGCCCGTCCCTGTCGTGCAGCCGCCATCCAAGGTGATCGCTGTGCCGCGCAAGCCACGAGACGTCGAGTTCATGCGGCCTTGATGCCGCGCCAGGCCTGCACGGGCACAATCACCGGCTTGGAGAACAAGCTGGCCGCCAGGCCGTGACCGCAAGCCCATGGTGAAACTCGTCAACCGTCTGGTGCGGCAGGTGCGCATCCGTCCGCGCCTGGTGGCCAGCGCTGCAACCGGGCTGGCCATCCTGCTGTGTCTGCCCCAGGCCTGGGGCATGCGCCCCGTCACCCGCCTGATCCTGGGCTGGAATGCGGGGGCCTGGCTCTATGTCGTGCTGGCCGGCTGGATGATGTGGCACGGCGACCGTGGTCAGATTCACCGCCGTGCGCAGCACCAGGACGAGGGCGCCCGC
>CANBQJ010000158.1 GCA_947371645.1 Burkholderiales bacterium | reverse complement strand
GTCAGCATCTCCTGGTTGGAGACGTTGGAGTAGACGGTGTTGGAGCGGGCGAAGGGGATGCGGTTGCCGCCAATGATGGCAACGCGGCGAACGGTGTTGGTCATGTGTGAGGGTCCTGAGGAAATGGGGTTCGGAATGGTTCGTCAGGCCAGGCCTGATCGGCAGCGGTCAGTAGGTCACGCGGCCCTTGAGGTGAGGCTTGTCGCCCTTGGCGTTGCGCACTTCAAAGAGTGCGCCGTCGTCCAGGCGGGTGGACCACAGCGAGGCGCGGGCCGGCAGGAACAGCGGGGTCTTGAACTCGACCGTGACTTCGGCCTTGTCCACGTCTTCACGCGGCATCAGCAGCGACAGAGCCTTGGCCTTGGTCCACATGCCGTGCGCGATCGCCTTCTTGAAGCCCAGGAACCTGGCGGTCAGCGAGAAGAGGTGGATGGGGTTGACGTCGCCTGAAGCCAGGCCATAGGCCCGGCCAATGCCGCCCGAGGCGAAGAAGTCAGCCTGGTGCGACAGCGGCGTGTCTTCGCCCAGCACGCTGGTGTACTTGGAGCCCTTGGGGGTGCGGATGCCCAGACGCAGCAGCGTCCAGGTGCTTTCCCAGACCACGTCGCCGTCGCGCAGGGCGCGGGCGTGCAGCGTGAAGGCCTGGCCCTTGTCGTGCGCCAGCAGCTCGCCGGTGCGCATCTCGATGCGCAGGGCATCGCCCACGTTGATGCGCTTGAGCAGCCTGGCCTGGTTGGCCAGGTGCACCAGGCCCATGCCCGGCCACGGGAAGGCCTTGTTGGCGAACAGGATCATGGCCAGAGGGAAGGCCTCGATGTGGGTGAACAGCATGGGCACGCCGTGCGCCTTGCTGAAGCCGCACACGCGGCCATAGGCCGCCACCTTCTTGGCGGTGACCACCACGCGCGGTCGCACGTAGGTGATCTCCGGCAGGGCATCGACCGGCTTGATCGCCAACCCCGGCCGCACCACGCTGAGGTTCAGCGAGACAGGGTTGGGGATCTTCTTGACTTCGATCGTCTTCATGGCATCAGGCGCCGATGAGGCTCTGGCCGCACACGCGGATCACGTTGTTGGTGACGCCTGCCGAAGCGGGGCTGGCGTACCAGGCGATCGCTTCGGCGACGTCCACAGGCTGGCCGCCCTGGCTCATCGAGTTCATGCGGCGACCGGCTTCGCGGATGGCAAAGGGGATGGCCGCCGTCATGGCCGTTTCGATGAAGCCCGGGGCCACGGCATTGATGGTGATGCCGCGCTCGGCGAAGATCGGCGCAGTGCCGTTGACCATGCCGATCACGCCGGCCTTGGAGACGGCGTAGTTGGTCTGGCCCATGTTGCCGGCGATGCCGGAGATGGACGACACGCAGACGATGCGGCCACCCGACTTCAGCGCACCCGATTCAACCAGGGCGTCGTTGATGCGCTCTTGCGTCGACAGGTTGACGTTGACCACCAGCTGCCACAGGTGTTCCTTCATGTTGGCCACGGTCTTGTCGCGGGTGATGCCGGCGTTGTGCACGACCACGTCCCAGCCACCGTCGGCCTTGGCGGCCTCGACCAGCTTGGCGGGCGCTTCGGCCGAGCCGATGTCCAGCGCCAGGGCCTTGCCGCCCAGCTTCTTGGCCACTTCATTGAGGCCTTCGGCGGCTTGTGGCACGTCCAGGCAGATCACGCTGGCGCCGTCGCGGGCCATCACTTCGGCAATCGCGGCGCCGATGCCGCGCGATGCGCCGGTGACCAGCACCTTCTTGCCGGCCAGCGGCTTGGTCCAGTCGGCGGGCGCCACCAGGTTGCCCACGGGCTTGCCCACGCGCATCACCTGCGCAGAAACGTAGGCCGAGCGCGGCGAAATCAGGAAGCGGACGGTCGACTCGATGTTGGCCTCGGCGCCTTCAGACACGTACACCAGGTTGGCGTTGATGCCCTTCTTGAGCTCCTTGCCCAGCGAGCGGGCCAGGCCTTCCAGCGAGCGCTGGACGGCTGCCTTGCGGGGCGACTTGCACTCTTCGGGCGGGCGGCCAATGATGAGCACGCGGCCACAAGGCAGGACCGATCGGGCGGCGTCATGGAAGAACCAGTACAGCGCGTCGGACTGGGTCGAGTCATCCAGGTTGGTGGCGTCGAACACCAGGGCCTTGACCTTTTCGCCCGGCTTGCCTTCGGTGCCCCAACGCCCGGTCGTCAGGCCTTGCTTGTTGGCAATCGACACCCACTGGGGCAGCTTGTCGTGGGCGGCCGTCTGGGCACCCATGCCCTTGAACGCGACCGCCAGGGCATCCAGCAGCGGGCCCTCACCGAAGCCACCCACCAGCACGGTGCCCTTCACGACGGGTTGCCCCTCCTTGAAACGCTCCAGCTGCAATGGCTTGGGCAGGCCCAAGGCGTTGACGAGCTTGGCGCCCATGGCCGAGTTGGCGAAATCGAGGTATCCGTCTTTCATGTGAGTGGCTCTGTGGTGTGTGGCTCGGGACGTGAACAGTCTCAGCGGGCCAGGTTGGTGGATCGGGACGCCTCAACGGCGGCCCGGCTGTCGCCCGAAGACTGAACTTCAAGCGGAGCCCCGACAGTGGCCAATGCCACGCCAGGGATGTTGGTCATGTGGGCGTACTGCAGCGCCTCGGCCTTGCCGGGCAGCGGTGCACGGAGCGCAGCCACCATCAGCGAAGCCAGGCGGGCCAGGATGACGGGCTCTTCGTCGCCCTGCTCCTGCGTGAAGTCGCGGATCAGGCGCTGGGTGTTGCCACCGGCCAGGATGCCGGACAGGGCACCCAGGGCGAAGTGCAGGCGAAAGCCCAGGTCTTCGCGGCTGAGTTCGGGCAGGGTGCGCTGGAAGGCAAAGAAGAAGCGGCCCAGCGACTGGATGTAGTGGCTGTTGATGAAGTCACGCACCACAGTGGAAGGGTCGGTGTAGGCACGGCCCAGGAAGTGCAAGTAGCGTTCTGCGCCCGGGGCGTTGCTGCGGAAGATGCGCACGGCCGGCAGGAACATGGCGGTGAGCACGTGCTCGCAGGTGAGCTGGCCGCCGAATGCCGCTTCGAAGGCATCGAGCATCAGCAGGCGCTGCTCGTTGAGCGAGTCCAGCCGGCGGGCCAGCACGGCGTGGATGAGCGCGTCCTTGCTGCCAAAGTGGTAGTTCACCGCCGCCAGGTTGACGGACGCGGCGCCCGTGATCTGCCGCATCGACATCGACTCGAAGCCACCTGTCACAAACAGGGCTTCCGCCGCATCGAGGATGCGGGTTTTCGTGTCGGCAGGCGACAGCTTCGGCGAGGCCGCAGGCATTCGGTTTGTCTCCAACGGTACTTCGATCGAACGTTTCAAACGTCCGTTTTATATTGGGTGCGTATGGTATGCGAAGCGCGCCGTCTTGACAGCCCCTTACAAAAAACTTTTGCGTTCGGGTGGCCCTTTGCTTGAGGGGGAGAAGGCGATCGCCTGTCTCCTCAAAAACACAGAAAACCGGTCAATCTGATCGGGTTCAGGCGGGCTCCTCTGTGCGGCTTCACGCGGTAAAGTCGCCGCCATCGCTCCATCGCACGACCCAACAGACATGGCCACCATCCTTTACCTGACGCAGATCCAGTTCGAATTCGGCGCTGTTCAGCTGCTCGCCGGCGAGTGCGAGCGCGTCGGCATCCGGCGACCGCTGGTGGTGACGGATGCGGGTGTGAGGGCGGCAGGTGTGCTGCAAAAGGCACTGGATGCGCTCAAGGACTTGCCGGTCACCGTGTTCGACCAGACGCCCCCCAACCCCACCGAAGCCTCGGTGCGGGCGGCGCATGAAGCCTGGAAAGCCGGGCAGTGCGACGGGCTCATCGCGGTGGGCGGCGGCTCCAGCATCGACCTGGCCAAGGGCCTGGCCATCATGGCCACGCACGAGGGACCGCTGACCACTTACGCCACCATCCTGGGCGGCTCGCCGAAGATCACGGCGCAAGCCGCGCCGCTGATCGCCGTGCCCACCACCGCAGGCACGGGCAGCGAGGTGGCGCGTGGCGCCATCGTCATCGTGGACGACGGCCGCAAGCTGGGCTTCCACTCGTGGAACCTGATGCCCAAGGCTGCCATCCTCGACCCGGAACTCACCCTGGGCCTGCCGCCCTTGCTCACCGCAGCCACCGGCATGGACGCCATCGCCCACTGCATGGAAACCTTCATGGCGCCGGCCTTCAACCCGCCGGCCGATGGCATCGCCCTGGACGGCCTGCAGCGCGCCTGGGCCCACATCGAACGTGCCACCCAGGATGGCAGCGACCGCGAAGCCCGCCTGAACATGATGAGTGCGTCCATGCAGGGCGCCATGGCCTTCCAGAAGGGGCTGGGCGCCGTGCATTCGCTCAGCCACAGCCTGGGTGGCGTCAACCCCAAGCTGCACCACGGCACACTCAACGCCATGTTCCTGCCCGAGGTGATCAAGTTCAATGCCGCGGCAGAGTCCATCCGCAAGGAGCGCCGCCTGGAGCGCATGGCCTACGCCATGGGCCTGAGCACCGCGGCCGACATCCCGCAAGCCATCCGCGACATGAACGCGCGCCTGGGCCTGCCCAAGGGCCTCGCCGAGATGGGCGTGCAAAAGGAATGGTTCGACAAGATCGTGGGCGGTGCCATGGTGGACCACTGCCACAAGACCAACCCGCGCATCGCCACGCCCGAGGACTACATGGACTTGCTGGCCGCGTCGATGTGATCGTCTGAAGCGGCGGGCCTGCCTGCTTCGTCAGGCTCGCGCGTGACCATCACCTGGTCGATCTTGTGGCGGTCGACGTCCAGCACCTCGAAGCGGTAGCCGCCCCAGGACACCGCGTCCGTCTTGCGCGGGATGCGGCGCAATTGCACCATCAGGAAGCCGGCCAGGGTCTCGAACTCGCTGTCGTCAGGCAGGTGGTCCAGGTCGAGCGCGCGCAGCACGTCTTCCACCGCCGTGTGGCCGTCCATCAGCCAGGAGTTGGCATCGCGCTGCACGATCTGTTCGTCGTCCAGCGGCGCCACCAGGCCACCCATCACCGTGCTCATCACGTCGTTGATGGTGATGATGCCCACCACCAGGCTGTACTCGTTGACGATGACGGCGAAGTCCTCGAATGCCGAGCGGAACTGCCCCAGCATTTCTGACAGCGTGATGCGCTCGGGCACGATGAGCACCTTCTTGATCAGGCCTTCGCTGTTCAGGGTGATGGGCTGGCCGTGCAGCACGCGGCTGAGCAGGTCTTTGGAATCCACATAGCCCAGCACCTGGTCGATGTCGCCATCGCAGACCAGGTAGGTGCTGTGCGGCGAGCGGTCGATGCGGGCGCGGATCAGCGCTTCGCTGTCGTCTTGCAGGAAGTGGACGATGGCGTCACGGCCGGTCATGGCGCTGGTCACGAGGCGCGTGTCCAGCTCGATCACGTTCTCGATGACGCGGTGCTCGGAGGGCGCCAGCGCACCCGCTTCGGCACCGGCTTCGGCCATGGCGAGGATGTCGTCGGGGGTGACGGCGTCGTCTCGCCGCTCGGGCAGGCCCAGCACGGTGAAGAGCGCGTCGGTGAGGCGCTTGAAGGCCCACACCACCGGCCCCAGGGCCAGCACCACCTTGTGCATCGGCGCCACCACGCGCATCGCCACGGCTTCTGGCGCGACCATGCCCAGTCGCTTGGGCACCAGGTCGGCAAACAGGATGAACAGGCTGGTGACCAGGGCAAAGGACGCGATGGACGCGGCGGTGGCGGCGCCGCTGCCGGACCAGCCCATGGAAGCCAGCGCGGGCTCGATCAATGGGGCGAAAGCGCCCTCGCCCACCACACCACCCAGGATGGCCACGGCGTTCATGCCGACCTGGATGGCGGTGAAGAAATCGCCGGGTTCGTCTTGCACGCGCAGCACGCGGCGGGCGCGGGGGTCGCCGGCATCGGCAAGTTGCCGAAGGCGCAGGCGGCGCGAGGCGGCCACGGCCAGTTCGGTGATGGAGAAAAACGCGCTGGCCGCGATCAGCAAGGCAATCAGCAGCAGGCTCTGTAGCGGGCTCATGTGAGCAGTGTAGCCAGCGGCCGTGGTGGCCATCGGGAGATCAGGCCCGGTGTGGCCGCCACGGCCGGGCGTGGCCAGGCGTGACCTGAAGCTACAGCGGCTGCACCTCGTCCGCCGGGCAGCCCTTGCGCAGCCAGTCCTGCCAGTCGTCAGACAGCGCCTGGGCCTGGGCCACCGCCTGCGTCCACAAGCGGATGCGTTCGCTCAAAGCCAGCCCGGCGAAGTCATCGCGGTTGGGCAGTCGGCCCTGAGGCAGCCGGGCCACCCAGGCCGGGTTGGGCGCCAGCACGATCAGGCGGCTCAGGTCTGCGCTGGGGCGGTGGCGCCACTTCAGCGCCTTGTCCAGCCAGCCCGGCACCACCTCGCGCTGAAAGTGCGGGTACAGCGCCAAGCCGGTGTCCAGCTTGGCATAAGGCCAATGCAGGTGGTAGTCCACGATGCCGCCGTCCCAATGCGCGCCGGGCGCACCGGGGATGTCCTGCACGGCTTCGAGCATGAAGGGGATGCTGCAAGAGGCCCGCATGGCCGCCAGGAAGTTGTCGGCGCCCAGCACCACATGGCGGGTGGGCAGGTCGGTCAAAGGCAGCGGCAAGGCCTCGCCGGGTGAAGAAAACACCGTGCGCTCCATGAACAGGCCCACGGCGCGGCGGGCCAGCAGGTTGCCCAGGGCCAGGCCGGTGAAGCCCATGGCCGTGCGGGCCGGCGTGCCCTGACGCAGCAGGTGACGGCCGCGCGAGGTGAGCACGTGCAGGCGCATGCGCGGGTGCTGGAGGATGGCGTCGATGTGGGCGCCAAAAAAGCCCTGCAGCGTGGTTTCGAAGTTGGCAGAGATGCGCCGGGCCGTGGGGAGGCGCCGACCAGGCTCGGGCACGACATGCTGATGGATGTAGCCCCGGGCCAGGTCCTCGAAACCCTTGATGGGGTCAGGCATGGCGGCCGTGGCCATGCGCCAGGCCCCGATGGAGCCGCCCACCAGGTGCACCGCGTGGCCGCTTTGGGGCAGCCAGTGGCCGAAGAGGTGCTGGTCCAGGTGGGTGAGGATCAGGCCTTTGGGGCCGCCTGCGGCCGCGGGCACCAGGCGGATGTCGGACGCCTTCAAGCCCTGCTGCGCGACGTGATCACGGGCCTGTGCGCCCGCGTGGATGTGCAAGGCCTTCATGGCGCCAGCATAGCCCAGTCGCCACGGGCAAACAGACCTCGGCAGGTGGGTCAGGCCACCTTCGGGGCGGTGCGCAAGCCGACCACGACCTGCCGCACAGCGTCGGAGAGCGACTGCTTGAACAGCCGCTTGGTCAGGGTGCGTTTGCGGTGCTTGGCGGCGATGTCGGCGATCGGCTTGTCCGTGAAAGGCAGGCACATCGCGTGGTGGCCCTGCGCGGTCGACACGGCGTTGTAGCGCGCCCAGAAGGGGCCGTACTGGAAACTGGCCGCCGACCGGGCGATGTGGGCCAGCGACAGGTTGGCGTCGTCGCTCACCCCCACCACGCGGTTGATGCCCCAGGCGGCGGCCAGCCCAGCCAGGGCGCTCATCAACAGGTCTTGCTGTGCGACGTCGTGGCACAAGCCCGCGGCTTCGCGCATGCGGTCGATCTGGCCGGCCTTGCCTTGCACATGGCCCACGTACAAGGCCAGCTCGGAGGCGCCCGCCTTTTGATCAGGCGTGAGGTCGATCAAGTCGACCGGCACCACGGAAAACGCCAGCCTGTAGAGCAGCTGGCCGTCCATCTGGATGCTCAGGCCGAGCTCACCCTCGCGGTGACGAGAAGCCAGGCAAGGGCCGTGCAGGGCCAGGCGGAAGGCGTGCCCGTCCACGGACCACTGGTGCAGCCCAAAGCCACGGCCCAGCACCTGCTCGAAGAATGCCGCGTCGTGCACCCTGTTGAGGAAGTGGTAGTGCGCCTTCATCATCTGGATGCGCTCGTTCCAGGCGAACTGGCTGGCCAGGTAGGGCAAGGAGTACCGGTAGGCAATGCGGGGGTAGATGTCCAGGAGCTTGCGGGTGGTCGGCCCTTTAATGGCCTTCAGCCAGTCCAGGTGCGCTGGCAACCGCATCCAGACCTTGAGGACACGCAGGGCCATCTCGATGCCGCCGGCCCAGCCCTTGTCGGCCAGGTCACGTTTGAGGCCCTCCGAAAACGTCTCCTGCTCACCCGTTCGGGTGGTGGTGGGCGAGCTGAACCCCCCGTTGAGAGGACGTTGCGCGCGCGGGATCGCCAGGGCCAAGGTGTTCTCCGGTGACTCGATGCATGGCGCATGAGCCGCTGGCAGGCTTCACCTGGCCCGACCGGCTGACGCACCACTTGGTCTTGCGTCGATCCAGGCCTGCATGACGATTCATTGCAAATTGATCTGGACGGACACAATCAGTGTCACGCCAGTTTTGCAACATAACCATAGGTGGTTATGCGACGGAGGGTTATACGCCAGGCATTTCGGCAAAAATTGGCGCATGTCAGGCATTTTCTTTGCCCTGGCCGCCAACAGCGGCCCCCAAGTCAACGGTTCTTCTGTAACTTCGCGAAAGCTGCGGCCATGGCCGACTGCCCCTGTGCGGGCGAGGTGGCGCCTCGAGCGGCGCCGCCCGAGGCACGCTCCTGCCGGCTGGCAGGCTTGAAGCCCTGGTCGCGCCCAGTGCCCTCGCCCTTGGGGCCCGTGGCCGCGTCGAGCTTCATGGTCAGCGAAATGCGCTTGCGGGCCAGGTCGACTTCCACCACCTTGACCTTGACGATGTCGCCCGTCTTGACCACCTCGCGGGCGTCGTTGACGAACTTGTTGGACAGCTGGCTCACGTGCACCAGGCCGTCCTGGTGCACGCCCAGGTCAATGAAGGCGCCGAACTGCGCCACG
>CANBQJ010000157.1 GCA_947371645.1 Burkholderiales bacterium | reverse complement strand
AATCATGCGGTCTCCAGAATGCACTGCAGGGGGTGCCCGGCCTGGCGGGCGGCGGCAAGAACGAGTTCGACCTTCGTGGCCGCGACGTCTTTGGTGTAGACACCGCACACACCACGACCATCGTGGTGGATTTTTAGCATGATCTGCGTCGCCGTTTCGATGTCATGGCGAAAGTGTTCTTGCAACACATACACGACGAACTCCATGGGCGTGAAGTCATCGTTGAGCATCACAACCTGAAACAGCTTCGGGGGTTCGACGGCCAGTGCTTCACGCTCGGCCACAGCGGCGCCCTGGCCGTCTTCGGAAGGGCTTGCGGGCTGTTGCGACATCTGCGTGTGACAGGTCTGGGTCATGAGAAAGATTCTAAGAGAGGGGCTTCCCCCTGTCATGGCATCTTGGGGTGTCCGACTCCAATGCAAGGGCAGGAAATTCACGACAGACACAGGACTATTCGATTGCACACGGAATTGGTCCACGGGAAGACCCGCAGCAGGTTTCGTGCCGATTTCAATCCAGGGCACGACCCGCAGACCCCAAAGCTCATTTCTTGATTGCTGGCAAGACTTTTCACAATACGGAACAAATCAGCCGCTCATATAATGCTTCGGGGGTAGACAGTGGCTTGACATGCACTTTCACCACCCAGAAAATGTCAACAAATTTACAGGAGGACGACATGGCCACAGGCACTGTCAAATGGTTCAACGACGCCAAGGGTTTTGGCTTCATCGAGCCAGATCAAGGAGGCGGCGACGTGTTTGCCCACTTCTCGGCCATCCAGATGGATGGTTTTCGCACGCTCAAGCAAGGCTCCAAGGTCAGCTACGAGTTGGTGGCTGGCCCCAAGGGCATGCTCGCACAAAACATCCAGGCAGTTGACGCTCAAACAGCTGCCGACATGAACAGCAGCCCGCTCAGCGACATGCACTTTCGCGACCTTGGGAGCGAGCACCGCGTGTCACATTGACCGCCTGCTCACGGAGCAAGTGAGTCACCAGGTTTGACCAGCGTTGCGCTGAGCACGACAACGGTCTCGCGGCGCGTTCCTCTTGGGGCGCGCCGTTTTGTCATGCGCGCCATCCGTGGGCACCTCCGCCTTCCATGCCAGCTTGTTGCAACTGGAGATGGCTGTTCGCGCAACGAACAGTCCAGCGGTCAGCAGCGCAGCGAGACCCCGCAGCTTTGCTTTACCTGAGGCGTGGGCAGCGTCAGTTGACGACCGTCCCGGATCAGTTGGGCACAGGCGTCGGCGTCCACCGGACGCGCAAAGTAAAAGCCCTGCAACGCATCGCAACCATGCGCGATCAAAAAACGCGCTTGAGCCTCGGTCTCTACCCCCTCAGCCACCACCTTGAGGTTCAGGTGGTGGGCCAGGTTGATGATCGCCAACGCGATGGCTGCATCATTGGCATCGTGCGTGATGTTCAAAATGAAGGCCCGGTCGATCTTGAGCGCATCCAGCGGAAACTGTTTCAGGTAGGCCAGGCTGGAGTACCCCGTGCCAAAATCGTCCACCGAAAGGCGCACCCCCAGACTCCGCAACTTGTTCAGCGTGCAGGTGGCCTGCGCCGGGTCGTGCATGAGCATCGATTCGGTGATCTCCAGCTCGACTTTGCCAGGGTCGATGCCTGAGGCCTCGATGATGTCGCGCACGCGTGTGTCCAGGTCCATCTGGCGGAACTGCACCGCCGACAGGTTGATGGCCACCGAGGGCACACTCAGGCCCTCGTCCTGCCAAGCCCGCATCTGAGCGCAGGCCGTCTCCAGCACCCACAGGCCGACAGGCAGGATCAGCCCGGTGTCCTCCAGGATCGGGATGAACTCGTGGGGGCCGATCTGGCCGCGCGTGGGGTGGTTCCAGCGCAGCAAGGCCTCGACACCGCAGCAGCCTGACTGGGCCAAGCCCACTTTGGCTTGATAGTGCAGCGTGAACTCACCACGCCCCAGGGCATGGCGCAGGTTGGATTCCAGCTTCATGCGTTTTTCAACGCGCAGGTTCATATCGGGTGCGTAGAACTGCTGCGTGTTGCGGCCCTGCTCCTTGGCGCGCTGCAAGGCAATCTCGGCGTGCTTGATCAACACATCGGCATCCGTGCCATCGGCCTCGAACAGCGACACGCCAGCGCTGGCCGAGATGAACACCTCCGCACCCTCCAGGTCGAAGGGGCAACTCAGCGAGGTCAGCAGCTTGTCGACCACAGTGGCCGTGTCTTCGGCGCGGTTCAGGTCGGCCAGGACGATGCCAAATTCGTCAGCGCCGCGGCGGCTGACGCTGTCGCCCGAGCGCACGCCACACTGCAGGCGCTCGGCCACCTGCACCAACAGCCGGTCACCCGCCGCGTGGCCATGGTTGCTGTTGACCAGCTTGAAGCCATCCAGGTTGATCGCCACCACCGCCATCGGCACGCCATGGCGTTCGGCGCCCGCCAGCGATTGGGCCACACGGTCTCGGAACAAATGCCGGTTGGGCAGGCCGGTCAGGCTGTCAAACTGGGACATCTGCGCCAGTTGGTCACTCGCTTTGCGTTGTGATCGGCGCTGCTCAAGCAAATACACCGCCAGGTGCGAAAGCTGTTCGATCGCACCGCGCTGCGCATCGGTCAGGCGTCGGGGCGTTCGGTCGATCATGCAAAGGGTGCCCAGCACCAGGCCCTCAGCGTCACGCAGAGGCATGCCAGCGTAGAACCGGATGTGGGGCGCATCGGTCACCAGGGGGTTATCGTGAAAGCGCACGTCATGCAAGGCATCGGGCACTTCCATCAGGCCATCGTACAGAATGGCATGGGCGCAAAAGGCCACTTCGCGCGGCGTTTCAGTGATGCCGGGCAAACCCAGCCTGGACTTGAACCACTGACGCCGCCCATCGATCAGGCTGATCAGGGCGATGGGCATGTCGCAGGCCTGCGCAGCCAACGCCGTGATGCTGTCAAACAAGGGATCACGGGGTGTATCCAGGATGCCCAACTCCAGCAGCGAGGTCAGTCGCTCACATTCGTTGTGCGGCAGTGGTGCGGTGGTCATGCTCAATGATCCCCATCGACATTGATTGCGGTCGCGGGATTGCCACCGTGCTTTGCATCCTAGGCAAACGCGTTGGCGCTGGCTGCCGGGAGTGTCGGCTTTGTCATGTGGGGAAACCTTGATCCTGGGGCGGTGCCTGTCGCAACTCGATCTGCACGGTCGTGCCCCGGCCAGGCTCGCTGCGGACCAAGAGCGAACCGCCCATGCCCTCAACCAGTTGCCGGGTGATCAACAGGCCCAGGCCACTGCCGACCATGTCGGAGTGCTCGCGCCCCAGGCGCTGGAAAGGCTCGAACAGCCGGGCCAATTGCCATTCGTCCATGCCCGCGCCGGTGTCGTGCACGCTCAGCCGCACCATGCCCGTGGGCAAGGCCTGCGTGCACCACCTCACCCGCCCCATGGGCATGTTGTACTTGACCGCGTTGGAGCCCACATTGAGCAAGACTTGGCGCAACCGCGCCCCATCGGCCATCACATGCAGCCCCTTGCTGACCTTGTTGACCAGGCTGATGTGCAGGGGCATGGCCGATGGCAGCAGGAGCGCCTGGGCATCATCGACGGCCTGGGCCAAGGACAAGGGCCGCAGGCTCAGCAGTGTGCGTGTCGCAGCAACCTGCTGTGCGGCGAGCGTTTGTTCAACCAGCGTCAGCATGTGCCGCCCCGCATCCAAAATGTGCGTGGCATGGGCGCGAATCACGGCGGGCGGGTGTTCAGCCTGGAGGCAAAGCAACTGCGCAAAGCCGATCACGGCGTTGAGTGGCGTGCGCATCTCGTGGCTCAGGCTGGCGATCTCTGTGATGCCGGGCACAGGGGCGGTGGTGGTCTTCAAGACATGGAACTGATACAGGTAGAACATGGTCTTTGCACCAGCCTTCATGGCAGATGCGCTGACCCAAGTGCTGAGGGCTTGGCCGCTCTGTCCATGCCGGTAGTGCTTCTCAAACTGAACCAGCGCCTGACCGTTCAGCAAGGCCTGCAGTTGCTGGCGCTCGCGGGCGATATCGGTGGCGGCATCGCCGGAGACAGGGCCCTGGTGCGTCAACTCGTCGGCGCTGTGCCCCAACAGCTGACACAGCGCGTCGTTGACCCGCAGGAGAAGGCCTTGTCGAGACACCAACGCCATGCCCACGGGCGAGCGCTCGAACATGACGCGAAAGCCCGCTTGATCGATCGACGGCGCTGGTGTGTCCACGCCGATGCAGTCTGAATTGCTCATCACCTTGCTTTGCTCAAAGGCCCGCCTGTGCACGCCCATGTGGCGCATCGTAGGGATGCCCGGGCTCGGCGGATGCAAGGAATGCTGGGATCGTGGCGTAGGGAAATCTGGATGATCAAGCCAGTGCGCCACCCCGTGAGAACAGGCGGATGATCACGGGCACGAGCTCCAGCGAGGTGCGGCGCTTGCTGACGAACGCACCCGCACCGGCCAGCATCGATTCGTCTTGGTAGACCTGCATGTCGCTGTTGGAGTGCATGACCACCTGGGTGCCAGGATGACGCGCTTTGATGTGCCTGGTGGCCTCGATGCCATTCATGCCTGGCAGGGCGATGTCCATGATCACCAGGTCGGGTGCCTCCACATCACACAAGGCGAATGCGCCTTCAGCGCTGGGGGCGATCAAGAGCTGGCAGGCGGGGAATGCCCACGCCAGCAGGGCCGACACCGCGTTGCGCGTGGCAGCGTGGTCTTCAACGATCAGCACCTTGGCGGGCTGGCAGCAGGCCAGATCAGCGGCTGCAGTGGATGGAGTGGTGGCCATTGGCTTGCACTCTAGACAGGGTCAACGCCCACGTCTGTAGGGAAATCTGGATGCGCGCAACCTCGGCGCCTCACTCCAACGAGGTCAAGCCATGCTGGATCGCGAACTTGATGAGGCCGACCAAATCGGACACGCGCAATTTCTGCATCAGGCGGCTGCGGTAGCTGTCCACGGTCTTGGGCGAGAGGTGCAGCATCAAGCCAATCTCGGCGCTGGAGTGCCCATCTGCCACCAGCTTGAGGATCTCGCGCTCGCGCTTGCTCAGGGTATCCAGTGGGCTGGCACCTTGGCGGTCGCTCAGGCCCTGGGCCACGATCTCGGCCACCTTGGGGCTCAGGTAGCGTCGGCCAGCATTCACCGCTCGAACCGCGTCGATGATCTCCTTGGCGGCAGACTCTTTCAACAGGTAGCCGCGCGCGCCAGCCTCCAGGGCATGAAAGACATGCTGGGCGCCCGAATGCATGGACAGGATCACGATCAGCGCGCCCGGCACCTTGGCCAGAACCTGGCGCGTCGTTTCAATGCCATCGAGCTCAGGCATGGAGATGTCCAGGATCAGCACACGGGGCAAGATCTGCTGCACCTGGTTCAGCGCCTCACGGCCGTTGGAGGCCGAGCCCACCACCTCGATGTCGGCCTGAGCGGCCAGCAAGGTGATCAGGCCTTCGCGAACGATGGCATGGTCATCTGCAACAAACACGCTGATCGGCATGGGGGATGTTCCTCAAAAGTGCGGCTGGGCAAGCCCGCGGGGCAGGCTCGCGCGCAACAATTCAACAGTGACCTCCGTGCCACAGCCCGCGCCTGACCCGATGCGCAACCTGGCACCGATGGCCTCGGCACGCTCACGCATGGTGGTCATGCCCATTCTATGAGGCCCCGTGCCAGGCGATGTGGGCGGCACAAAGCCAGCACCATCATCGGCCACCACCAGGCTGACCAGCCCCTGCGATTCATGCAAATCGATGCTGATGGACGAGGCCTGCGCGTGCTTGACGGTGTTGTTCAAAGCCTCCTGGGCGATGCGAAACAGGGCGATCTCCGTCGTGGCAGGCAGCCTGGGCTGGGGCTCTGCCCCTTGGATGCGCAAGACAAAGCCACTGCGCTGTGCCACGCGTTGGGCATGGTCCCTCAAGGCGGGCAACAAGCCCAGCTCGTCCAAGCCAGGGGGGCGCAACTCGATCATCACGCTCCGCAGGTGCTGGCTGGTGTTTTCCAGCAGGGTCTGGGAGTCATCCAGGCGTGACCTGACCTTGTCGGCCACATCGCCAGGTAGCACCGAGTTGATGATGCTCAGGTTCAGGCTCAAGGCCGTGAGCTCTTGCCCGACCGAGTCATGCAGCTCACGTGCCAGCATGCGCCGCTCGTTTTCCTGCACCTCCAGCAACTGCCTGGAGACGGCCTGCAAGCGACGCGCGTAGGCCTCCAGCTCCAGCTGGGCCTGTTTCTGGACGGTGACGTCAATGCCCACGCCGATCAGGCAGGGTATCCCGTCGAACATCACGCGCTTGCCCGTGAAGAAATACGGCCTGGTGCTGCCGTCCTTGGACAGGAACAAGGCCTCCACGCACGACTCGCCATCCTCATAGACCTGGGCGATCTTCTCGGCCAGCAAAGGCCGCTCCGCGCTAGCAAAAAAATCCAAGGGCTGCATGTGGGCGATCTCTTGAGCCGAGTAACCTGAGGCCGTGGTGAAGTTCCGGTTCCACCGCAGGAACCGCCCCTGGTCGTTGTAGAAGTACAAGATGCCCGGCATGCTCTCGATCATGGCGTTGGAGAAATGCTGCTCACGCTGAGCCAAGGCCTCGGCCTCGCGGCGATGACCTTCACGCGCAAGGGCGTCCAAGGCAAACGACACATCGGCGGCCACCTCTTGCAGCAGCGCCATCTCCTTGTCCTTGAAAAAGCCCTTCTCTAAGGCGTAGACGTTCAGCGTCCCGCAGGGCTGACCGCCCAAGCGGATGGGCAGCGCAGCGGAGGACTGGATGCCCAGACGCGCTGCCTTTTCACGCCAAGGCAGGGTGGCCGGGTCAGCGCCAAAGTCATTGCAGCAATAAGGCCGACCTTCTTTGAACGCGCGGCCGGACGGGCCTAGGCCTTCGGTTTGCCCGTCGGTCGAGACCACGATACCCAACACATACTCGCCATCTTTGCCGGCGTGAGACTGCGGGATCAATTGGCGGGTCTGCGGGTCATGCCAGGCCATCCAGGCCAGGCAAAAACCACCCCGCTCGACCAGCGCATCACACACAGCGTGGAACAACTGATCGCGGGAGTTGGCGCGCACCAGGGCCTGGTTGACGTGGCTGAGCGCGCCGTACAGGCGGTTCAACCGCTCGATCTCGGCCTCGTGTGCCAATCGCTCGCTGATGTTGCGGATGATCACCGTGAACAGCGTGTCACCATCCATCCGCATCTCAGAGAGCGACAACTCCAGCGACAAAGTCTGGCCCTGCTCCCCTCGCCCAGGGGTTTGGCACACGCCCCCCGCAGCGCACGCTTGAAGCAGCGCGGTCACACCCGCAGGGATGAAATATTCAAACGCCGCGCCCAAGGCCTGCTCATGGGTGCGCCCAAACAAGGCCTCGGCCGACGCATTGAAATACACCACGCGATGGCGCTGGTCCACGGTGATGATGGCATCGGTGGCCGACAGGATCACACCAGACAGGCGCGCCTCGCCGGCACGGGCCCTGACTTCGCTGCCTTGCAGGCGATGCACCAGCAACACCATGCATGCCCCGACCACGCCTAAGACGGCAGAGGTCAGCAAGCCGGCAAGGTCCAGCGCAAACGAGCCCAGCGGTGCCAGGAAAAAGTAGTTGACGATCAGCAGCGAAAGCGCCGTTGCCAGCGCGCCTGCCCAGGCACCGCCGCGGATGGCCGCGCACAAAATCGCCAGGTAGAAGAAAGCGAAAGGTGCGCTTCGGGTGTAGGGCCAGCATGCATGGGTGATCACCGCAGCCAGCCCAACCAGGGCCAGGGCCAGCCCAAGGGGCGCCAATCGCTTGAATCGGTGTGGGCTGATGACGAGACCCCTGTTGACCTGGTTTGACTTTACACAGATTCTCCAGGTCGTCGCATGCCGATGCAGCCGGGGTAAGCCCCTTTTCAGATCACCCCATTTTCATGTTGCAGCGCCAGATGTACCTGTCAGGCATGCCGCCAAAATCCGTCCACGATGGCGAGATGTCAAGGCTGGGCACGAGGCGAGCTGAAACAAAAAAGCCCCTGACGTTCACCAGGAAAATCAGGGGCTTTCGGGGGCGTCAGGAGACGCTCTGGTGCCAGATCACATGTGGTCGATCATCACCTGACCAAAACCAGAGCACGACACCTGGGTGGCGCCCTCCATCAGTCGCGCGAAGTCATACGTGACCTTCTTGCTCTGGATGGACTTGTTCATCGCACTGATGATCAGGTCAGCAGCCTCGAACCAGCCCATGTGGCGGAGCATCATCTCGGCCGACAGGATTTCGGAACCGGGGTTCACGTAGTCCTTGCCGGCGTACTTCGGCGCCGTGCCATGGGTGGCCTCAAACATGGCCACGGAATCAGACAGGTTGGCACCCGGTGCAATGCCGATGCCACCGACTTGCGCGGCCAGCGCGTCAGAGATGTAGTCGCCGTTGAGGTTCAAGGTGGCGATCACGCTGTACTCGGCCGGACGCAACAAGATCTGTTGCAGGAAGGCGTCAGCGATGGCGTCCTTGATGATGATGTCCTTGCCCGTCTTCGGGCTCTTGAACTTGCACCATGGGCCACCGTCGATCAACTCGGCGCCGAACTCCTTTTGCGCCAGGGCATACGACCAGTCACGGAAGCCACCCTCGGTGTACTTCATGATGTTGCCCTTGTGCACGATGGTCAGGCTGGGCTTGTCGTTGTCTATCGTGTACTGGATCGCCTTGCGCACCAGGCGCTCGGTGCCCTCGCGCGACACTGGCTTGATGCCGATGCCCGAGGTGTCGGGGAAACGGATCTTCTTGACACCCATTTCCTCGACCAGGAACTTGATGATCTTCTTGGCCTTGTCGCTCTCGGCTTCCCACTCGATGCCGGCGTAGATGTCTTCCGAGTTC
>CANBQJ010000156.1 GCA_947371645.1 Burkholderiales bacterium | reverse complement strand
GTCCAGTCGGTGTAGTGCGACAGCGAGTTCACGGTCTTGATGGACATCATCGGACCTTCGAAGGTGGACATGCCGTAGAACGACAAGGCCACGATCAGGAACTTCAGGATGGCGTCGTCGCGCAGCTTGTACCAGGCACCCGACAGGGTCATGATGCCGTTGATCATGCCGCCCCACGAAGGCGCCAGCAGGATCAGCGAGAACACCATGCCCACCGATTGCGTCCAGTCAGGCAGCGCGGTGTAGTGCAGGTGGTGAGGACCGGCCCACATGTAGGTGAAGATCAGGGCCCAGAAGTGCACGATCGACAGGCGATACGAATACACGGGCATGCCAGCTTGCTTGGGGATGTAGTAATACATCATGCCCAGGAAGCCTGCGGTCAGGAAGAAGCCCACCGCATTGTGGCCGTACCACCATTGCACCATGGCGTCTTGCACACCGGCGTACACGGAGTACGACTTGGGCGACAGGAAACCTTCGCTCATCACCGGGATTTCGGCGCTGTTGACGATGTGCAGCAGGGCCACGGCGATGATGAAGGCGCCGTAGAACCAGTTGGCCACGTAGATGTGGCGGATCTTGCGGGTGCCCACCGTGCCGAAGAACACAACGGCATACGCCACCCAGACCAACGTGATCAGGATGTCAATGGGCCATTCGAGTTCGGCGTATTCCTTGCCGGTGGTGTAACCCATGGGCAGCGACAGGGCCGCCAGCAGGATCACCAGTTGCCAACCCCAGAATGTGAACGAGGCCAGGGGCCCGGCGAACAGTCGGGTCTGGCAGGTGCGTTGCACCACGTGGTAAGACGTGGCAAACAAGGCGCAGCCGCCAAAGGCAAAAATCACCGCATTGGTGTGCAGTGGGCGCAGGCGACCGTAGGTCAGCCAAGGGATGCCGAAATTGAGTTCCGGCCATGCCAGCTGGGACGCAATGAGGACGCCGACGGCCATGCCGACGACGCCCCAAAGCACCGCAGCAATGGCGAACTGCCGGACAACGGTGTCGTTGTACGTGGCAGAGTGGGTGGATGCCATCTCTTTTTCTCCTGTTAGACAGCCCGAATTGTGAGGGCAAACCACTAGCTACTTTTGACGTAGCTCAACGCTATCCTCATCTTTCTCACCCTCGGATTTGAGGATGCGAAGACCTTCTTGCTCGATGTCTTCGAATTGTCCAGAGTGAATGGACCAGCCCAGCACAGCCAGGATGGCCAGCACGAGCAGGACGCTCACAGGGATGAGGACGTAGAGGATTTCCATCTTGTGGGATGCCGCCAAAGGGCAAGCGGGCGCGAGTTTAAACGAACGACCGTTCGATTCGGCATTCCTGATCAGGCCGCAGCGGCGATGCCACGGGTCACCCTCAGGGCATTGAGCACGACAAACAGAGAGCTGCCTGCCATGCCCAGACCAGCCGCCCAGGGCGGCAGGTAACCGCCCAGGGCCAGCGGTATGCAGGCCAGGTTGTAAATGACCGCCCAGACCAGGTTCTGCTTGACGATGCGCAATGCCTTGCGTGCCGTGCGCACCGCCATCGGCAAGCCATTGAGCCGACCACCCAAGACCAGCAAGTCGGCCTGGGACTGCGCCAGTGCGGCGCCCTGGTCCAGCGCGATCGAGACATCCGCCTGGGCCAGGACGGGTGCGTCGTTGATGCCGTCACCCACCACAGCGATGCGCTGACCTTGGGCCTGGGCGGCCGCCAGCGTTGCCAGCTTCACTTCAGGCGATGCGTGGGCCGCGGCCACGGTGAGGGGGGCATGAGCCTGCAAGGCCTGCACGGCCGACAGCACCCGCGCGGCCTGGTCCCCTGACAACACAGCCGAGGCGATGCCCAACTCATGCAAGCCCGCCAGGGCAGGCCCGGTTTCCGGTCGGAATTGCTCGTCAAAGATCAGGCCCATGACAGTGCCTGGGTCGACCGCAGGCTGCAGATCAGGCTGCTCGGCTTGCCTGAACTGCAGCGCCGCCACCCAGACGCGGGCATCGCCGTCGTGGGTTGCCGGCATGGCAGCGTCCCCGAGCACCCAGTCACGCGAGCCCAGGCGCCAGGTGCGGCCTTGATCGTCTTGGGCTTCCACGCCACGGCCTGCCCTCTCCAGGGCATTTTCCAGTGCACTGGGGCGCCAGAGCGGGCCCGTGGCAGGTTTCACGGATGGGGCTTCACCCTGCCCTGCGGCCCAGGCCTGAGCCGCGGCCACCAGGGACTGGCTCAGGGGATGCTGCGAGGCCGTCGCCAGCGACGCCGCCATCTGCCAGGCCTGCCGGGTGGATTCAGGCCAGTGCTGGCGCTGCGCATCGCTGGCAAGCCACAGCTGGCCGCCTTGCCACAGGGCGGTCACGGCCAGCGTGCTTTCCGTGAGCGTGCCGGTCTTGTCGAAATAGAACTGCTTGACATGGGCCAGCACCTCCAACGCATCCAGGTGGCGCACGAGCACGCCCTGGCGGGCCATGGCGCCCGCAGCGGCCAGCAAGGCCGAGGGCGCCGCGAGCGACAAGGCGCAAGGGCAGGTCACCACCAGCACCGACACCGCCACCCACACCGAACGAGACGGGTCCACCCATTGCCAGGCCAGTGCGCCGCCCGCAGCCAACACCAGCACCCCCCAGAGGAAGGGCGCGGCAAAGCGGTCGGCGTGCCGCATCCAGCCTGGCTTTTCCGTCATGGCCTGCTGCACCAGGGCGACGATCTGCTGGTAGCGGGTGTCCAGGCCCAGGCGCTCGATGCTCATCCACACCGGTGCGCCCAGGTTCATGCTGCCAGCCACCACGGTTTGCCCCTGGCGGCGCGGCACCGCGCGGCTTTCACCGGTGAGCAGGGATTCGTCGATTTCGGTGTCGCCGTGCACCAGCAGGCCGTCTGCCGGGAAGGCCTGGCCCACTGCCACACGCACGTGGTCACCTGGGCGCAAACTGGACAAGGGCACCGATTCGGTCGCGGCCTGGGCCAGCCAGGCGCTGGGCTGCGAGCCCTGCGCTTCGCCGGCTTGCGGCACGGCCCGGTCTACCGCTTCGGGCAATCGCATGCACAGCGCCTCCAGCGACTGGGTGACGCGTTCGCGGGCCCGCGACTCCAGCCACCGGCCGGCCAGCAGGAAGGTCACGAACATGGTCAGCGAGTCGAAATAGACGTCGTGTCCAAACCACCGCTGGCCGCCAAACGTGGCGCCGGTGCTGACCACAAAGGTGGCCAGGATGCCCAGGGCCACGGGGGTGTCCATCGCCACCCGCCCCTGTCGCGCGGCGCGCCAGGCGCCTTTGAAGAAGTCGCCGCACGAGAACAGCATGACCGGCAGGCTCAGCACCCAGGAGGCCCAGTTCATGAGGTTCCACAGGTCCACAGGGATCTGACCCGGGCCCGCCACGTACTGCATGGTGGTGAGCATCATCACCTGCATCATGCAGAACGCGGCCACCGACAGGCGCCAGACCAGTTGGCGACGCCCCCGAAGCCGTTCGTGGCCGGCTCGCGCTGCGGCATCGGGCCAGGCTTTGTAGCCCACGGCCTGCACGGCCGCGACGAGGTCTGACATGCGTGTGCGCGCCGGGTCCAGCAGGATGCGGGCCCGCTGCGTGGCCGACTGCACCTGCACCTCCGTGACGCCCGGGACCTGCTTGAGCGCGTCTTCGATGGTGATGGCGCAGGCCGCGCAGTACATGCCCGACAAGCCCAGGCCGATGCGGCGCTGGCTGCTGCCCAGCGGGGCCTCCAGCACGCACTGGGCGAGCAACGCCGGATCGTCCAGACCGGCAACCTGTGCATGGTTCAGCGGTGGCAGCGGCGGCAGGCCAGAGACACCGGCGATGGACGCCCCGGCAGGACCTGGGGATGTGGCGTTGGCTGAGGTCAACAAGGCAGGCAAATCAGACGTAAAGCGAGAGGGCGGTTGCGGTGACGTCATGGGGGACTGCTAAAGTCCCTGCGCTTGAGAACGGGGCGGCCACCAGCCAATGTAGGTCAAGCCTGCGCCCCCAAAACTGACGAGGATCAAGGCGATGTCGCGCATTGTGTTGCAAACCCTGAAGGCCCTGCTGGCGACTGCGCTGGTGAGCCTGCCCGCCCTGACCCTGGCGCAGGACGGGCCACAGCATTTGCCCACCACCACCCTGGGGGCCGGCATCCTCAACCTCAAGGTCGAGGTGGCGCAAACGCCCCGCGAACACGAGATCGGCCTGATGTACCGCACCAGCATGCCGGCCAATGAGGGCATGCTGTTCGTCTTCGAGCGCACCGGTCAGCAATGCTTCTGGATGAAGAACACGCTGATCCCGCTGTCGGTGGCGTTTGTGGCCGATGACGGCACCGTCGTCAATGTGGACGAGATGAAGCCCGAAACCCTGGATTCGCACTGCTCGGTGCGCCAGGTGCGTTTCGTGCTGGAAATGAACACCGGCTGGTTCAAGCGCCACGGCGTGAAGGCCGGCGACAAGCTGGCCGGCGCACCTTTCGGCACGCCACGCTGAGGCCTCGCGCTGGCCGCCCTCCTCGGGCAACTTCAGCGCGTTTTGGCGGCGATCTTCTCTTTGAGTTGCGCCAGCACCGTCAGCGCGGCCTCACGCCCGGCCAGCAGGGACAGCCGGCGGTTGGCGAAATCTGCACTGCCGATGCCTTCCAGCTTGGGCCGCATGACCACATCGGCCTCGTTCATCTCGAACTGGCTGATGCTGTGGCCCATGATGTTGAAGGTCTGCAGCAGGATGTCGACCATGCCCTTGGTAGGCTGCCCCTCGGGGATGGCAGAGATGTCCACCGCGATGACGATGTCGGCGCCCATCTGACGGGCAAAGCGCACTGGCACCGGTGACACCGCGCCACCGTCGATGTATTCGCGGCCGTTGATCTTCACCGGCTCGAACACGCCAGGCACCGAACTGGACGCCCGCACCGCCTGGGCCGCGTCGCCCTTGCGGAAGAGGAAAGCCTGCCCGCTTTGCAAGTCAGCCGCCACGATGCCAAGCGGCAGGCGCATGGCCTCGATGGCTTTGCCGCCCGTGTGGGTGCGCACCAGCTTGGCAATCGCCTCACCCTTCATGATCGAGCGGCCCGGAAAGACCCAGTCAGACAGGCTGGACTCGTCCAGGTTCATTGCGATGCTGGCGATCTCGGTGGGCGTCTTGCCCGAGGCGTACAAGGTGGCCACCACGCTGCCCGCCGAGGTGCCGACGATGACGTCCGGCTTGATGCCCTGTTCTTCCAGCACCTGCAGCACGCCAATGTGCGCAAAGCCGCGGGCGGCGCCACCGCCCAGGGCCAGGCCGATCTTGGGGGGCTTGGGGACAGGCTTGAGCTGCACCACGGCGGGCGCGGGCGCAGGCGCGGCCACGGGCGGCGTGGGCTGGCTGTTCGGCGTGGCGCAAGCCGTCAACAAGGCAACGGCCGCTGCGCCCAGCAGGACACGCGCCTTATATATCCCAAAGAAATAACCAGATTCCAAAAATGTAGTTTTCATTTATATAGAAGATTTTGTACAGTCTCGCCTCTTGCAGGCACGGCCCGCTGTGGCGCCTTGTCTGAGCAGACAACCCGGTTTTCGAACATGCATTTTGACTGGACGGCCGTGGCCGCGGGCGCAGGCGTGGGCACCATTGTGGGCCTGACCGGCGTCGGCGGCGGCTCGCTGATGACGCCCCTGCTGATCACGGTGTTCCACCTGGACAAGGCCGTGGCCATCGGCACGGACCTCTGGTTCGCTGGCCTGAGCAAGGTGTCAGGCTCGGTGGCGCACTACCGCGAAGGTCACATTGACCAGCACATCACCAGAAAGCTGCTGACCGGCTCCATCCCCGCGGCCATCCTGACCATGGTCTACATGCACGTGGCCGGGATCAGCAAAAGCGGCCAGAACACCCTGGCCTATGCACTGGGGGTGGCGCTGGTGCTCACGGCGTTCACCGTGGCGTTTCGCCCGGTGTGGCACCGCGTGGGCATCTGGCTGGAGCGCTGGATCACCCGCGAAAATCGCCCCTACCTGACCATCCTGTGCGGCGCCATCCTGGGCGTGCTGGTGTCGCTGAGCTCGGTGGGAGCCGGCGCTTTGGGGGTGACCATGATCCTGCTGCTCTACCCTCGCCTGGACATGAAGCGCCTGATCGGCTCCGACATCGCGCACGCCGTGCCGCTGACCATCGTCGCCGGGGTCGGCCATGCCTCACTGGGCAACGTGGAATGGACGTTGCTGATGGAATTGCTGATGGGCTCGCTGCCGGGAATCTGGGTGGGCGCCAAGCTGACCAAGCTCTTGCCTGAGACAATCACACGTTTTGCGCTGTGCGCCTGCCTGCTGCTGGCGGCCAACAAGGTGCTCAAGCTGGTCTGAAGCCATCGGGCTCGGCCAGCCACCACCTCACCCAGCCATTGAATTGAAGCCTTGCCCGCCAACGGGAGACTCGCCATGTACCAGTACAACGAATTCGACAAACAGTTTGTCCGCCAGCGCGCGGCGCAGTTCCGCGACCAGCTGGAACGCAACCTGGCCGGCAAGCTGGCCGACGACGACTTCCGGCCGCTGCGATTGCAGAATGGATGGTACGTTCAGCGCCATGCGCCCATGCTGCGCGTGGCCGTGCCTTACGGCGAGATGTCGAGCAAGCAGATCCGCCAGCTGGCCCGCATCGCCCGTGACTTTGACCGCGGTTACGCCCACTTCACCACACGCCAGAACGTCCAGTACAACTGGATCCCGCTGCCCAAGGCGGCCGACGTGATGGAGCTGCTGGCCGAAGTCAACATGCACGGCATCCAGACCTCGGGCAACTGCATCCGCAACATCACGGCCGACGCCATGGTGGGCGTGGCCGAAGACGAAGTGATCGACGCCCGCCCTTACTGCGAAGTGCTGCGCCAGTGGTCGACCCTGCACCCTGAATTTGCCTTCCTTCCGCGCAAGTTCAAGATCGCCGTGAGCGGCGCCAGGGAAGACCGCGCGCTCATCTACTGGCACGACATCGGCCTGCAGCTGCTGCACAACGACGCGGGCGAGGTCGGCTTCAAGGTGATCGTGGGCGGGGGCATGGGCCGCACGCCCATCACCGGCACCGTGATCAACGCCTTCGTGCCCTGGCAGCAGATCCTGGTCTACATCGAAGCCATCGTGCGGGTCTACAACCGCTACGGCCGCCGCGACAACATGTACAAGGCCCGGATCAAGATCCTGGTCAAGGCCGAAGGCCAGAAGTTCTTCGACCAGGTCAACGCCGAGTTCAAGCAGATCCTGGAGCGCGACACCGACGGTGCAGCCCACCTCATCCCGCAGGCTGAATTTGACCGCGTGAACGTCGGCTTCGCGCTGCCCGCCTCGGTGAAGGCCCATGTCCCTGCGGGCAATGGCTTGCCGGCCGATGCGTCTGAGGCCGACAAGGCCCAGTTCGGCAAATGGCTGGAGCGCAACGTCAAGGGCCACAAGATCGAGGGCTACAAAAACGTGCACCTGTCGGTCAAACGCGTGGGCCAGGCCCCGGGCGACGTGACCGACGCGCAGATGGACCTGATCGCCGACATGGCAGACCGCTTCAGCTGCGGCGAACTGCGCGTGACCCACGACCAGAACGTGCTGCTGCCCTTCGTGCGCGAAGAAGAGCTGTTTGCGCTGTGGCAGGCCGCCAAGGCCGCCACGCTGGCCTCCGCCAACCTGGGCCTGCTGAGCGACATGATCGCCTGCCCCGGCGGCGACTTCTGCGCCCTGGCCAATGCCCGCTCCATCCCCATTGCCAACGACCTGATCGCCCGCTATCAGGACCTGGACGAGCTCTACGACATCGGCGAGATCGACCTGCACATCTCCGGCTGCATCAACTCCTGCGGCCACCACCACACCGGCCACATCGGCATCCTGGGCGTGGACAAGGACGGCAGCGAGTGGTACCAGGTGACCCTGGGCGGCTCGGACGGCTCCGACCTGGCGCCCACGGCCGCGGTCGGCAAGGTGATCGGCCCGTCCTTCTCTGCGGACGAAGTGACCGATGTGATCGAGTCCGTGATCGAGACCTACCGCGCCCAGCGCACGTCAGCAGAGAAGTTCATCGACACCGTCAAACGCGTCGGCATCGACCCGTTCAAGACCGCCGCCAACGCGGTGCGCCGCACCACGGCCAAGGCCGCCTGATCATGGAGACCCACACCATGCAATTCATCGACACCCATCACGACCAGTGGCACACCGTGGGCGGCGAAGACGGCCCCATGTCCCACCCGCCCGTCAAGTCCTACAGCCTGCTGACGCTGGGCCAGTGGCACGCCGTGCGCGAGCAATGGCCTGCCAAAGGCACCGAAGCCTACAAGCCCGTGGGCGTGATCCTGTCCAACGACGCCGACATCGAAGTGCTGGAGGCCGATGCGGCCAAGCTGTCGCTGGTGGTGCTGCAATTCCCCAAGTGGACGGACGGCCGCGCCTACAGCCAGGCCCACATCCTGCGTTCACGCTTTCGCTTTGGCGGCGAGATCCGCGCCACGGGCGATGTGCTCGTGGACATGATGCCCCTGCTCAAGCGCTGCGGCTTCAACGCCGTGGTGCTGCGCGGCGCCCAGGACCGCGCCACCGCCGAGCGCCAGTTGGGCTTCTTTGCCGCACGCGGCCACTACCAGGGCGACGTGAACGTGGGCCAGCCCGTGTTCAACCGCGCCGCCTGACACCTGGAGCACGCAAATGAGCGAATCTTCATCGCTGTTCGGTGGCCCGGCGCCTGCGGGCTCGGCCATCACGCTGTACGCCCACGCCAGCGCCGACTACGCCGCCAAGGTGCACGCCACCATCGAACTGCTCAAGGCCGCTGCCTTCGAACACCCAGGCAAGGTGGTGCAAGCCACCAGCCTGGGCGTGGAAGACATGATCGTGACCGACCTGATCGCGCGTCACCGCCTGCCCATCGCCATCGGCACGCTCGAGACCGGCATGCTGAACCCCGAGACGGCGTCGCTGATCGGCACCATCGAGA
>CANBQJ010000155.1 GCA_947371645.1 Burkholderiales bacterium | reverse complement strand
CTCGCCATGGCCGCCTTGCGCCTCAGGCGCCCAGTGCTGGAGGAAGACCTCCATGGGCTCGATGGTGGGGCGGCCACCGCCGTCTTCATTCGGGTCTTGGAACAGCACGCGCTGGCCGTCGCACTGCGCCAGGAGCACCCAGCGGGTGCTGCCGTCGGGGTTGTGCAGGCGGGCCAGGGCGGGCAGGGGCGCCAGCGACAGGCGGGCGGCTTGGGTGCGGCTGATCTTGGCCTTCAGCCCCAAGTCTTTGGCGGCGCCCAGCAGTTCACCGTCGGTGGCGACGTGGTTGGGGCTCAGGCCGCGCGTGTGGACGAGGGTGTCCGGGTCGGCGGCGATGTGGTGCAGGCGGGCCAGCAGGCACAGGGCCTTCCAGGGCTGGGCCGGTGAGGGGGGCGCGTTGGGGGCGTCGGAGCCGGTGGAACCTGGTACTGCTGTGGAGGCATCCATGCGGGGATCTGCCTTGGGGTCGGCTGGGGACACAGGCGCCAAAGCGCCCGCGCCCGACTGGGGAGCGAGAGGGGACGTCATACCTACCCTGGTGACTTGTTGTGTCCCAATTATCCGGCGCGGGGTTACACCTTCGCATCCCGCAGGGGGGGGAAGATGTATCCAGAGACTTCGGTCACGGGGGCTGTGGGCGGCACTTTGGCGCACCACCTGGGGTTTCCACCCTCCGGGTGCGTCCCGGGTGGTGGCTTCCGGCCCTGCCTCAGTGGCCTTTGACCACCCGGTTGCGACCGCCCTGCTTTCCCTGGTAGAGGGCCACGTCGGCGCGGTGGATGGCGGCTTCCACCGCCTCTTGCGGCGACAGCGCTGCCAGGCCGAAGGTGGCGGTGAGCTGCTGCTCGGTGACGTCGCCACCCTTCATGGAGGGCCGCAGCGGGAAGCGCAACGCGGCGATGTTCTGGCGCAAGCGCTCGGCCACCTGCGCGGCGGCGTTCAGGTCGGCATCGGGCAGGGCGATGAGGAACTCTTCACCGCCCCAGCGGGCCAGCAGGTCCACGTCGCGCACACCGATTTCCAGCACGTCGGCCACGGCCTGCAGCGCCCAGTCGCCCACGGCATGGCCATGGCTGTCGTTGAGCTGCTTGAAGTGGTCGATGTCGACCAGCACCATGGTGACGGGCTGCGGCCGGCGCTGGCGCAGGGTCTGCAGGCGTTGCAGGGCGGCGCCCATGCTGCGGCGGTTCATCAGGCCGGTGAGGCTGTCTGTGGTGGCCAGTTCATGCAGGCGGGCTTCAGCCTGAGAGATCAGGTGCACGTAGAGCACCGTGAACACGCACAGGATGCCGATGGTGGCGCCCAGGTTGAAGGTGTGCAGCGACGTCAGCACATCGGCCGGCATGGGGTGGGCCGGTGGGCGGTGGTGCCAGTGGATGTCCAGCAGCATGTAGGCCGAGGCCACGAGCAGCGCCAGCAGGATGCGCACCGGCCAGCGGTTGACCTGGTTGGCCAGGAAGATGGGGATGACGACCAGCAGGTAGAAGTGGAAGCCGCTTTCCCAGCCCACGGCCATGACGGCCGTCAGGGCGTGCACCGTGACTTCGCTGAGCATGAGCACGATGGCCTGTGCCGTGCGGCCCCTGCGCAACAGCAGCGCTGACAAGGCATAGGCCAGCACGCTGGCCACGTTGGCCCAGGCCAGGCTGGACACGCCGTGGTGCCAGAACAGGTAGCCAAAAGCCACGTGCGTGATGGCCGCCACCAGGCAGCCGGCACTCAGCAGCATGCCGAAGGCCTGCTGCAGCGACATGGGGCCACCCGCCAGGCGGCCGCCAGGCGGGGAGGACGACCACAGGGATGCAGCGCTGTCGGGCAAGGGAGTGGGCGACATGGGCAATGAGGATAGCAGCGTGGCGCCCCGGTTTGCCCCCCTCTGCTGCCGGCAACGCGCTGCAGCGTGCAGAGTTCAGCCGGGTGCCACGTTTTCTGTCACCTGGTGGAACGCGCGGCCTGAGGTGCGCAGGCACCTGCTCGCAGGGCAGGTGCCCTGGCGCCTGGTTCAGAAGTCGTGTTTGGAGATCAGGATCGGCTCGGGGCAGGCCCTGGCGATCTTGTCCTGGATGACGACGGTGATCTGGTCGGCATGGATGAGGTAGGCATCGACCCAGGCTTGCTGGGTGTGGCCGGCCTGGAAACGCGATTCCAGGGCTTCACGCGAAATGATGGCGCGCACGAGGCGTTGGCGCCCCGGCACGCGCACGATCACGGCGTCATGGCCGGCATAGACCAGGGGGCGAACGTCGTTCATCAACAGCTTCCTTCACGCTGGCAAGGGGAGGGCGCCAGGTGAAGGCAGTGTTGAGGCTGGCGCCCGTGCTGTCGGTAAGCGAGGGTGAGCAGATGTTGCGCTCTGCAGCGCAAGCCGGCCGCGCAGGCGGTTTGGCGCTACGTGTCTTGCTTGCTGTTGCGAGTGTGTGTCGACGCCAGGGTCATTCCGCCATGCAGGCGTGTGGGCGACGCTGGCGTTGTGCCGCGACCGCGGCCAGGCCCAGCAGACCGATCGCCATATAGGCCCAGGTGGCGTTTTCAGGCACGGGGGTCAGCAGGAAAGACTGTGCCTGACCGTTGAACGTGCCCCATCCCACAATCTGGCCGCTGGCATTGATGTCCTGGGCCTGCATCAGCTGCCAGTTCTCACCGTTGACCAGCAGGTCTTGCAGGGCGATGGCGTGCTTGCCTTCCCAGAGGGTGGCAACGCTGGCCTGGCTGGCAAATGAGCTTCCCACCACCAGTCCGGCATCGTTGATGGCGTAGGCGCGGGCCAGGGTGATGTCACCGAGTTGGTCCAGCAGGGTGAGTTGGCCGTTGTCCCACCGCGCGGCCTGCTCGTGGGCATTGTCTTGCGTGACAAAGCCGCTGACCGCGTTGGATGCGTTGATGCCCGTTGCGCCGCCGTGCAAAACGGTGCCGGTGGGCAGTGCGCTGACCTGGCCATTGGCCCAGATGAGGGGGGTGAAGTTGTATGACTTGTCAAAGCCGTTGCCCACCACCGTGCCCTGGTTGTTGATGTCGGTGGCGATGGTGCTGATCAGGTTGCCGGTCAAGGGCAGGGTCGACACGGTGCCGTTGGCCCAGATGGTGGCGCTGCCAGTAGCGTCGTCGCCGGCGTTGCCCACGATCACCCCGTGGTCGTTGATGGCGCCTGCGTTGGCATAGGTGGCACCTGCAGGTAACGGCAAGGCCTGCAACTGGCCGGCTTGCCAGGTGAAGGCCTGGCCACTGCCGCCGCCCACGACCACACCCTGGTTGTTGATGCCGTCGCCACCGCTGGCGACGGCGCCGGGCAGGATGCCCAGGCTGGTGAGCTGGCCGTCTTGCCAGATGAAGCCCATGTTGGTGCCCTGGCTGTAGCCGTAGCCGGTGACGGCGCCGTTGTCATTGAGTGCGTAGGCGTCCAGAAAGTGGCCACCCGGCAGCAGGCCCAGTGCGGTCGCGGTGTAGGTGGTGGTCGCGTGGGCGAACTGGCACACGGCAGCCACCGAGATGGCCGCGATGGCACGGGGCAAGAATCGAGCAGACGGCAACATGCAAGGGCTCCCTTTGGTTTTGTAAACTCCCGCTGGAGCAGGAGCCAAAGAAATTCTAGGTCTGCCCTTGCCCAGGGCAGACCCACCAGATTGGGGATGCCGCGCCTCTGGCCTTCAGTAGTCGGCCTCAGCCCTTGACCACCCCGTGATGGCCGGCAGGCTGCAGGCCCAGCATGGCGCGCGCTTCTGGCGGGCTGGCCACCTCGCGGCCTGCGCGGCGCGCACATTGCGCCAAGGCTTCGATCAGGGCGCCGTTGCCCTTGGTCTTCTCGCCACCCGGCAGGTAGAAGGTGTCTTCCACGCCGGTGCGCAGCATGCCGCCGAGTTCGGCCGTGGCCTGGTGCACGGCCCAGACCTCTTCGCGGCCGATCAGGGTGGTTTGCCAGATGGTGCCGGGCTCGCGGTACTTGACCAGCAGCTGGAGCAGCTCGGCATCGGCCGGCATGCCGGAGGCCACGCCCATCACGAAGTTGTACTCGAGCACATCGGCCATGCCCGCCGTTTTGTACATGCCTACAGAGCGCACGATGCCCACGTCGAAGCACTCGAACTCGGGGCGGGTGCCGCACTCCTTCATCACGTCGATCATGGCCTTGACCTTGTCCACCGTGTTGTCAAAGAGCATGGGTGGCCAGGCCCACTGGCCATCGCCTTTGATTTTGAGGTAATTGAGGCTGCCGGCGTTGCAGGCGGCGATCTCGGGGCGCACGGCGCGGATGCAGGCACTGGGCCCGGAGATGTCGGGCCCGACCACGCCGGTGGTGAGGTTGATGATGACGCCGGGGCAGGCTTCGCGGATGGCGGTGTCGATGGTGGCGGCCACGGCCGGGTCCCAGCTGGGGAAGCGGCCCATGCCCGGCTCTTGCCGGCGCAGGTGCACGTGCATGATGGACGCGCCGGCGTTGTAGGCCTCCCGGGCGGCCGCGGCCATCTCTTGGGCGGTGACGGGCACGGGGTGTTGCGCCGGGTCGGTGAGCACGCCGGTGAGGGCGCAGGTGAGGATGGCTTTGTCCATCAGTCTTCCTTGTGTGGTTCGGTCGTGCGGGCCGTGATGGCGAGTTCGATCAGCAAGGCCTTGGCCTGCACCTGGGCGCCCACCTGGGTGTGCACGGCCAGCACCTGGCCGTCGGCCCGGGCCTGCAGCCACATCTCCATCTTCCTGGCCTCGACGCTGAGCAGGGGCTGGCCGGCGGTGACGGCATCACCGGGCTTGACCAGCACCTGCGTGACGGTGCCAGCCACTGGGGCGATGGCGCGGCTGGGGTCTTGTTCAGCGCTGGCGCGGGGCCAGGGCGAGGTGGGCTCGAAAACGTGGGTGGCGCCTTGCACCACGAGGTGCAGGGCCTCGGCCTGGGGGGCGCCGCTGGCCGAGGGCAGCCACACGGCCAGCAGGCGGCGCTGGAGGCCGTCGATGGCGATGCGCAGAGGGCCGCCGCGTGCGTCGCCTGTGCTGGCTTGGCTGCCGGTGCTGCCGCGTTGCAGCACGCGCAACTGCCGGGCGGGCTGCGTGGGCTGGGCCATGTCGATCAGGCCGATGCCGCCGTCGCGATGGATGCTGGCACGCCAGCGGCGTTGCACCGCGCCGCAGTGCAGCGGCAGTTCTCGGCTGCGCACGCTGTCGGCGATCAGCTGGATGTCCATACCCTCATGGGTATCTGTGTGGCCGTGTGCGTTGCGCAAGGCGAAGAGCGCAGCGGCCACGGCCCAGCTGTCCTCATCGGGCACAGGCGCTTGCAGCAGGGGTTCGCCATCGGCCTGCCACTGGTCGATGAGCGTGGTGGTCATGCTGCCGGCGCGGAAGCGCGGGTGGTCGACCAGGTCGCGCAGGAAGCGGCCGTTGTTGGCCAGGCCCAGCAGGGGGGCGTCATCCAGCGTGGCGATGAGCTTGCGGATGGCCTCGTCGCGGTCACGGCCATGCACGATGAGCTTGGCCACCATGGGGTCGTAATGCGGGCTGACCTGGCCGCCCTCTTGAATGCCGTCGTCGATGCGCACGCCGTCGTACAGCGCCTGCGCAGGCCGCCACCAGTGCACGGTGCCGGTCTGAGGCGCGAAGCCCTGGTAGGGGTCTTCGGCATAGAGGCGTGCTTCGATGGCATGGCCAGTGAGCGTGATCTGCGCTTGCGTCAAAGGCAGGGGCTGGCCAGCGGCCACGCGCAGCTGCCATTCAACCAGGTCGAGGCCGGAAACCATCTCTGTGACCGGGTGCTCGACCTGCAGCCGGGTGTTCATCTCCAGGAAGTGGTGCGCCAAGTCCTGGTCGACGATGTACTCGATGGTGCCGGCACCGCGGTAGCCGATGGCTTGCGCGGCGCGCACGGCGTCGCGCCCCATGGCTTCGCGCATGGCGGGGCTGACCACGGGGGATGGCGATTCTTCGATGACCTTCTGGCGACGCCGCTGGGCGGTGCAGTCGCGCTCGCCGATGTAGACCGCGTTGCCGTGCGCATCGGCAAAGACCTGGATCTCGATGTGGCGGCCGTGTTCGATGAGGCGTTCCAGCATCAGCGTGCCGTCGCCGAAGGCGCTGTGCGCTTCGCGGCGCGCACTGGTGATGGCCTGGGCCAGCTCGTCTGCGCGGTGCACCAGGCGCATGCCCCGGCCGCCGCCGCCGCTCACGGCCTTGACCAGCAGGGGATAGCCCAGGCGTTCGGCCTCTTGCATGAGGGTGGCATCGTCTTGCCGCTCGCCCAGGTAGCCGGGGGCGGTGGGCACGCCGGCTTCGCGCATCAGGCGCTTGGCGCCGGCCTTGTCGCCCATGGCGATGATGGCTTGCGGTGGCGGGCCGATGAACACGAGGCCCGCATCGGCGCAGGCTTGGGCGAAGGCGGCGTTCTCCGACAAGAAGCCGTAGCCGGGGTGGATGGCGTCGGCGCCGGTGCGGCGGGCGGCTTGCAGCAACGCGTCCACGTTCAGGTAGGAGCCGCTGGCGGCGGCAGGGCCGATGCACACGGCCTCATCGGCCAGGGCCACGTGGGGGCTGTGGGCATCGGCCTCGCTGAAGACGGCCACGGTGCGGTAGCCCAGCTGGCGGGCTGTGCGCATCACCCGGCAGGCAATCTCGCCTCTGTTGGCAATGAGGATCTTGGTGAACATGGTGTGCTCAATCCGCTTGCTTGATGGACACCTGCAGGGGTACCGCCGGCGGTGGCACCCAGTTGGGCGCGCGCTTCTGAATGAAGGCGCTGGTGCCTTCCTGGCCTTCTTCGCTGAGCACGGCGCGGGCAAACAGGTGGGCCGCATCGTCGATCAGCTTCTCAGGCGGGGTGAAGCGCGCATGGGCCAACAGGTTCTTGGTGGTCGCGATGGCCCGCGGGCCGCAGGACAGGATCTGGTTGACCGTGCGCTGCAAGGCGGCGTCCAGCGCGGTGGCGTCGGCGTGCACCTCGTGCACCAGGCGTATGGCCAGGGCTTCGGCGGCACCCACCTTGGCGCCGGTCACGGCCAGGCGCTTGGCTTCCGAGTAGCCCAGGCGCTCGACCAGGAAGGGCGCGATCTGAGCGGGGATCACGCCCAGCGAGGTCTCGGGCAGGCGGAAGGCCACATTGCCCAGGGCCAGGGTGACGTCGGCGACGCAGGCCAGGCCAAAGCCGCCACCCATCACCGTGCCTTCCAGCACGGCCACCACGGGCAGTGGCGTGCGGGCAAACGCCAGGCACAGGCGCCCAAAGGCCGCGTTGAGCTGGACGATGGGGTTGGGCGGCACGCCGGCGCTCGGGCCGGCTTCTGCCGCGCCTTGCGCCGGGGCCAGCTGGCTCAGCTTCAGGCGGGCCTGGGCCATGTCGCCGATGTCGCCGCCCGCGCAGAAATGGCCGCCGGCGCCGCGCAGCACCAGAGCGCGCACACTGTGGTCGGCCCCGCCAGCTTCAAACTCGGCTTCGGCCTGGGCCAGCGCGGCCATCAGTTCGTGCACCATCTGTGCCGACATGGCGTTGCGAACGGCGGGGCGGTTCAGCGTGAGCGTGCGCACGCCCTGGGTGGTGTCGACCAGCAAGGTCTGGAAGGCGTGGGTCATGGGGTACTTCTCTTGGCCTTCACTTCGCACGTTTGGGCAAGGTGCCTTCGAGCTTGCAGATGATGCCCAGCATGATCTCGTCGGCGCCACCGCCAATGGACACCAGGCGGCCATCGCGGTAGGCCTGTGAGACGGGGTTGTCCCAGGTGAAGCCCATGCCGCCCCAGTACTGCAGGCAGGTGTCGGCCACTTCACGGATCAGGCGGCCGCACTTGAGCTTGGCCATGGAAGCCAGCTTGGTGACGTCCTTGCCGCCCACGTAGTCTTCGACCGCGCGGTAGGTGAGTGAGCGAAGGGCTTCGACTTCGGTGCGCAGCTCGGCCAGCCTGAAGTGGATGACCTGGTTGGCGATCAGGGGTTGGCCAAAGGTGTGGCGCTCGCGGCAGTAGTCAATGGTCTGGTCAATCAGCTTGTCCAGCATCTTCAGCGAGTTGGCGGCCGCGTACAGGCGCTCTTCCTGGAACTGGATCATCTGCATCATGAAGCCCGTGCCTTCGATGCCGATGAGGTTGCGGCGGGGCACGCGCACGTTGTCAAAGAAGAGCTGCGCCGTGTCTGAGGACCGCATGCCGATCTTGCTGATCTTCTGCTTGTCGATGCCCTTGGCGTCCATGGGCACGATGATCAGCGACTTGTTCTCGTGCGGCTTGCCCTCAGACGTGTTGGCCAGCAGGCAGCACCAGTCGGCCTGCAGCGAGTTCGTGATCCACATCTTGCTGCCGTTGATGACGTAGTCGTCGCCATCCTTGCGGGCCGTGGTCTTGAGCGCGGCCACATCAGAGCCGCCGCCGGCCTCAGACACGCCGATGCAGCCCACCATGTCGCCGGCAATCGAAGGGGCCAGGTATTCTTTTTTGAGCTCGTCAGAGCCGAAGCGGTGCAGCGCCGGGGTGCACATGTCGGTCTGCACGCCAATGGCCATGGGCACGCCGCCACAGGGGATGGCGCCCAGCTCTTCGGCCACCACCATCGAATACGAAAAATCCAGGCCCATGCCGCCATACGCGGTGTCGTACTTCACGCCCAGCAGGCCGAGGTTGCCCATCTTCTTGAAGACCTCGTGGGCGGGGAAGATTTCAGCTTCTTCCCATTGCTTCACGTGGGGGTTGATCTCCTGCTCGCAAAAGCGACGCACGGTGTCGGCCAGGGCGCGGTGTTCGGCGGTGAATTGCATGGGGTGTCTCCTCGGTGTACGGGATGCGGTGTACCTGTGGGGGTATCTGCTTGAACGAAAGGAAGGGGTGGCTCAGAAGCGCGCCACGCCAAAGGTGTTGCCGCGCAGCGTGCGGGCATCGGCCTCGCGGGCCAGGGCCAGGCACAGGCTGAGCACGCGGCGGGTGTCGCGCGGGTCGATGACGCCGTCGTCCCACAGGCGGGCGGTGCCAAACAGCACAT
>CANBQJ010000154.1 GCA_947371645.1 Burkholderiales bacterium | reverse complement strand
GGGCGTGACCACCGTGGTCGAGCACTGCACTCATGTTGAAGTCCTTTCAGTCCGGTGGGTCATCACTTGCGGGCAGCGAGCACTTCGGCGGGCTGCACGGTCTGGCCTGTCTTGTTCGACCAGTGGTTCTTGGTGAAGGTGATCACGGCGGCGATCTCGGTGTCCGACAGCTGCTTCCAGGACGGCATGATGTTGTTCTGGCCATTGAGCAGCACGTGGATCTGCACGGTCTTGTCGTCGCTCAGCACCTTGGCCGAACCGTCCAGCGGCTTGATCGGGCCGCCGCCCTTGCCGTTGGGCTGGTGGCATGCCGCGCAATTGGCGTTGTACACCTTCTCTCCGCGGGCCAGCAGGTCTTCTTGCGCCCAGACCTTGTTGGGGTCGTCGGCCTTGGCCTGCACTTCCTTTTGCTTGTCAGACACCCACTTGGTGTAATCCTCGGCGGTCAGCACGCGCACGTGGATGGGCATGTAGGCGTGCTCCTTGCCGCAGAGTTCGGAGCACTGACCGTAGTAGTCGCCCACCTTCTCTGCACGGAACCAGGTGTCGCGCACGAAGCCAGGGATGGCGTCCTGCTTGATGCCGAAGGCCGGCACCGCAAAAGAGTGGATGACGTCGTTGGCCGTGGTGATGATGCGCACCTTGCGGTCGACCGGCACCACCAGCGGGTTGTCGACCTTCAGCAGGTAGTTGTCGCCCTGTGGCGTGCCGGCGTCTGACAGGACGCGCTGGGCACTGTCGAGCGTGGAGATGAAGCCCAGGCCCTCGCCTTCACCCTTGATGTAGTCATAGCCCCACTTCCACTGGTAGCCGGTGGCCTTGATGGTGAGGTCGGCGTTGGTGGTGTCCTTCTGGGCGACGACCACCTTGGTGGCAGGCAGCGCCATGCCAATGACGATGATGAAGGGCACGATGGTCCATATGATTTCCACCGTGGTGGATTCGTGGAAGTCAGCGGCCTTGTGCCCCTTGGATTTGCGGTGTTTGAAGATGGAATAGAACATCACCCCGAACACCGCCACGAAAATGGCCGTACAGAGGTACAGCATCATCATGTGCAGCGACTGCTGCTCTGCCGCGATCTTGGTGGCGGCAGGGGTCAACCCCATCTGCAAGACGGCTGGGCCGCCTTCCAGGTCATGGACCTCTGCAGCCTGGGCGAGGGTCGTGAACGTCAAACCCATCAAGCCAGTGAGGCCCGCCGAGTTACCCCGGAGGGCCTTCAGGCGGTCTGCTACCCGCTTGGAATTCCAGAAACCTTCGCTCATGTGCTTGCTCGTCAAGGATTGGAACGTGGTCTGCGAGGGCCGGCGTGTGCGCACGGGATTGACCTGATCCCATGTGGCCCTGAATGCCTGAACGCGCCTAGGGAGAACGCCACATGGCGCCCGGCCCGGAGAGGTGCTTGAACGGTGAAATGACTGCTGAAATGCGGATGACCCGACCTTCCAGGGCGGAAGGCTTTGCAAACCACGCAAGCGACAAGGTGGCGGACATGGCGCCCAAACTCCCAGATACGCACGCAGGCTCTGAGGATGCAAGCAGGCTCAGAGGGGGTCAAAGAAGGTGGACGGCGCGGCATGACAAGCCACTCACCACCTGTTTGAGGGTCATTCTAGCCAGCAGCTTGAGCCATCTCAAGTTGTAATCAGGGGCCCAGCGCTATGAAAAACCCGCATTGAGGGCATGAATGGTGGCGCGCTGACGACACCTGGGGGGGCAATGCTCAGCGCTTGTCCTTGCGCTGGACCATTCGGCGCATGTCCTGTAGGGACACGTGGGTTTCGGCCTGCAAGGGTGCGCGGGGCTCGGGTTTGATGGCGTGGCCATAGACCAGCTCAATGGTCAGCCTCACGCGGCCATCGCCGTCGCGCAGGCGAGCCCCGACGGCGTCCAGCCAGGCCTGGCGCCATCGGCGGCCACGCAGCCCGCGAAAGCGACCGGTCGCCACGTTGCCACCCCACGTGCGCAACTCTTCCAGCATGGCTTCGGGCGTGGCCCAGGTCAATGTGATGCGTTCCATGTCCATCACCGGGTCGGCAAAGCCTGCTTTGACCAGTTCGTCACCCAGGTCGTGCATGTCAATGAAGTCGATGGTCGGCAGGCCCCATCCCATGTCTGCGTAGAGCCCGCGCAACTCGCTCGCCGTGTCAGGCCCCAGTGCAGAGCACATCAGGAAGCCTTGTGGCGCCAGTTGCGCATGCCATTGGCGCAGCAGGCCAGGCACGTCGGTGCCGGTGTGCAGGCTCATGTTGGCCCACAACATCTGGGCACCGGTTTCGCGCCAGGGTGCCTGGTCGAGGTCAGACCAGGTCCAGGTGCGCTCGCCCTGGCCTGCCCACCACTGCTGCAGGGTCTGCTTGAGGCTGGCCAGCGGCGAGGCCGGCTTGCTCGCGCCAACCGGCGCTGCGGCCCACGGGTCAAGTCGGCCATGAAAGGCCTGAGGGTATCGGGCCGCCACCAGGGCGGAACCACCGCCCCAGCGAGGCGCCCAGTCCACCCAGGCGCTGGGTTGCAGCTTGATCCACGCCAGCTTGCTGTCCAGGCGGCGTGCCACCTCTTCGTTCAACCATGGGGCCTCATGTCGAGCCTGCAGGCGCCTGCGTTGCCGGGCACAGGCGTTGGCATCGGGGGCGGAGGGCGGCAATTCGGAGGGCGCAGACATGGGCAGGAGGAGAGGATGCAGGCAGCAGGGCACGCCACCACCAAGGGGGCGCCCCCATGAGTGCGAAGTCGAGGCCAGGGCGCGCCAGTATATTGAGCCGATGCAATGGGGAACGAGATGGCGGTCATTGGCCTCACGCTTGACTTGGCCAGGGCGCTGCGTGCTGTGCGGCGATTGGGGGCCGGGCAGCTTGTGCGGCGCTTGCGCGGACACATGGTCGGCGCCCTGCGCCCGATGCCCGCGTTGCGCCATGCCCCTGGGGGTGGGGCTGGCCACATCGCCCGAGCGGGGCGCACCGGATGGCTGCCCAAACTGTGAAGCGCACCACCCCGAGTTCGATCGGGCCACCGCCGCCGTGCACTACGCGGCGCCCTGGTCCAGCCTGATCAGCAGGCTGAAGTTCCAAGGTGACGTGGCCTTGGCCCGGCCACTGGGGGACATGATGGCGCGGGCGGTGGCACCGCGCTGGGCTGAGCAACCGGCGCGCAGGCCGGATCTGGTGCTGCCGATGCCGGTGTCACGGCCACGGCTCCAAGAGCGGGGCTACAACCAGTCCTGGTTGTTGGCGCAGCACTGCGCGCAGGCCCTGTCCCTGCCCTGTCGGCACGACGTCTTGCTGCGCACCCGGCACACCGTGCGGCTGATGAGCTTGTCGGCGGAAGACCGCGCCTTGGCCTTGCGCGAGGCCTTCACCGTGCCGCCAGCGCAGGCGCGGTGGGTGCGTGGCCGCCACGTGGCGCTGGTCGATGACGTGCTGACCACCGGCGCCACACTGGACGCCGCCAGCCAGGCCTTGCGTGAAGCGGGCGTCGGCTCGATTTCTGCCTGGGTGTTTGCGCGGACCCCTTGACCCGTGACGCCCGAGGTCAGGGCTTGATGGCCAAAGGAGCCGACACCGGGCGCGTGCACAGGTCTTGCAGCGTCATGACGCGGCACCCGGCTTCAGGCCACTGGCCTCAAACGGCATCCCAGCTGAAATGCAGTTGGGCCCTCATGCGGGTGGCTTCGATCAGCCGGGCATTGGGCTCATCGGTCACCCGCACCCACTCCTGGGCATCGGCCAGGCTGCGTCCGAACTGCTGGTGTCTGCGGGTGAGCCGCTCCAGGCGCAACGCAGGGTCCACGTCCACGTACCAGGCCTCATCCAGAAGGGGAGCCACGTGGGCCCAATGGCCATCGTCGAGCAACAGGTAGTTGCCTTCAGTGAGGATCAGCCGGGCGCTGTCGGGCACGGGGATGGCGCCCGCGATGGGCTCTTCCAGCGCGCGGGTGTAGAGCGGGGCATAGACCGTCTCACCGGGCTGCTGTTGGCGCAAGCGCTGCAAGACGGCAACGTAGCCGGCGCTGTCGAAGGTGTCGGGGGCACCTTTGCGCCCTCGCCGCCCCAGGCGCGACAACTCGACGTTGGCCAGGTGATAGCCGTCCATGGGCACGACCACGGCCACATCGGGGAAGTGCTGCTGCAAGGCCTCGGCCAAGGTGGACTTGCCGCACCCCGGCGGCCCGGCCAGGCCCAGCAGCACACGTGGCGATCGTGCCAGCATCGTGCGCAAGCGCGCCAGGTGGAGCTGGGGAATGGGGGGCTTGGAGGTGTCTGCACTCATGGTGAGCCAGCAGTGTAGCCATTGCTGCGCGCCACGAGCCAGGCACAAGGCATGCCCCGGGCGGGCGTGGACGTTGTGGCGATGCAGGTCGAATTGCCGGCTGATCTGGCACCACCCAGGCCGCGGCGAGGGCCAAGGCAATGGGCTTCACCGAGCTTTACCTGCTTGCCCGCTCCCCTTGACGTGGTCGCCCTACGATGCACAAGACACGTCGTGAAGGAGCCCACCATGCGTCAGACCACGCCTCTCGTCCGCGCCAGCGCCTTGGCCCTGGCCGCCTGCCTGCTGACGCAGGCGCAGGCGGCAGACACAGCCTTCGGCAAGGTGATCTCCAAAGTAGCCGTGTATGTGCAGGTGCAAGCGCCGCAGCAGCAATGCACGCAGCAAGAGGTGCTCGTGAAGCAGCCCAATTCAGGCACAGGCGCAGTGGTCGGTGCCTTGGCGGGTGGCGTGCTGGGCAATGCATTGGGCAAGGGGGCAGGCAATGCCCTGGCCACCGGCGTGGGGGTGATCGCCGGGGCCGTGGCGGGTGACAAGGTCGAATCCAACGCCAACCCACCGCAGGCCACATCGGTGCAGAACTGCCAGACGGTTCAGGCCACTGAAAACCGCTTTGCCGGCTACGACGTGACCTACGAGTACATGGACCAGCGCTACACCGCCCGGGTGGCCCATGACCCGGGTGACGCCATTGCGCTGCTGGTGCAGGTGACGCCTGTGGATGCATTGCCGGTGGCTGCGGCCACCACGGCGCCAGCAGCCCCACCAGTGGTGTACGTCCAGCCGCCGGTGATCTACCGGCCCGCGCCCGTCTACGTTGGCCCGGCCATCGGCCTGAACCTGGGTTGGGGCTGGGGATGGGGGCGCCGACATTGAACCGGCTGCCCAAAAAGAAAAAGCCCTGCAAATCAATGACTTGCAGGGCTTGTCCTGGTGGGCGGTGCAGGGTTCGAACCTGCGACCCCTGCCGTGTGAAGGCAGTGCTCTACCGCTGAGCTAACCGCCCGAAACTGGTTCGGGTTTTTGCTGCCGCACAACTTGCGTTGTCGCAATCAGCGAAGACTGCCACTATAGCACAGCCTCCAGCGCCTTCCACAATGTTTTTCCGCCGCTGGCCTTGTCCAGGTCGGCCACCGCGGCCGCGTGCGCCTGCAGCTCGGCTTCGCTGGGTGCGATCACCGGCAAGTCGAAGCTGGACAGGTCCACCGCCGGCTGGTCATTTGCCGCGTTGGCACCGCCCTCTTCGCTGCCATCGGCATCGATCAGCAGGGCGTCCTGGCCCCGCGTCATGTTGATGAAGACTTCGGCCAGCAGCTCGGCGTCCATCAAGGCACCGTGCAGCGTACGGTGGGCGTTGTCCACCTCCAGGCGGCGGCACAGGGCGTCCAGCGAATTGCTCTTGCCCGGGAACATCTCGCGCGCCATGAGCAGGCTGTCGATCACGCCGTCCACGTGCTCGGTGAACTTGCCCTGGCCGCAGCGGGCCAGTTCGGCGTTGAGGAAGCCGATGTCAAACGCCGCGTTGTGGATGATGACCTCGGCGCCCCGGCAGTAGTCCAGGATCTCTTCGGCCAGGCTGGCGAACAGCGGCTTGTCTGCCAAGAACTCGTCGGTCAGGCCGTGGATGCGCACGGCGTCTTCATGGTTGGGCCGCTCTGGGTTGAAATAGAAGTGCAGGTGCCGGCCGGTGAGGCGGCGGTTCACCATTTCCACGCAACCGATTTCGATGATGCGGTCGCCGGAATCGGGGCTCAGGCCGGTGGTTTCGGTGTCAAGGAAAATCTGACGCGACATCAGTGGTTCTCGCGTGCGTGGTTGATGGTGTACTTGGGGATCTCGATGGTGAGGTCCTGCCCCGCCACAATGGCCTGGCAGCTCAGGCGCGAATTGGGCTCCAGGCCCCAGGCACGGTCCAGCAGGTCTTCTTCGGTCTCTTCAACCTCATTGAGGCTCTTGAAGCCCTCGCGCACGATGACGTGGCAGGTGGTGCAGGCCGCGCTCATGTCGCAGGCGTGCTCGATCTCGATGTGGTGCTCCAGCAGGGCTTCGCAGATGCTGGTGCCGGGCGCCACGGTGATCTGCTGACCTTGCGGACACAGGCTGGCATGGGGGAGGATGTGGATGACTGGCATGGTTCAGATCTGGTCAAGTTGGCGGCCCGCCAGCACCTGGCGGATGCTGCGGTTCATGCGTTCGGCGGCAAAGGCTTCGGTGCCGTGGGCCAGGGCCTTGGTCGCGGACTCCAAGGCCTCCAGATCCCCCCGGTCGCAGCGCGAGCCGATCTGGGTCATGAGCTCGTCGATCTCGGCGCGTTGCTGCGGGCTGAGCAGGTCGCCGTCAGCCTTGAGCGCGGTGCGCGTGGCTTCCAGCATGCGCTCGGCCTCCACGCGGGCTTCGCGCAAGGCGCGGTCTTTCATGTCGGATGCGGCGGTGGTGAAGCCTTCGCGCAGCATGGTGGCCACCTGGTCGTCCGTCAGGCCGTAGCTGGGCTTGATCACCACCGCGGCCTCGACGCCCGAGAGCTGCTCTTTGGCCGACACGCTCAAGAGGCCGTCGGCATCCACCTGAAAGCTCACGCGGATGCGCGCTGCACCCGCGACCATGGGCGGGATGCCACGCAGCTCGAAGCGGGCCAGCGAGCGGCAGAATTCGACCTGCTCGCGCTCGCCTTGCACCACGTGCACGGCCAGGGCAGTTTGCCCATCTTTGAAGGTGGTGAAGTCTTGGGCCAGCGCACAGGGGATGGGCGTGTTGCGCGGGATGATGCGCTCCACCAGGCTGCCCATCGTCTCCAGACCCAGCGACAGCGGCAGCACGTCCAGCAGCAGCAGCTCGCCCTGCACGTTGTTGCCGGCCAACTGGTTGGCCTGGATGGCGGCACCCAGGGCGACGACCTCATCAGGGTTGAGGTCGGTCAGGGGCGACTGGCCGAAGAAGGCGCCCACGGCATCGCGCACGGCGGGCATGCGCGTGGAGCCGCCAACCATCACCACCCCCTTGACCTCGTCGGGCTTGATCTTGGCGTCGCGCAGCACACGCTTGACCGCCGCCAGGGACTTGTCGATCAGGGGCTTGGCCAGCGCCGACAGCTGCTCGCGGGTGATGCGCACCGACAGCATGCCGCCCGAGAGCGCGCAGGCCAGATGGGTGCTGCCATCGGTGGACAGCTTTTCTTTGGCACGGCGCGCGGCCACCAACACGGCGCGCTTGTCCTGCGGCGTGACCGTCTTCATGCCGGCCTCCAGCAGCGCATGGTCGGCCAGGGTGTGGTCGATGTCGTCGCCGCCCAGGGCGGAGTCGCCGCCGGTGGCCACCACCTCGAACACGCCACGGCTGAGCTGCAGCAGCGAGATGTCGAAGGTGCCGCCGCCCAGGTCATAGATGGCGTAGAGGCCTTCGGCGCCGTTGTCCAGGCCGTAGGCGATGGCCGCGGCCGTGGGTTCGTTCAGCAGGCGCAGCACGTTGAGGCCGGCCATCTGGGCGGCATCCTTGGTGGCTTGGCGCTGGGCGTCGTCAAAGTAGGCCGGCACCGTGATGACGGCGCCAAACAGGTCGTCGTTGAAAGTGTCCTCGGCCCGCTGGCGCAGGCTGGCCAGGATCTCGGCCGAGACCTCCACCGGGCTCTTGGCGCCGGCCACCGTCTGCACCTGGACCATGCCTGGCGTGTCTTCGAGCACATAGGGCAGGCGGGTGGTGTCACCCAGGTCCGCCAGGCGGCGGCCCATGAAGCGCTTGACCGACACGATGGTGTTGACGGGGTCTTCGGCCTGGGCGCTCAGGGCGTCAAAGCCGATCTGGCGGCGCACCTGACCTTGCTCGCCCAGGAAGTAGCGCACGGCCGAGGGCAGGATCACCCTGCCCTGCTCGTCGGGCAGGCATTCGGCCGAGCCGTGGCGCACGGAGGCCACCAGCGAGTGCGTGGTGCCCAGGTCGATGCCCACCGCGATGCGGCGCTGGTGAGGGTCGGGCGATTGTCCGGGCTCGGAGATTTGCAGCAGGGCCATGAGGTACTTGTGGGGGATCAGACCAGGAAGCGGCGATCAGACGCCGTCTTCCAGGCGCTCCAGGCGCGCGTCGATTTCTTCAGTGAGGCGGTCGATGAACATCAGGGCACGCACTTCCTGTGCAGCCTGCTGCACCGCCGCGGCTTCGGGTGCCGCGGTGTCCAGAAACTGGGCCACCTGGCCCAGCCGAGCCTTGCGCTGGCCAGACACCTCGGCGGCCAGGGCCTCGACTTCGCCCAGGGACACCGCTTCTTCCAGGGCTTCACGCCATTGCATCTGCTGCATCAGGAAGGCCCCTGGCATGGCCGTGTTGTTCTCGGCCTGCACGCCCACGCCAGCCAGCTCGCACAGGTAAGCGGCGCGCTTGAGCGGGTCTTTGAGTCGCTGGTGCGCCTCGTTGACCCGCACAGCCCATTGCATGGCGATGCGCTGGGCAGCGGCGCCCTCGGCGGCAAAGCGGTCGGGGTGAACCTGGGCTTGCAAAGCCTTCCACGCCCCGTCCAGTTGCGTGCGGTCGAGCGTGAAGGTGCGGGGCAGGCCCAGCAGGGTGAAGTCGTCGGCGTCGATGTTCATGGCCACAGTGCAGTCAGGTCGAAAAAGCAAAACCCCACCACACGGTGGGGCCTCATTCGACGCAAGGCGCGTGCCTTGTCAGATGCGGAAGGATTCGCCGCAGCCGCAACGGTCACGTTCGTTGGGATTGTTGAA
>CANBQJ010000153.1 GCA_947371645.1 Burkholderiales bacterium | reverse complement strand
GCGCGGCAAGTCACCAGAAGCCTTGTTGCAGGCTTCTCCCAGCTATTTCGACATCGCCAAGGGCAAGGGCCTGGGCTGGTCGTATTTCATCGATGGTGACGTGATCACAGGCGAGGTGCTGAGCGCCGTGTCCAAAGGGCGTTTCAACCAGGTGCCCGTGATGGTGGGGTCGACCCAGGACGAGGGGCGAGGCTTTGTGCCCGCCACCTACGACCTGGATGGCACAGCCATGACGCAGGATGAGTACGTGACCGCCGCACAGAATTTTGCGGGGACGGCGGTGCAACCCCTGCTGACGGCGCTCATGTACCCCAGCGGCAAGTTGGGTGGCCCGACGGCGGCCTATTCGCAGTTGCTGACGGACGGCTGGTTCGCTTGCCCCGCTTACGATTTGGCGCAACGGGCCAGCGGCCATGTGCCGGTCTATGCCTATGAGTTCGCGGACCGCAGCGCGCCGGAGTTCTTCCACGACCCCTTCTTGCCCTCGGGCGCGTTCCATGCCTCAGACCTGCTGTACTGGTTTCAAACGCCGATTGCCGGTGCACCACTGGCGCTGAACCCCGCACAGAAGCGCTTGTCTGACGACATGATGGGTTTCTGGGGGCAGTTTGCGGCGACGGGCCGTGTGAACGACAACCCGGCGTCCGGCCCTGTCTGGCCTCTGTTCAGCAAGCCCAAGGCACCGATGCTGACGCTGGTGCCTGACGCCACCACCGTGCAGACAGGGAGCGGCTTTTCTCGGGCTCACCAGTGCACGGCATGGTCCTTGTTGACGGCGCTGAAGGGCTTGGGCGGCATGTGAACCAGCCAGCCGAAGTCCGCTCGACCTGCTTGGGCAGCATCGAGCTCGACTTCGGCTCTGGTGCCGGCGATGACCGGTTCACATCGCCCTGAAATGATGCGCGTGGCTGCGACTGACCACTTGAGGCAGAGGGCGCCCTTTGAGGAAAACGCTCAGGCGGCCCGTGTCTTCTTTGACCACGCGTTCGATGGCGCTCCAGCGGACCACGCAGCCGCGGTGGATCTGGACAAAATCCTGGGGGTCCAGCCGCTGGGCGAGCTCACGCATGGGCGTGCGGATCAGCCAGGTGCGCGCCGACGTCAACACCTGCACGTATTTGTCGTCGGCCAGGAAGCACTGCACCTCTGACACAGGGACCAGGTGCAAGGTGGCCCCCACCGCCGCCTGGATGTGGCGCAATGGTTCTGCCTGTGCGGATCGGGCCAGCGAGTGCAGCAGAGACAGCGTTTGTTCGGGCAGGGCTTGGCGATTTTGCAGCCGTTGTTGCAGGCGCTTCACGCTGGCAGCCAGGCGTTCCGTGTCCACTGGCTTGAGGATGTAGTCCGCCGCCGCCTGGTCGAAAGCATCGATGGCGAACCGGTCAAAGGCCGTGATGAACACGACGAGCGGCAAGGGTTGGCCATCGGGCCAATCGTCCATGATCTGGCGGGCCGCTTCGATGCCGGTGCATTCCGGCATCTGGATGTCCATGAACAGCACGTCGGGCCGGTGCAAGGCGGCGGCCTCGATCGCGGCCAGACCGTCGTGCACCACCGTGGCCATCTGGAGGCTGGGCCACAACGACGTCAACGTGCGGACCAGGCCGCGGGCCAGCACAGGTTCGTCCTCTGCCAGGACGGCGCGGGCAGCGCAGGGTGCAGATGTTGGGTTCATGTTGGTTCAGGCAGGACGGGCTGGTGCGGCTTCGGGGCAGGGCAGGTTCACGGTGACTTCGGTGCTGTCAATGTCCGGGTGGTGCAGCAAGGCAATGCCTGCGCGGTCGCCGTAAGTGGCCTGCAGTCGCTCGGCCACACAGCGCAGGCCAAAGCCACCGCCTTGGGTGGCTTGTTGCGGGGCGCCGCCGGTGTTGCTCACCCTCAGCCTGAGCTGATGCCCGTGCAGATCGGCCACCAGGCGCAGCGTGCCCCCCGCCCGTCGCGGTGCCAGCCCATGTTGGATGGCATTTTCGACCAGGGGCTGCAGCAACAAGGTCGGCACGGGGAGGTGGGCCAGTGCAGGCGGCAATTGAAGGTCGGCCTGAAGGCGCTCCCCCATGCGAATCTGCATGATGGCCAGGTAGTCGGCCACGAGGCTGAACTCTGCGGACAAGGGGTGCTCACCCACCCGGCTGCCCTGCAAACTGGCCCGAAGGAAGGTGATCAGTCGCTGGAGCATGGCTTTGGCTTGGCCTGGGTCTTCGTCGATCAGGTCGTTGACGTTGGCCAAGGTGTTGAAGAGCATGTGCGGCTCCAGCTGGGACCTCAGCAGGTCCAGTTGAGCCTGCACGCTCAGATCCTGTGCCCGCTTGGCACGGTGTCGCGACGAGATGGCCCGGTCCCTGAAGAACTCGAAGGCATAGACGGCCAGTGTTCCATAGACGGTGTTGAAGACCGCCAGCCCGTAAGGCGGCAGGGGGGTGGCTTCATTCGGGCGCAGCCAAGGCCAGCACAGGGCCAGCAGTTCGCGGCCCAACCAGGCCGCGAAGAACACGCTGGCGACCGTGCTCAGAACCAGCTGTGCGCGGCCTGCAGGCAAGAGACCAGGGTAGGCGCCATGCTGTTCATAGCGGCGCTTGGCATCGGGCATGAGCCGCCAGGCGCGGCGCACGACCCACAGCCCTGACGTGGCCATCACCGCCATGCAGCTCCAGCCTACGCAGTGCATCAAGACAAGGTGGTAGAGCAGGCCAGGCCCATGGGGCGCCTGTGGCCCCAGGAGGCCCGCAGCGAACATCGATACCCCGCCCACAGAGACGAGCACCTCGTTGACGAGCGCCAACCTGGGCAGGGCGTTGCGCCACCAGAGGTTGGGGGGGTAGAAAACCTGGGCTGAGCCGGACATGGCAAGAGGCTAGCGCAAGTGGGCTTGACCTGGCGCATGGGGGCGCGAATGCGCCTTGGGCGTCGCGAACGACCGTGGGCTGTCGCCAACGGACATGCGGTGGCCCCTGCGCGCGGCGGGGTCAGGTGGCGCCCGCAGGCTGACGTTCGCGCTGCATGGCCTGAGCCCCGGCGCATCCGGATGGTCGATCGACTTGGGGGTGTCTAGCCTGTGGGCTCCAACATCCAACAGGAGCGAACATGAGATCAAGCATCACCTTGGGCAAAGGGGCGTGGGCCCTGTGCGGCATCCTTACCCTGGGCCTCCCCGGCTGGGCCGTTGCGAACGACGCCCTCACCGTGCACACCGCACAAGGCGACCTCCAAGGTACACAGACCGCGGGCGTGGCGCAGTTTCGCGGCATCCCTTACGCCAAGCCCCCCGTGGGCGCGCTGCGGTGGGTGGCGCCGCAAGCACCTGAAGCCTGGTCGGGCCTGCGTGACGCTTCGCGCTTCGGGCCCGCCTGCCCTCAGGCGCCAGAGGTCATCGCAGACAATGGTCCACACAGCGAAGATTGCCTGCTGCTCAACGTCTATGTGCCACCAGGCGCTTCAGACAAGCCTCGCCCCGTCATCCTGTGGGTGCATGGCAGCGGCACGCTGTTGGGGTCGGGCTCCTACTTCGACGCCAGCAAGCTGGCACAGGCCACCGACGCCGTGGTGGTCACCTTCAACTACCGCCTGGGCGCCCTGGGGTGGTTGTGGACATCGGGCATGCAGGCCGAAGCTCGCGGGCACAACTTTGCCTTGCAAGACCAGCAAGCGGCCATGCGCTGGGTGCAGCGCAACATCGCGGCCTTTCAAGGTGATTCGCAGCGCGTGACACTGGCGGGGCAGTCCATTGGTGCCAACTCCGTGTCTGTGCACCTGGCATCGCCCACCGCAGCCGGCTTGTTTCAGCGCGCCTTTGTGGCCAGTGGCGTTGAGCCTCCCGGGCTGACATCCGCCAGCCAGGCGGCACAAACGGGCGACGGCTTTGCCGGCAAACTGGGCTGCCCCACTGGCGCCGACCAGATGGCCTGTCTGCGCGCCCGCAGCGTGGACGACATCCTGCGTGCCTCACCCACTTACGCTGACATCGCCCGCATCGGGGTGCCCTGGCACAACTTTGTGGATGGCGAAATGATCACGCAAGACGTGTTCAAGGCCGTGAGCAAAGGCCAGTTCAATCAGGTGCCCATCATGGTGGGCTCGACGACGGAAGAAGGGCGAGGCTTCATCCCCGTCAGCTATGAGCTGGATGGCACGGCCATGACCGAATCCGAGTACAAGCAGGCCGTCTCTGGCTTTGTGGGTGCGTCCTTGCAGCCTTTGCTCACCGGCCTGATTTACCCCAGCAGCAAGTTGGGCGCCCCCAACCTGGCCGCCTCTCAGGTGCTCACAGACGTGTTCGCCTGCCAGAGCAACGAGTTGGCGCAGCGGGCAGCAGACCAGGTGCCCGTGTTCATGTACGAGTTCGCCGACCGGAAAGCACCTGCGTTCTATGTGGACCCGTTTCTGGACCAGGGCGCTTTCCATGCATCCGACCTGATCTACTGGTTCCAGACGCCGACTGGCGGCGCGCCCATCTCGCTGACGCCCACGCAGTTGCGTCTGTCGCAGCAAATGCAGCGCTACCTCAAGCGCTTCGCGCACACGGGTGACCCGGGCAGCACGCTGACATCGACAGATGGCGATGTGGCCTGGCCGCGCTTCAATTCGGGCCGCAAGCCGCTGCTCACCTTGGTGCCCGATGCGAGCGTGGTCTCGGACGGCGGGGCGTTCCAGAAGGCGCACCTGTGTGGCACCTGGTCCTTCTTCATCGCCTTGCGGCTGATGGGCCTGGCCTGATCCGCCTCAACGCAAATCGGGCAGGGGCAAGGCTTCGGGCTGATGCCCCTGGCTTAGCAGCCAGTCCCGCAAGGCCAGGCCCGTGCTGGCTGGCCAGTAGCGGGCCTTTTGCGGGGGGATGCGCTTGTAGTCCACCAGCTCTTCGCTCAAGCTGATCACGCCCGTGGCTGGCACGTGGTAGGCGATGATGATCTGGTTGAGCCGCTCGAAGCGGTAGTGGCCAATGAAGTGTGTGCCCTGGGCCTGCAGCCCCAGTTCCTCTTGAACCTCGCGCGCGATGGCTTCTTCAGGGCTGGGGTCCTGCTTTTCCAGAAAGCCGGTGATCAAGGCATAGAACGGCACGGGCCAGGCGGCATTGCGCGCCAGGATGATGTCGCCTTCATGCTCCACCACGGCGGCCACCACGGGGGTGGGGTTCTCCCAGTGAACGTAGCCGCAGGCCGTGTCTGGGCAGGCATTGCGGTGCAGGCCGCCTTCCTCGCGGGGATGCAAGGGCTGGGCGCATTGGGGGCAGAAGTGGAAAGCCATGGTCAGCTCGGTTCAAAGGTGGGGCCGACCTGCAGCTTAGACCATGTCGCGTGCCCACCAGTTGGCATCACCAGCGTGTCCTCATCCGATGGGAAAGCCTTTGATCAAGGCGCGCTGGATGCGGCTGGAGGTGGCCGCCAGGGTCGACTGGTGGGCTGGGCCCAGCGCAGCCCAGTGTGCTTCGAAGTCTGCGCGACACTGCTCGAACAGGTGGCGCGGCCCGGCGGTCACGATGTCGTTGCCGCCTTCGTCCGACAGCACCGAAATCATCGCTCCCTCAAACGCCTTGAACAGGCGCTTGCCGATGTCCCGGGTCTCGTTGGTGTCGGCCTGCACATTGGCCACCAGCAGGCCTTCAGCCGTCAGGGCCTTGCGGCAATGGCCATAAAAACTGCGTGAGCACAAGGCTTCCGCGATGCCGTCGCCGGTGAACCCATCCACCAGGATCAGGTCGTAGCTGCAAAGCGGCTTGACCATGAACTTGGCGCCGTCGGCGCACACCACCTGCAAACGCGCGTCATCAGCGGGGATGTGGAAGGTGTGGCGCAGGTCGATCACGGCCTGGCTGATCTCCACCACCGTCAGGTGAGCGCTCGGCACATGGCGGTGGATGTACTTCACCATCGAGCCGCCTCCCAGCCCGATCATCAGCACCTTGCGTGGCTGGGGATTGAACAGCAACGCGCCCATCATGGCGCGGGTGTAGTCCAGAACGAGGTCGTCGGGGTCGTCCAGACGCATGCAGCTCTGGATCAGGGTGCCCTCGAAACTCAGGGAGACGGTCTGGCTGTTGGCGTGCAGCCTGGGTGATTCGCTGTTCAAACTGGCCCTGCCGAAAGGTTCATGTGCCCGCGTTTGGCCTCACAGGCAATTCACATCGGGAGGTGATCATTGTCCCTCATGCACTGCGATTGCATGTGATCAAACAGTCAACTCAGGGGATTCACGTGAACAATTCGACCCGCTTTCAGCTTGCCTCCGCGGCCATCTTTGCCATGTCGGCCTGGACTGCCGCCCAGGCTCAGGTGACAACCGATGCCGGCAGCGTCGGTGTCCGGGCGGACGATGGCAGCTACGCCGCCACGTCCAGCAGCGCCGGCAGCAGCGCCGGCAGCATCCCGGCGTACACGGCCTCCGTGATCGCGAATGGGCTCGAGTTCCAGCCTGCGGTTGGCGTGAGCACACTGTCTGACTCGGCCTACAACTACCACGATGGCAACAGCCTGATGCTGAGCCTCAATGGCTTGTTCGTGCCCGAAGCCGGCGTTCGCCTTCAGGGGTTTACCGTGACGGTGAATGGCACGGTGCAAGCCAGTGGCTCGGGTGTGGCCAACCTCTCGGCGGGGATGAGCTTTGCCGGTGTTCAGGCCAGTGGCGGCAACACCACCACGACGTGGCAGAACACCGGGGCCAGCCAGGCCTTCAGCTTTGTGCGAACGTTCAGCATCAACCCCGCGTTGGCCTCGTCGTCTGACTGGACTCTGGATGTGGCATCGCTGTCGATTTCTGGTGGTGTCAGCAGTCACTGGAGCCCGCCTGCGTGCTACTACGGGGTGTTTTGCTCTGCTGAAGTGTCAGGCAGCGCCGCCTTGCAGGTGACGGATGTGACGTGGCAGGCCGTGGTGGCCAGCGCAGCTCCTGTGCCTGAGGCCAATGGCCTGTGGGTGGCATTGACAGGCGGCCTGGGCTTGTTGTGGGCCGGCAGGCGCGCGCGTCACCAGGCGTGATCCCCATCTGCCTCTGCCCTGGGAAGGGCGGAGGTGGTTGCACCGACGTCATCGATGCGCTACGGGTACGCCACAGATACGCCATGTGGCGTATTCCTCGTTCCGGGGTGGCTGGGCACACTGAATGCATCCGATCGACACAGGCTGTATGCACTGCACAGCCAGCGTCCTGAGGAATGCAAACCCAACCCACGCATTCACCACCGCTTCAAAGGAGCGTTACCCCATGAACATTTCTCGTCGCAGCGCCGTTCAGACCCTGACGGCCGTCTCCCTGGGCGTCGCAGGCCTGGCCCTGAGCACCATGGCGCAAGCCGCTGACACCATCAAGGTGGGCGTGCTGCACTCGCTGTCGGGCACCATGGCCATCTCCGAGACCGTCCTGAAGGACACCGTCTTGATGACCATCGACGAGATCAACGCCAAGGGCGGCCTGCTGGGCAAGAAGCTGGAACCGGTGGTGGTTGACCCCGCTTCCAACTGGCCCCTGTTCGCCGAAAAGGCCAAGCAGCTGCTGACGCAAGACAAGGTGGCCGTGACCTTCGGTTGCTGGACTTCCGTGTCCCGCAAGTCGGTGCTGCCGGTCTACAAGGAAAACAACGGCCTGCTGTTCTACCCCGTGCAGTACGAAGGTGAAGAGCTCGAGAAGAACGTGTTCTACACGGGTGCAGCCCCCAACCAGCAAGCCATTCCTGCTGTGGAATACCTGATGAGCAAGGATGGCGGCTCGGCCAAGCGCTTCGTGCTGCTGGGCACCGACTACGTCTACCCCCGCACCACCAACAAGATCCTGCGCGCCTTCCTGAAGTCCAAGGGCGTGGCCGATGCAGACATCATGGAGGAGTACACCCCGTTTGGTCACTCCGACTACCAGACCATCATCGCCAAGATCAAGAAGTTCGCGTCTGAAGGCAAGAAGACGGCTGTGATCTCCACCATCAATGGCGACTCCAACGTGCCTTTCTACAAGGAACTGGGCAACCAGGGCCTGAAGGCCAAGGACGTGCCGGTGGTTGCCTTCTCCGTGGGTGAGGAAGAGCTGCGCGGTGTGGACACCAAGCCTCTGGTCGGCCACCTGGCTGCCTGGAACTACTTCATGTCCATCAAGAACCCGACCAACGACGAGTTCATCAAGAAGTGGTCGGCTTACGCCAAGGCCAAGGGCATCGCTGGTCACAAGGACAAGCCGCTGACCAATGACCCGATGGAAGCCACCTACATCGGCATCAACATGTGGGCCCAGGCTGTGAAGAAGGCCGGCTCCACCGACACCGACAAGGTCATTGCCGCCATGGCTGGCCAGACCTTCAAGGCACCGGGCGGCTTCATGTCCACCATGGACCCGAAGAACCATCACCTGCACAAGCCCGTGTTCATCGGCGAGGTGAAGGCCGACGGCCAGTTCAAGGTGGTCTGGAAGACCCCTGGCCCGGTCAAGGCCCAACCTTGGAGCCCCTTCATCGAAGGCAACGACAAGAAGAAGGACGAGCCTGAAGGCAAGTGATCTCTTGAATCGGGTGCCCGTCCCCGCGACGGGCCCATCAGGTGGCCGGATGGCCGCCTGGTGGGCCGGTTGATTGACGGGTTGAACCATGTAGCAGAGCGGTTCGCCCCACTGGGGATTCCTCCAGCGGGGCGCTTTTTTTTCTGGGATTCGAAGTGATGCCACGATTTCGCACGCTGGTCGCCGCAGGTTTGCTGGGCGCGGTGGCCTGGGGCAGTGCCCACGCGCTGACACCCGAGGAGGCCTTCGCCATCTCGGCGGGAGACAACGACAACCGTGTGGTGGCCTTGCAGAAGGTGCTGGCCAAGGGCGATCCTGCCCTGTTGCCCTTTCTGGAGGCCCTGGCTGCAGACACCGTCAAGGTGTCGGGCAACCGTGCCTACATCGTCAACGGCGATGAGGTCAAAGAGGCGGCCACGGGCGCGGCTGCCAAGCTGCCGGATGGCGCCGAAGACGTCGTGAACAACAACCGCATGAGCAGCGAGATCGACGCGGCGCTCGCCGCAGGCAAGCTGCGCGATCCCGATCC
>CANBQJ010000152.1 GCA_947371645.1 Burkholderiales bacterium | reverse complement strand
AGCACAAAGGCCGACAGGATGGACAGGGCCACGCTGCAGAACACGATCAGGAAGAGGCGTTGCTCCGGGTTGAGGTCGACCATCGGCCACAGGCGGTCCGGGATCAGGTCGCTGGCGGTGGCCAGGGCAAACACGGCCACGGCCAGGCTGACCAGCACGGTGTTGACCCAGGCGGTGGCGCGGTTGAACTCGACCTTCAAAGGGTCGAAGGCTTCGTAAGCGGTGCGGCCCAGGATCCAGCTCATCGCCAGGCCACTGGCTGCCATGGCGGTGATGTACCAGCCCATGGGCCAGCACAGCAGCACGTTGAAGGCGACCACACCGGTCGCCAGGGCCAGGTGTTCACGGTTGGAGTGGTTCAGCTTGAGGAAGAAGCTGAGGCCGCGGCGCAGGGACACCGAGCCCCAGACCACCAGCGAGCCGGCCAGCACCGCCCGGGTGAGGGAGTGCCCATCTGTGGCCAGCGTGGTCACCGACAGTGCCACGCCGTTGGCCACCGTGGCCAGCATCCACTGGCGCGAGGCGCGGCGGGACAGGCCCATCCACGACCCTGCCACCCACCACATCACGGCCATGAGGCTGTGGGTGAAGACGATGAAAGTCAGCAGTAATTGCCTGGTTTCCATGCGTTGGGACTTCTGTCGCGTTCTGTCAAGTGCGGTTGAATGTCAGGTCAAAACGACCCCGGTCTTCAGATGTCGGCACCGCAGGGCCAAAATAGAGCCAGTTTCGCAGGATTGCCCATGCTGATCGACTTCTTTTACGCCTTGCGTGCCGCCCGACTGCCGGTCACCATCCCGGAGTACCTCCAGTTGCTGGAGGCGCTGCGTGACGAAGTGATCGAACCGTCGGTGGATGAGTTCTACCACCTGGCCAAGATGACCATGGTGAAGAACGAGGCGCACTTCGATAAATTTGACCGCGCCTTTTCCGCCTATTTCAGGGGGGTCGGCGCCGGAGTCGACCTGAGCAAGGACATACCCTTGGAGTGGTTGCGCAAGCATTTCGAGCGCGAACTCAGCCCCGAGGACCGCGCCAAGATCGAGGCCATGGGCTGGGATCAGCTCATGGACAGGCTCAAGAAGCTGCTTGAAGAGCAAAAAGAGCGACATGAGGGCGGCAACAAGTGGATCGGCACCGGCGGCACCTCGCCGTTCGGGGCATATGGCGACAACCCTGAGGGCATCCGCATCGGGCAGGACCGTTCGCGCAAGCGCAGCGCGGTCAAGGTCTGGGACCAGCGGGAGTTCAAGGACTACGACGACACCATAGAGCTGGGCACTCGCAACATCAAGGTGGCCCTGCGCCGTTTGCGCAAATTCGCCCGTCAAGGTGCGGCCGAAGAGCTGGACCTGGACCACACCATCCAGGCCACGGCGGCCAATGCCGGCATGCTGGACATCAAGATGGTGCCGGAGCGGCACAACACGGTGAAGGTGCTCTTGCTGATGGACGTGGGCGGCACCATGGACGACCACGTGCACAAGGTCGAAGAGCTGTTCTCGGCGGCCAAGTCAGAGTTCAAGCATCTGGAGCTGTACTACTTCCACAACTGCGTCTACGAATACGTCTGGCGCAACAACCACCGCCGTTTCTCCGAGAAGATCCCCACCTGGGACGTGATCCGCAAGTACAACAAGGACTACAAGCTGATCTTCGTGGGCGACGCGACCATGAGCCCTTACGAGATCTTGCAGGCGGGTGGCAGCTCCGAGTACAACAACGACGAGCCCGGTGCGGACTGGGTGGGGCGCCTGACGCATGCCTTCCCCAGCCACGTGTGGATCAACCCGGAGCCACCGGGCGTGTGGCCGTATCGGCAGAGCGTTTCGATCATGCAGCAGCTGATGGGGGGGCGGATGTACCCGATGAGCCTCCAGGGGCTGGAGACCGCCATGCGCCTGCTCAGCAAGTGACGATGCGCGGGAGGCCGGGGAAGGCGTCGGCTTGGGAGGGCTGCAGCTGGGGCTGGGTGCTCATGCTGGTGTGCGCCCTGGTCCTGGCGTGGACACCTGCATCGACCAGGGCGCAGCCGCTTGCCGCGGCAGGCGATGCGCCAGCACCCGATGCCGCCATGGACCTCGTCAGCTGGCAGTTGCGGGTGGACGCGCCTGCCGACCTGCGCCGGCTGCTGCTCAATTTCCTCGATCTGGCACGCTTTCAGTCTGCCTTGCAAAGCGCACCTGCCGAGCCGGTGGCGCCTGCCGAAGCCGCATCGTCGGCAGACTCGGCGTCGGCGTCGGCTTCGGCGCCGGCGGCCTCTTCGGCGGTGGGGCCGGTCGCGCCCAACCAGATCACCCGCGCCGAGTTGCGCCGGCTGGTGGCCGCTGCGCCGGACCAGGTGCGCAGCCTGCTGCAGGCCCAGGGCTACTTCCAGGCGCAGGTCAGCACCCGGGTGGTCGAAACACCTGGTGCCGGCACGGTGGACGTGCACATCACCGTGCAGCCCGGGCCCCTGACCCGCATCAGCAAGGTGCAGATCGTTTTTGAAGGCGAGCTGGACGATCGTTTGTCGGCTGACGAGCCCGCGGCGCGCAAGCTGGTCGACGAGGTCAACGAGGAGTGGGTCCTGTCGGTGGGCGAGGTCTTCCAGCAGGCCGACTGGTCGGCGGCCAAGAACGCGGCGCTGGCACGCTTGCGTGCCCAGGGCTACCCCACCGCCAGCTGGAGCGGCACCTCGGTCACCGTGGACCCCAAAACCCAGGCCGCCAAGCTGTTCCTGGTGGCCGACAGCGGGCCGGCCTTTGCCTTCGGCCCCATCCACATCGAGGGGCTGAGCCGCCTGCCGGCCTCGGCCATCACCAACCTGGCGCCTTTCCGCACGGGCGACCCGTACAACGAGCGCCAGGTGCTGGACTGGCAGGAGCGCATCGGCAAGCTGGCCTTGTTCGAAAGCCTCTACGTGAACGTGGACCTGGACCCGGCCTACGCCAAGGCCGCACCGGTGATCGTGCAGGTCAAAGAGCGCAACATGCAGAACGCCACGGTGGGCGTGGGCATCAGCAGCGACACAGGGCCTCGCCTGTCTCTGGAGCACACGCACCGTGAGTTGCTGGGGCTGGACTGGCAGGCCAAAACCAAGCTGCAGCTGGGTGTGAAGGAGTCTTCCGGCGGCATCGACTTCACCTCGCTGCCCTGGCCGGGACGGCGCAAGGGGCTGGTCTCGGTGCAGGGCTCTTACCTGGTCGACGAGGACAAGAACGTGACGACCAGCCAGTACCTGCGTGTGGGCGTGCTGCGCGAAGGCAACCGGCTGGAGCGCACCGATTACGTGGCACTGCAGCGGGCCCAGGTGCGCTCGTCGGGTGACGACATCGTCTCCCTGGCCACGGCCTTGAGCGCCACCACCCAGTACATCTTCCGCGATGTGGACAACCAGATCTCGCCGACCGAAGGCACGACGACCCTGGCCGAGGTCACTGGTGGGCGTGCGTATTCGGCGCTCGTGGAGCCCGGTTTTTTTGCGCGGACTTACCTGCGTGTCACCGGCTATGTGCCCTTCTTCGACGCGTGGCACGCCACCTTGCGCGGTGAGTTGGGCCAGGTGTTTGCGCGCGTGGACACCAGCATCCCCGACACCCTGCTGTTCAAGGTGGGTGGCGATGAGTCGGTGCGCGGCTATGCCTACCGCTCTCTGGGCGTCACCAAGGATGGCGTGCTGATTGGCGGCCGCGCCATGATGACCAGCAGCGTGGAGCTGGCTCACCCGCTTTGGCCCACCATGCCGGCCTTGTGGGGGGCGGTGTTTGCCGACGTGGGCGATGCCGCCGAGAACTTCGGGAACCTGATGCCTCGCATCGGCTATGGCGCCGGCTTGCGCTACCGCAGCCCCGTGGGCCCCCTGCGGCTGGATGCCGCCTATGGTCAGCATGAGCGCAACTGGCGCATCCACTTCAGCGTGGGGATCAGCCTGTGAGCGGCCTGGGCCGGTGGGCTGGCAAGCTGATGTGGGGCGCTGTGCTGATGGTGCTGGGGCTGGTGCTGGTGTTGGCCCTGACCACGGCGGCAGGCCTGGCGACACTGTGGCGCGGGGATGGCGCGCAGGCCTGGGTGTTGAGCCACTTGCCCGGTGTGCGGGTGACGGCGCCGCAGGGCAATGTGTGGGGTGAATTCAAGGCCGCCAGCGTGGAGGTGGACTTGCCGCGCGGCGGCCTGGCCCGGCTGGAGCACGTGGCCTGGCAAGGCCTGCGCCTGCATTGGGCCCCGCAAGCCGCATGGCAGCTGGGTGTGTCTGTGCAGGCCTTGCAGGCCGGCCGACTGGACTTGCGCTGGGTGGCCAACCCCAAGGGCAATCCGGGTGCGCCGGAGGACGTGGCCTCGCCGGTGGCTGTGCAGATTGCCCGCCTGCAGGTGGGGGAGGCGCACAGCCCCTGGTGGGGAGCGGTGCCCTTGCAGCTGTTCGATGGCAGCGTGGCCGTGCAGGCACTGGGCAGCACCACAACAGGTGCCCAACCTTCGGCAAGCGTGCAGCCCTTGCCCGCGACCCAAGCGCGCCATGCGGTCACGGTGCGGGCGCTGTCCTGGCAGGGGTGGCGGCTGACGGGGCAACTGGCGCTGGCCACCAACCATGGCCTGGCGCTCGACGCTGAGGTGCAAGGGCAGGGCACGGCCCGATGGCCGGCCGTTGCCGAGCCGCCCGCTCAGGGCGTCCCGGGCGTCCAGCGAGTCCAGGAGCCCGCCTTGGTGGCGCAAGCCCATGCCAGTGGCCGCCTCAGCGACCTGCAGGCCACCCTGTCTGTGCGCACAGCCACCCCGTTGACGGGGGCTTCCCCGGCCGAAGCCCAGGCCATGGCTGTTCGTGCGCAGGCGCAGGTGCAGCCCTTTGCCAGCTGGCCGGTGTCCTCCCTGGTGCTCACGGCGCAGGATGTGGACCTGTCTCGCCTGTGGTCCGCAGGCCCCAGCACGCGGCTCAGCGGCGAGGTGAAGGTGAAGCCGGAGGGCCCGCAGGCCTTGCTGGCCGAGTGGCGCTGGCGCAATGGCCTGGCAGGCCCTTGGAACGAGGGCCGTGTGCCGGTGGCGCAGACGCAGGGGTTGGTGCGGTGGTCGCAGGCCTTTGCAAAGGGACACATGCTGGCGCAGCCCTGGCTGCAAGGCACGCTGGATGTGCGTGTCGACGGGCCCGACGCCAGTGCCCAGGGCAGCTTGCGGGCGCAAGGAGGCTGGGGCGGCCAGCAGCCTTTGGTGCTGAGCTGGCATCAGCTGTGGCTGCCCGGCTGGGACCAGCGCGCACCACCGCTGTCTCTGTCGACAGGCGAACTGCGGCTGGCGCCGGACTGGCAGCTGGGCAAGCCGGCGCCAGTGCCATCGGCCGAGGCCAAGGGCAGCGCAGTGCCTTCGGACCTTGCGTCGTCGTCCTTGGCGGCCGCCGTGCCCCGGGGCCGCTGGCAGCTCAAGGCCCAAGGTGAGGTAGTGGGCTTGCGCGCGCCAGGCGGTCCGGTGCCACCGCCCGCATCTGGCCCGCCGGCTGGCACGGCGCGCCGTGCGGTGGCGGTAGACGGTCGTGGTGCCTGGGCCTTTGCCAGCGGCGCCGGCCAGGCTGGCAGCCTGACCGTGGACCAGTTGAGCCTGGACGCCGCCCAGGCCCAGGCGCTGCTCAGCGCCATCCGGTTGAGCTGGGCCCCTGCCGGCTTGCAGACCTTGAGCGGCAAGCTGCAGCTCAAGGAGTTTGATCCTGCGGTCTGGCTGCCCTGGCCCGCAGATGTGAACGGACGCAACGCATTGTCCGGGCAGGCCAGCGTGAACCTCAATGCCGAGGCAGAGGGCGAAGTGGCATTCACCTTGCAGCCCAGCGTGCTGGGCGGCGTGGCGGTCCAAGGCCATGCGAGCTGGCAGACCCCGTCCGGTGGTGGTGGCGCGGTGGCCAGGCTGGACGTGGCCCTGGATGCCGCGGGCAACCAGCTGGCCTTGCAGACGCAATGGCCACGTGTCCCCGGGCAGCCCGCCTGGCCGCATGACGCGCAGGCCTGGGCTGGCATGCGCTCGCAATGGCAGGTGGCTGCGCCTGCGCTGGGCGCCTTGCGCAATGTGTTGCCCTTGCTGAAGCTGCGTGAGCTGCAAGGCGCCATGCAGATGCAAGGGCAGGTGGAGGGCGTCTGGCCCGACCTGTCCACCTCAGGTGACTGGCGCGCCAGTGGTTTGCACGTGCAAGCCGATCAGGGCCCCGTGTTAAGCATGGGCCAGGCACAGGGGCGCTGGTTGTGGGATGGCCGCCATCCGACGTCGCCCGCGGCTTTGCATGCCGATGTCAGCCAGGCCGAGGTGCTGGGCTGGCAGATCCCTCGCGTGCAGGCGCACCTCGATGGCCTGCTGCGCGATCACCGGGTCAACGTGCAGGCCCAGGTGGTGGTGCCGGGCCATGGCAAGTGGGCAGGGCAGACGCTCAACCTGGATGCGCAGGGGCAGGGCGCCTGGCAAGGGCAGAGCGGGCGGGTGCAGGATGCGTTGCAGGCTGCACAGGCCGGTTGGCTGGGCCAGTTGCAGCAGCTGCGTGTGAGCCGTGCGGTGTCGACGCCCGCAGCCCAGGCGGCGGCCAGTGTGGCGGCGACTGTGGCGGCAAGTAGCGGGACAGATGGCAACGAGACCCTGATGGCCTTGTCGCCCACCACCGTGCGCTGGGAGCGTGACGCCACGGGCAACCAGTGGCGCTTGTCGCCCACGGCCTTGACCTGCCTGGGCGTGGCCTTGCAGCTCGATGACTTCGTGTGGAGAGTGGCTGCACAACCGGCCGCACACCCGGCTGCACACGCGGCGGGCGGCGGTGCCGGTGGTTCGCAGGTGCGCGCATCGGCCCACCTCGTGCCGGTGGACGTGGTGGCGCAGTTGCAACGCTGGCAGCCCGATGCGGGCTGGGGCGGCAAGCTCATGATGGACGGGCAGCTGCAGCTCAGCCGCGACGGCGCGGGGGCATGGACCGTGGCCGCCGACCTGGGGCGCCAGAGCGGCGACCTCAGCCTGCGCGAGCCCACCATCGAAGGCAGCCAGGCACAGTTCCTGGGCATCCGCGACAGCCGCTTCCAGCTTCGCGCCGAAGGTGGTGTCTGGCGCCTCACCGAGCACTTCGACGGTGCCCTGTTGGGGCGATTTGACGGCGAGCAGACGGTGCGCACCACCAGCCCCGCCGCCTGGCCTGGCCCGCAAGACGCCTTGCAGGGCAAGCTGCTGCTGAGCGCGCCCAACCTGCGCCCCTGGGGCACCTGGATGCCGGCGGGTTGGCGCCTCACGGGCGATGCGCAAGCTCAGGCCGTGCTGGGTGGCACCCTGGGTGCCCCCAGCTATGAAGGCCAGATCGAAGCCCGCCACCTGGGCCTGGCTCAGGCCTTGATGGGCGTGCAGTTGCGTGAGGGGGAGCTCAGCGTTCGCCTGCGTGGCGACCAGGTCAAGCTGGAGCGCTTTCAGGCCCTCTCAGGCGACCAAGCCCACCCGGGCAAGGTCAGCGCCACCGGCGAGGCCAAGCTGTCTGCCCCGGCACAGGCCACCATCCGTGTCCAGGCCGATCGCTTTGCGGCCTTGCAGCGGGTCGACCGCCGGCTCATCGTCAGCGGCGACGCGCAGCTGCAGCTCACCCAGGACAGCATCGGTGTGGATGGCAACTTGCGTGTGGACGAAGGCCTGTTTGACATCAGCCGCAGCGATGCGCCCACGGTGGGCGATGACGTCAATGTGCTCAAGCCCGAGGGCGACGCCAAGGAAGATGCAACGGGCGGCAGCGCCGGCGGGCGCAAGACCCAGGTCAAGGTCGACATCGACCTGGGCGATCGCCTGCACATCCAGGGCCGAGGCCTGGAGGCCAACCTGACGGGCAAGCTCAAGGCGACCGTGGTGGGCAACAAGCCCAGCGTGCTGGGTACCGTGAACGTGGTCCAGGGGCGCTACGCGGCCTACGGGCAGAAGCTGGTGGTGGAGCACAGCACCGTGGTCTTCACCGGCCCCGCCGACAACCCGCGCCTGGACATCCTGGCCATGCGGCCACAGTTGGCCACGGCCACCGACTCCGACGTCAAGGTGGGCGTGAGCATCACCGGCACCGCCCAGGACCCGCGCATCCGCCTGTACTCCGACCCCGAGATGTCGGAGACGGAAAAGCTGTCGTGGCTGGTGCTGGGGCGTGCACCTTCCGGCCTGGGTGGCGCCGACATCGGCCTGCTGCAAAGTGCCGCGGTGGCGCTGCTCTCAGGTGAGGGCAAGTCCACGTCCGACAACCTGATTGGCGCGCTGGGCCTGGATGAACTGTCTGTGCACCAGAGCGAGGGCACGACCAAGGAGACCGTGGTCAACGTGGGCAAGCAGGTGTCCAAGTACTGGTACGTGGGCTACGAGCGCAACCTGGCCGCGACCAGTGGCAGCTGGCAACTGGTGTATCGCCTGGCGCAGCGCTTCATGGTGCGCATGCAGGCCGGCGAGGCCAATGCCCTGGACTTCATCTGGTCCTGGCGCTGGGACTGAGCTCAGGGCTGGGGCGACGTGCCCGCTTCGCCTTGGCCATGTCCACCATGACCTTGCAGCACCTTGTGGATGCGCCGCGTGCCCCACCACACCCCCAACAGCACCGGCGGGATCATGCCGCCCGCCAGCAGCTCCGGGTTGACGTGCGCGCCCGCGGCCTTCATGGCCTTGCCCAGGTAGAGCACCAGGCTGATCACGTAGTAGGAGATGGCCGCGATCGACAGGCCCTCCACCGTGGTCTGCAAGCGCAGCTGCAGTGCCTGACCTGAGGTGAGCTGGGCCAGCAGCATCTGGTTTTGCGCCTCGGTGGCGATGTCCACGCGGGTGCGCAACAAGGCACTGGCCCGCTCCACCCGCTGTGACAGGCCGTTGAGCCGTTGCGCAGAGGCCTCCACGGTCGCGATGGCGGGTGCCACGCGCCTTTGCAGGAACTCGCCCAGCGTCTGTGTGCCCGGGATGGGCGCTTCGCGCAGGTGCTCGATGCGCTGCTCCACCAGGGCGTTGTAGGCCATCGTGGCCGAGAAGCGGTACATGTGCTGGGCGGTGGCGCGCTCGATGCGGGCCGCCAGGCT
>CANBQJ010000151.1 GCA_947371645.1 Burkholderiales bacterium | reverse complement strand
TGATAGCGTGAATGGGAAGCGCTCCAGCATACAGATCAACGACTCATACGCCACGCCGTACTCACCCGCCTGCTCAATAAATTCAGAGATCTGCTGAACCTGATCGGCATAGCTTTGCAATTCAGCCGGAAACACTCCCCCGATCTCCGGTTGCGCCTGGATTTCAGCCAGCACGGCCCTCAAGTTTGACTCGATTACCTCAAAGTTGACGCTCATGGATTTCTTGGCATGTTTGTGGGGAACCCCGTGACGATTCGATTGTTCTTCGTGTCGTAAACCGTCTTGATATCGACGCCATCCCGGGTACCAGACCCCGTGACATAACCGCGACCATCAGGCTTTGACCACTGAGTCTTCGGGTCTGTTGCAATGTCAGAAATTTCACCCTTGATCTTGCCATCCGACCAGCTACTAGGAAATTCGCTCTTCCCAGGCTTTCCAGTTCCGTACCGATGTCCACCACTGGTCGGCCCATCCCCGTCAAGAGTATGGCGCTCAGCCTTCTCGTCGAGCAAGCTGGGCTTTTCTTCGCACTTGGCCAACCCCAGGGGGTCGATGAAGCTCAGCGGATTGCCACTGACATAGCTGTAAATGATTGGCCCTGACGCACCACCGTCGTACAACGGCCAGTTTTGCCAGACACATCAACCACTTACGCGCCACGCGCGTAACGTCCCTCCCACCAATTCCAGATTTTTGCCTAGACGCACATTCTAGGCTTCGCGCCCGCGCATGGACCTCCCCCTTTTTAGCGGCTAAAGGGGTTTATCGCGCTCCTCGGTGGTGATCGCGTCAAGGCCGCGCGCAGCGCGCCAGGCCCACGGCCTGGCTTGGCCTTGACGTGCGCCAACAACATACGCTGTCGGTTGCGGGGCGAGACGACACGGGCGGCTTGCCCCGCATCCAGACCATGCGGCGTCGGCCAGATGCTCACTGGCGCAAGTGAGATGGGGCGGCCTGGCGCCCCTGCCGCTTCAGCGCGGCGCGACCCCAGCATCAGCCAAGGCCCGGCGCACCTGCTCGGCGGCCTGGATCATCTGGTAGGCCTGCTGGTCGTCTTCGGCCAGCGCGCGGCAATCGCTGTAGCCGATGCGCTTGAGCAATTGCGCCAGCGCCCAGGCCTGATCCTGCGGCAGATCGATTTGCACGGTGATGTGATCCATGGTGTTCATCCCTTGAAGTGGTGCCCGGCGTTCACAGCGAACGCCGCTGGCCAACCTCACCGAGTGCCGCGCGCAGCCGTGTCAAGGGCGCGCGCAGCGCGGCGCAGCGAACCCTTGACGCGGGGAGCACGGCGCTACGCTGTCCGGCCAGTGGAGGTAAGTTTTCTCGGTGGTGGCATGAGGCTGGGGAGCCCCTCGGGGGCGGATGGCGGTCGGGCGGGGCCAACCTTCAAGACTGCGCGCAGCGCCTGGCTGTGGTCTTTTGCGGCGATGGCGAAGCCATGGCCAGCGCATGCTTTGGTATTCGGCGCGGCACGAGCTGCAAGCTGGTGCCGCGTGCAGGGGCGGAGGGGCGCAAGACATAACGGGGGTTATGCCAACCCGAAGGGCGCGCAGCGGTGTGGACACCAAGTGAGCACCGCGAACGACTGGCCACACTTGGGCGTAACAGCCCGTTATGTTTACTGGCGCAAGCCAGTAACCCCGCAGCCTCTGCCAAGGTCCGGCCAGGCTCAATGCCTGGCTGGCCTTGTGCTCAGCGTGGGCAGATGCTTGCCTGTCCACGCCCACCGCAGCGCAGAGAGGGCGCGGGGCTTGCCACGCAAGCGCCGTGACGGAACGGGCCACCACATCACACCGCCTCGTCGTCCACGTCCTGCCCCATCACATGCACCAGTGCCTGCCGGGCCTCGTCCAGGCTCGGCCCGGTCACAGGGTTGCCGCTGTCGCGATGCCTTTGCAATCGGCTCGGGTGCGTGGCACGGTGCACCGCGATCAACTTGTCGATGCTCACATGCGTGTAAATCTCCGTGGTCTCCAAATTCGCATGCCCCAGCATCTCCTGAATGAAGCGGATGTCGGCTCCGCCTTCCAGCATGTGTGTGGCGCAGGCATGGCGCAGCAAGTGCGTGGCACCCACCTTGTCCACGCCCGCAAAGCGCATGTACCGCTTGACTCTCGCAGACACATGATCGGCCCGCATGGGCTCGCCGTAGTCCGTCAGGAACAAGGCCTGGGTGTCCGTGGCCAGCAACTGCGGCCGCGCCTCGCTCAGGTACTTGTCAAGCCAGGCCACCGCCCGCTCGCCCAGCGGCACCACCCGCTGGCGCCCTCCCTTGCCTTGCCTGACCCACAAGGTGCCCCGCTGCAAATCCACGTCATACACGCCCACGCCTGCGGCCTCCATGCGGCGCAGGCCCGTGGCATACAGCGTCTCCAGCAAAGCCCTGTCCCGCAAGCCTTGCGCCGTGCATGGTTCGGCCTCGGCCATCACCGCTTCGACCTCCTGCACGCTGGGCACCGAGCGCGGCAAGCGCTTGGGCTGCTTGGGTAAATCAAGATCAGCCGCCGGGTTGGCCAGAATGTGGTGTTCACGACTGAGCCAGCGGAACCACGTCTTGAGCGGCGCCAGGTACTGGTACTGCATGGTGATGGTCAAGGGCGCGCCCTCACTCTTGCCTCCCGCAGGCTTGCGGTAATAGAACAAGTGCCGCTGGTAGCGCTCCAGCATCGGCTTGGTGATCTCGCGCGGGTCAGCCAGGCCCCGCTCGTCCGCCCATGCAATGAACTTGCGGATGGCCTGGCGCCGCGCCCGCACCGTGTCCGCGCTGTAGCCCGTCACCAGCATCCACTCGAAGTGCTCTTGCATGTAGCGCGTGAGCACGTTGTGCGCCAGCGTGTCATCGGGCGTGCAAGGACGCCCGGCAGGTTTGACCGCCGCGCGCTTGCGGGTCTTGAGCTTCTGACCAGCACGGGGCATGTCACACCCCGGCAGCTAAAGAAGTGGGCGCATTGCCATGTGCGCCACCATGCCCGCCGTTCATGTATGACGTCGGCTTGTGCATCGGCGCAGAGAAGTGGTTTTGAGCGTTGTAAGTATCCATATCGCTCACAACCACCATGGATAAAGGCATTGCAGCCGAATCACCACCCCGTACACCCACCGCAACCGGGCCGCTATCGCCCCGCGACATCCCCGCAAGTTCGTCTGTTTGCCCCGCGACTTGCGGGCCTTGCCCCCGCGACTTCGCCGCCGTAGCCTCATCCATCAAGGCCCGCAGTTCGGCCACGTCGATCAGCCCGGCCACCTGGGCGCGTTGGTCGCCATCGGCCACCCCATAGACCAGTTCATACACATACTTGCCGCCCGCGCCCTCGCGGTGGGCTTGCACATATTCGAGCTCAAGCAGGCGATCCAGATGCACACGTAATTGCGTGTCACCCCAGGCGATGGCCTCGCGCAGGGCACGACGGCTGAAGCGCAGCTCAGCCCGCTTGATGCCCTGGCGCTGGCACTCGGCCACCACGTAGCCGTCCACCTGCTTCAAGAGCCTGCGCGTCTGCGGCGGCAGCTCGTCCAGGCTGCGCCCCAGCACGTCGTGCGCAATGCGGTTGGCCAGCTCGATGTCGGCCAGCACCACCTCGATGTACTCGATGCGCTGCGCCCCTCTTTGCGCCGTTTTGATGACCCTCTGGTGCTGGTGGATGAACGCGATGGTGTCGATGAGGGTCAGGTACTTTTCATGGTCACGGCGCAGGCGCGTGGTCTGGTCAGGGAAGGTCAGGAACTGGGCGTAAGGATTCAAGACTTCCAGCGGCTTGAGCAAACGCTGGGCGTTCTGGTGCAAGGTGATGAGAGCCGATTTCTCTCGCTTGGCCAGCAGGCCTTCCAGCGTGCGCCGCGCGCGCTGGCGCTCATGGATGGCGCGCGTTTGCTCGCGCCCCTCATCCACTGCCAGCACCAGACAGCGGTTCATCAGCTCTTCGTCGATGTCCCGCGCGGTCGTGGTCAGCAGCAAGGCCACAGGCCCCTCGACGCGGTATTGCTGGGTGACCAAGTTACCCGTATTGGGGTCTTTGCCCGTGCTGGCAATGGTCAACTCGCCTTCGGACTGCAAAAGCTTCAGGGCATAGCTGGCGCGGCTGGCGCCTTCTTCTTCCACAATCGCCAGCGCCTTGTGCTTGAGGTTGGTCTCGCCCATGTAGAACAGGCTCTGGCCCGTCATCGCGCTGTACTTGACCTTTTCTTCATCAGGCACGAAGGCCAGCACCGCGTCCATCAGGCTGGACTTGCCCGCCGCGCTCGATGACTGCACCACCACGCCCAGCGGCCGCTCCAGCTTGCGGCTGCTGGCCGCCAAGTAGCCCACCAGCTTGTTCGTCTCCTCGCCCACCAGGCCGCACGCCGCAAAGTCCGCCAAGATGCGCGCGATCAGGTCCGCAGCCTTGAGCAGGCTCATGGCCGCCGCCTGCGCTTGCTCGTCCATCTTGAACTGGGGCTCGGGCGCCAAGGTCTGGGCTATCGTCTCGTCTTGCAACTGTTCCAAGGCCAGCAGCACACGCCCCAGGTCGGCCTTGAGCACCGGCAGGGCCAAGCCGGTTTCTTGCGCAGCTTGCGCCATGTAGTGGCCGCGCGCTTTGGCGCTGTACAGGTCCAGCGTGTCGACGTGGAAGACCTCGCCCTCAGCTCCGGCATGGCTCACCATCAGGTTCACCTTGAGCACGTCTACGCTCAGGTTCTTGGCCAGGCCACGCACGCGCCAGCGCCGGGCATCTCGGCCTTCGCCCAGCGTCAACGTGACCTCACGGCCTTGCTCACGGTCCTTGACCTCCATCGGCGGCAGCCGCGCCGCCTCGGGCATCGGACTGGCGGGCAGGGACTCCCCCGTGGCCGCTGTCGTGGGCACTGATGCGGCCACTGAATCAGCAGCTAAAGAAGAAGCGCCCCCAGCGCGTGCCCCTTTTTCCCCTTGTGCCCCCTGTTCTTTAGCCGCTGTGTTGGGCATGGACACCGACACGGCGCTCGGCTCAGGCTCACTGCCTGGCTCAACCTCTGGCCTTGCTGGCGCATCGCCTTTACCCAACCACACCGCCTTGCGGATCAACAGCCCCAGCGACTTGCCAGCAGGCTGCACCTTCAGCGCATATTCGTTGGCATCCATGCCCTTGGGCAGAACGACGCGGAAGCACTCGATGCCCACCGCCATCAGCGCCTGCGCCACCTTGACCGCACCGCGCTCGCCGGCCTCATCGCGGTCATACGCGATCAAGACCCGCTGCGTGCCGTGGCGCTTGAACGCTGCAATGTGCTCATCCGTGAAGCCCTCAATGCCATAGCTGCTTGTGACGTTGCGATAGCCCGCGCACCAGAAGGTCAAGGCATCGATCAGCGCCTCGCACAGGATGATCTCTTTGGACGCGGCCAGCGCGGCCACATTGAACACGCCACGCCCCCGCGCGGCTCCCATTGCGCGCTTTTCTGCTGGCAAATACAGGTGCTTCGGGGTGCCCGCACGCAAGTTGTCCAGCAGCTTGCGCCCGTACACCTCCACCACGTTGCCCGCCTCATCAAACACCGGCACCACCAGCGAGCCATTGAAGTGCTCGTGGCCACTGTCGCGATACAAGCCAATCTTTTGCAGCCGCGCGCGGATCTCGGCCCCCGCCTTGCGGGTCTTCTCCGGCAAACGCAGGCCCAAGGTGCGGTCGGCCACGCCCAGCTTGAAGTGCGCCACCATCTCCGGGTGATCCAGTCCGCGCGCAGCCAGGTAGGCACGCGCCTCGCCCGTGGCCAGCAAACGCTCGTGGTAGTAGCCCACCGTCTGGTTCAGCAAGGCCTGGTCGTCCGCATCGAAGGCCACAGGCGGCGCCAAGGTGCGCGTGGGCGTGGCGTGGGCATAACCAGTGCCCGACACCCCGGCAGCTAAAGAAGCAAGCTCACCTGCCCCCACACCCGCCAGACCTTCACGCAACAGCTCCACCGCGTGCCGGAACGACACCCCGCGCTGCTTGATGACCCAATCAATCGGCCCGCCACCGAGGCCGCAGCCAAAGCAGTGCCACAGGTTCTTCGCCGGCGTCACCACCAGGCTGGCCGTCTCGTCTTCGTGGAACGGACACCGCCCCACCTTGTCCTTGCCCGACTTCTTGAGCACCACGCCCGAGGCCTCCGCCAGGCGCTCCACCGCCACCTCGCTCTTTAGCCGCTCGATCTGATCCTCGGGAATGCGTGCCATGCAATGCCTCTTTTCCGACCGCCATTCGGGGTCTTTGCGCCAAACCAGCGGCCAAATAAATAACTCGCTTTCGTTGTACCACATTTCGCTGTATTATGAACAGCATTGCGTAACACTATGGGTATCGTGATGGCTGTCAATCTCTTGCATCTGCCTGCCTCCACAGCCATGACCATCAGCAGCGAAGAACGCGCGTTCTTTGTCACCATGGGCGAACGCATCACCAAGTTGCGCAAAGCCCACAACCTCACCCAGACGCAACTGGCCGAAGCGCTGGGCGTCACCCAGCAAACGGTGCAGGCCTACGAGGCGGGTAGTCGGCGTATTCCGGTGTCAGCTCTGCCGATGGTGGCCCGCACGTTGTCGGTGTCGCTGATGGAGCTTTTTGGAGAAGAACCTCAGCAAGACAAGGCCGCCAAGCGGCGGCGCGGTCCTGTCCCGCAATGGCAGCAGCACATCGAGGCCATCGCCAGGCTGCCACGTAGCCGCCAACAGTTCATCTCCGAGATGCTGCGCAACGCGCTGGGCGAAGGGGCTACGCAGTGACCGCCCTGCAACCCCTCATTCAGAGCCGCATCCTGTCGCTGCGTGAGCAGCGTGTGATGCTCGACGCCGACCTGGCCCAGCTCTACGGCGTCGAGACGCGCGTGCTGGTACAGGCCGTCAAGCGTAACCTGGCACGCTTCCCAGAAGACTTCATGTTCCAGCTCACCGCCGACGAGTGGGCAGCTTTGAGATCACAAACTGTGATCTCAAACGCAGAGGGGCGTGGCGGTCGGCGCACTGCGCCCTATGCCTTCACCGAGCAAGGCGTGGCCATGCTGTCATCGGTGCTGGGCAGTCAACGGGCCATCGCCGTCAACATCGAGATCATGCGCACCTTCGTGCGCGTGCGCGCACTGGCCGCCACGCATGGCGACCTGGCCCAACGCTTGGCCGAACTGGAGAACACCACCGAGGCACTGGCGCAGCAGCACGACACCTTCAGCCGCAACACCCGCGCCCAACTCAAGCAGGTGTTTGATGCCCTGCGCGAGTTGATGACACCACCCGAGCCGCCCAAGCGGCCTATCGGCTTCGTCACGCCCGAGGACAAGGGCAAGAAGCCGACCTCGGCCAAGCGCAAGGCGTAAAGACTCGATGCTCTCAAACGCCAGATACAACAACGCCCGCATTCGCGGGCGTTGTTGCAATCGGCAGGGGGCTTAGGCTACGCGCGCACCTTCTTCGTAATGGTGATGGGGCATGGCTGCAGATGTAAACCGCCCGATGAACGTGCCATCGATTACCTTGCTCGGCTGCGGCTTAAAAACTCCACTAGACACAGCCCAGTCATAAACGCCAAAGCCAATCGGATACTCCGTCACGACCCCTGAGAGTCGATGCGCCTCGATCCACTCCTCGGCTTGCTCCAGGGAGTGGAACACCCCCGCAGGGAACGTTGCCTTCGGCGCAACAAAGATCCACACAGTTGAATCCCGCATCACTGACCTTCTTTGTAGTCGAGCCACCGACCAATCTTATTAACGGACTTCCGAACAGCCGACCTGTTCTCGTCGACCACGGCCCTCTGAGCGGATGTCAATTCAGGATCACCGGCCAATGGCTTTCCGTTGGCGCCAATACGAGTGGTTCGACCGCCGCCAACAACGTGAGCATGCGCTGGAGCATGGTCATCGCTTCGGTAATAGTGCTCGACCTTTACACCATTGCCTTCGGCAATTTGCTTGGGTGGCAACGTGGGCTCAGTCGTGCCGCCACCGTTCGAATCACACTTCGCCAACCCCAGGGGGTCGATGAAGCTCAGCGGATTGCCACTGACATAGCTGTACAGGCTGATGCCACCGCTCAAGCCAATCGGATCGGCCTGAACATAACGCCCCGTTGCCGGATCGTAGTCGCGATTGCGGTTGTAGTGGAGGCCGCTTTCCTGGTCGTAGTACTGTCCGGCAAAGCGCAGATTGAAGGTGAACGGCTTGCCATCGGCATCCGGGTCTTCCTGCAGGCCGGTCTGACCGAACGGCTCCTGGTTTTCCCAGCGCCAAACGGTCTTCTTGGCCTGGTCTGCAATCAGACGCGGCGTACCCAGGTGGTCGGTGTGGATGAAGTACATCGCACCGGGGTTGACCGTGATCGACACCGCTGCGCTGGTGGTCGACGCACCGGCATTGTCCGTCGCCTTGGCGGTCAGGCTGTAGACGCCAGCCGCGACGTTGCTCCAGGTGTAGCTGTACGGTGCAGCCGTGCTGGTGCCCAGCAGGGTCGCGCCGTTGTAGTACTCGACCTTGGCGATCGTGCCATCACTGTCCGACGCGGTGGCGGTGATCGTCACGGCTACAGGGCCTGTGTAAACCGCGTTGGCAGTCGGGGCGGTCAGGCTCACGGTCGGAGACACCGTGGCGGCCTTGACCGTGATGGCCACAGCAGCACTGGTCGTCACTGCGCCGGTGTTGTCCGTCGCCTTGGCCGTCAGGCTGTAAGAGCCTGCTGCCACATTGCTCCAGGTGAAGCTGTACGGTGCAGCCGTGCTGGTGCCCAGCAGGGTCGTGCCGTTGTAGTACTCAACCTTGACGATCGTGCCGTCGCTGTCTGCAGCGTTGGCCGTGATCGTCACGGCCAAAGGCGCCGCGTAGCGGGCGTTGGCGGCCGGAGCCGTCAGGCTCACGGTCGGTGCCGCGTTGGCAGCCTTGACCGTGATGGCCACGGCCGCGCTGGTGGTCACGGCGCCGGTGTTGTCCGTCGCCTTGGCCGTCAGGCTGTAAGAGCCTGCTGCCACATTGCTCCAGGTGAAGCTGTACGGTGCAGCCGTGCTGGTGCCCAGCAGGGTCGTGCCGTTGTAGTACTCAACCTTG
>CANBQJ010000150.1 GCA_947371645.1 Burkholderiales bacterium | reverse complement strand
TGGCATCCACCCACTCTGCCACGTACAACGACACCGTTGTTCGGCAGTTCGCCATTGCTGCGGTGCTTTGGGGCGTCGTCGGCATGGCCGTCGGCGTCCTCATTGCGTCCCAATTGGCTTGGCCGGAACTCAATTTCGGCATCCCTTGGCTGACCTACGGTCGCTTGCGTCCACTGCATACCAATGCGGTGATTTTTGCTTTTGGCGGTTGCGCCCTGTTTGCCACGTCTTACCACGTGGTGCAACGCACCTGCCAGACCCGTCTGTTCGCCGGCCCCCTGGCTGCGTTCACATTCTGGGGTTGGCAACTGGTGATCCTGCTGGCGGCCTTGTCGCTGCCAATGGGGTACACCACCGGCAAGGAATACGCCGAACTCGAATGGCCGATTGACATCCTGATCACGCTGGTCTGGGTGGCTTACGCCGTCGTCTTCTTCGGCACGGTGGGCACCCGCAAGATCCGCCATATTTATGTGGCCAACTGGTTCTACGGTGCGTTCATCATCGCCGTGGCCCTGCTGCACATCGTCAACAGCGCCGAAGTGCCGGTCATGACCGAAGGCTTCCTGTCGCCCAAGTCGTACTCGGTGTACGCCGGTGTGCAAGACGCCATGGTGCAATGGTGGTACGGCCACAATGCCGTGGGCTTCTTCCTGACGGCAGGCTTCCTGGGCATGATGTACTACTACATCCCCAAGCAAGCCGGCATGCCCGTGTACTCGTATCGCCTGTCGATCGTGCACTTCTGGGCCCTGATCTTCACCTACATGTGGGCGGGCCCTCACCACCTGCACTACACCGCGCTGCCTGACTGGACGCAATCGGTGGGCATGGTGTTCTCGCTGATCCTGCTGGCGCCTTCGTGGGGCGGCATGATCAACGGCATCATGACCTTGTCGGGTGCCTGGTACAAGCTGCGCGACGATGCCATCCTGAAGTTCCTGATCGTGGCCCTGTCCTTCTACGGCATGTCCACCTTCGAAGGTCCGATGATGTCCATCAAGACCGTGAACTCGCTGTCGCACTACACCGACTGGACGGTCGGCCACGTGCACTCGGGCGCCCTGGGCTGGGTGGGTCTGATCTCGATGGGCTCGCTGTACTACCTGATCCCGCGCATGTTCGGCCGTCAGACGATGTACTCGGTGCAAGCCATCTCCGTGCACTTCTGGGCTGCGACCATCGGCATCGTGCTCTATATCGCTGCCATGTGGATTGCCGGCGTGATGCAGGGCCTGATGTGGCGTGCGGTGAACCCCGATGGCACCCTGGTCTACAGCTTCGTTGAAGGCGTGAAGGCAACGCATCCCTTCTACGTGATCCGTGTGGCGGGTGGCCTGCTCTACTTGGGCGGCATGATCCTGATGCTCTGGAACACCGTGATGACCGTCCTGGCTGGTCGCGCCGTGAACGCGCCGATTGCCCAGCCGGCCCAGCCCGCACACGCCTGAGGAGAACACCATGGCTGACCACAATCACAAGCCCAAGCTGTTCTCGCACGAGAAGATCGAGACCAGCAACTTCCTGATGATCGCATTGACCTTGGTCGTCGTCGTGTTCGGCGCCCTGGTCGAGATCGTTCCCCTGTTCTTCCAGCACAGCACCACCGAACCCGTGGCGGGCCTCAAGCCCTACACCTCGCTGCAACTGGCAGGGCGCGACATCTATGTGCGTGAAGGTTGCTACGGCTGCCACTCGCAGATGATCCGCCCCTTCCGTGCCGAAACCCTGCGGTATGGCCACTACTCGGTGGCTGGCGAGTTCGTGTACGACCACCCCTTCCAATGGGGTTCCAAGCGCACAGGTCCTGACCTGCAGCGCGTGGGCGGCAAGTACTCCGACGAATGGCACCGTGCTCACCTGCACAACCCCCGTGACGTGGTGCCCGAGTCCAACATGCCGGCCTACCCCTGGCTCGAGGCCAACCTGGTCGACAGCAAGCGCATCGGCTCGCACATGGAAGCCCTGCGCAAGGTTGGCGTGCCCTACACCGATGTCGAAATCAAGTCCGCGGAAGAAGACACCAAGGACAAGACCGAGATTGAGGCCGTCATCGCCTACCTTCAGGTGATGGGCACCTTTGTCAAGTAAGGAGCAGCGCACATGGACATGATCTTGGTGAGAAGCATTTTCACGGTCGCGTGTCTGTGCACATTCGTCGGCATCTGGGCGTGGGCATTTTCCCGCCGGAACAAGTCCGAGTTCGAGGAGGCAGGCCGCCTGCCCCTCGCTGAAGATTGATCGGAGGCTCTCAAATGAGCGACTTCATTAGCAGTGGATGGTCGTGGTACGTCATCGCGATCGTTGTGTTTGGTCTGGTGTATTGCGGCATCGTGCTCATCGGCGCCGCGCGCCACAAGGTCATCTACGATGCCCAGGGCAATGTCGACAAGACCACCGGCCACGTTTGGGACGAAGACCTGCGTGAGCTCAACAACCCGCTGCCGCGCTGGTGGTTGGTGTTGTTCATCATGACCCTGGCGTTTGCCGCCGGCTACCTGACGCTGTACCCCGGCCTGGGTGACAACAAGGGCAAGCTGAACTGGACGTCGCGCGGTCAGCTGGAGGCTGAAATCAAGAAGGCTTCTGTGGAGCAGGACAAGATCTTTGCCCGCTTCAAGAACGCTTCCTTTGAAGATCTGGCCCGCGACGGTCAGGCCCATGCCATCGGTGAGCGCCTGTTCCTGAACAACTGTGCCGCTTGCCACGGCTCGGACGCGAAGGGCAACAAGGGCTTCCCCAACCTCACCGACAACGACTGGATCCACGGTGGCACGCCGGACAAGATCATCGAGACGATCACCCATGGTCGCCGTGGTCAGATGCCGGTGATGGCCCCTGCCGTGGGCACGCCGGAAGAGGTTCGCCAGGTTGCCAACTACGTGTTGAGCCTGTCTGGTGCGGGTCACAACTCGATCCTGGCCGAGCTGGGCAAGGCGAAGTTCAAGCAGATCTGTGGCGCTTGCCACGGCCCGGATGGCAAGGGCAACCAGGCGATTGGCGCCCCCAACCTGAGCGACAAGATCTGGTTGCATGGCTTTGGTGAAGAAGCCATCATGGCCATGGTCAACAAGGGCAAGCTGAACATCATGCCTGCACAGGACGCGCGCCTGAGTGCCGACCAGATCCGTCTGGTTGGGGCCTATGTGTGGAGCCTGTCCCACCCGGTTCAGACCGCTTCGGTGAAGTGAGCCGACACGCCCGGGGTACGTCGCCGGGCGCTCAGGTCTTGTGATCTGAGTCAAGAAAGCCCGCCAAGGTTCGCCCTGGCGGGTTTGGCTTTGATACCCTATGGGGTATTCACGTAAGAGCTTCCAGCGAGCAGTCCATGAGCGACTCTGCACCACCTCCAGTTTCCAAACCTCGCGTCATCCCCATCCAGGCTGAAGCCACGATGGCGGGGCGCCGCGAGGAGTTGGTGTCTCTGTACCAGAAGACCGAGAAGATCTACGCCCGCGAGGTGGCCGGCTGGTTCACCAAGTGGCGCTGGGCGCTGGTTTGGGCCACGCAGATCGTGTTCTACGGGATGCCCTGGTTGATGTGGAATGACCGACAGGCGGTGTTGTTTGACCTCACCACGCGGCGCTTCTACATCTTCAACCTGGTCTTGTATCCGCAAGACTTCATCTACCTCACGGGCTTGCTGGTCATCTCAGCCTATGGCCTTTTCCTGTTCACTGCGGTGGCTGGGCGCGTGTGGTGCGGCTATGCCTGCCCCCAATCGGTGTACACCGAAATCTTCATGTGGATAGAGCGCAAGATCGAAGGCGATCGTGCGCGGCGCATGAAGCTGGACAAGTCGGCCTGGTCGCTTGAAAAGTTCGCGCGCAAGGTGGCCAAGCAACTGGCCTGGATCACCTTGGCCTTGTGGACGGGCTTCACCTTCGTGGGCTACTTCACGCCTGTGCGCGTGCTGGCTTCAGAGGTGGTGACGCTGGGCTTGGGCCCGTGGGAAATCTTCTGGGTGATGTTCTACGGCTTTGCCACCTATGGCAACGCGGGCTACATGCGCGAGCAGGTCTGCAAGTACATGTGTCCGTATGCCCGCTTCCAGAGCGCGATGTTCGACCGCGACACGTTGATCATCAGCTACGACGAAAAGCGCGGTGAACCCCGCGGCTCGCGTTCACGCAAGGCCGACGCCAAGTCGCTGGGGCAGGGCGATTGCATCGACTGCACCCTGTGTGTGCAGGTTTGCCCCACCGGCATCGACATCCGCAAGGGCCTGCAGTACGAGTGCATCGGTTGCGCCGCCTGCATCGACGTGTGCGACGACGTCATGGACAAGATGGGCACCCCGCGCGGGCTCATCCGCTACGCCACGCTCAACGCCATGGACAAGGGCTGGGGCCGCAAGGACATGTGGGCACGTGTGGCGCGCCCGCGTGTCCTGCTTTACACGGCCATCCTGGTCGCCGTCGTGACGGGCTTCCTGTACAGCCTTTACAACCGGCCGCCGTTCCGTGTGGACATCGTGCGTGACCGCGGATCGCTCGCGCGTGTGGTCGACGACGGTTTCGTCGAAAACGTCTACCGAATCCAGCTGATGAACGCCAGCGAGCAGGTCCAGAAATACCGCGTCGGCGTGGAAGAACTGGCCCAGTCGTCGGTTCAAGGCGGCGATGAGCTCGTCCTGGGGCCGGCCGAAGCCCGCTGGGTGCCCATCTCGGTGCGCGTCCCTCCCGAGGTGGCTGCACGCATGGGCAGTGGCACGCATGTGGCCACCATCCTGGTGGAGCAACTTCGGCAGTCGGACCAGCCGCAGGTCGATGTGCGCGAAAAGACCACTTTCATGATCCCCCGTTGAGGAGCCACCATGGCCAACCCGTCCAATCCGCAGCAGCCCTCCGAAGCCGACCGCAAGCGCCCCTGGTGGCGTTACCCCATCGTCTGGTTGGTGGTAGGTGGGCCTGCATCGGTCGTTGTGGCGTCGCTCTACACGGTGGGCATAGCCGTGCGCCATGTCGACCCCGTGCTGGACACATCGCCCCAGCCCATGGTCACGATCAAGGATGCCCCCGCCGAGCAGGCGCGTAACCATGCCCTGGACGCCGCGCGCCAGCCAGCAGAGCACTGAATTGATCTGTATTGGGTCAACCCCCCTGTTTTAGGGGAAATTACCGGTTACACGCGAGTTGTTCGGGCGGAACATGTGGCTGTGTCCTTTTCGAGACACGAGGAGACAGGCATGGCACAACAAGCTTCGCAACGCGCACTGCATGCGGCGCAGATCCTCTGGCCGGCCTTTTTGGCTGCTGCGGTGATGGAAATGGTGGTTTTTTCCTGGGTGGACCCGACCACCCTGCGCTGGGGCAACTGGCAACCCGACAGCCAGACGGCTTACAGCCTGTCGTTCCTGACTTTCTGGGTGGTGATCACGGTGGCTTCATTGGTGAGCCACTGGATGATGAAGTCGCAGGGCACCGAAGCCGAGTTCACGCCCCAGGCCGATGCCCGCGAAGCACGAGGTGCACAAAGGCGCAGCAGTCAACGTGCCCGTCACGCGCACCAGCAGCACCATCACGCCTGATCACGCTGGGCTCACACGTCGAAATGCCCTCGTCGAGAGGGCATTTTTCATGGCGCTTCTCGCGGCACATGCCAACAAGGCATCTGTGCCCAGGTGGCTTGTTCAGCAACGCACGCTGTTGACCAGTGCCTTGAGGCCTGGCTCGTCGGTGATCCGGATGTCACGCTGCTTGACCTCCAGCAGGCCTTCTTCCTGGAACTTCGAGAAGGTCCGAGACACCGTCTCCAGTTTCAAACCCAGGTAGCTGCCGATTTCTTCGCGGGTCATGCGCAAAACCAGCGCAGACGCAGAGAATCCGCGTGCATGCAGGCGCTGCGTGAGGTTCAGCAAGAAGGCCGCGAGGCGCTCTTCGGCCCTCATGCTGCCCAGCAAGAGCATCACGCCATGGTCGCGCACGATCTCACGGCTCATGATCTTGTGGAACTGGTGCTGCAGGTCAGAGAACTCGCGCGACAAGTCTTCCAGCTGGCTGTACGGAATCACGCAGACCTGGGAGTCTTCCAGGGCGATGGCGTCGCAGGCGTGGCGGTCGGTGCTGATGCCATCCAGCCCCAGCAACTCGCCGGCCATCTGGAAGCCCGTGACCTGGTCGCGCCCATCTTCGGAGGACACGCGCGTCTTGAAAAAGCCAGTGCGCACGGCGTAGACCGAGCGGAAGGCGTCGCCGGTGTGGAAGAGGGCATCGCCCCGCTTCACCGTCTTGCGCGTGGCCACCAGCGTGTCCAGGTGGCTCAGCTGTGGCTGACTCAGGCCCACAGGCAGACACAGCTCGCGCAGGTTGCAACTTGAGCAGGCGACTTTGAAGCTATCCAGTTTCATGGCGCAAGGCGAACCCGATGGCGCCTTGGCTGTGCTGTGCACACAAGCGCCGTTTTCGGTTGTGGAGGTACTGTCAACAGGGGTGATTGTGCTTTGCAACATGAGAAACCTCAAGGATTGATCCATTGTTGCGCCAACTTCATGATTGGCCTTGACCCACATCAACCCTTGCGTGTGTCGCTTTGGCACATTCCCAAGCATGAGTGCTCACCATCCTTTCACGCAAGGTCCGGCCATCGCAGCGCCTGTCGAAGTGGCATCTGCCACGTCGGTCAGCGGTGCGCCCGCCGCCCCCCAGGCTTCCAACGATGCGCCACACCGCGTGCCACGCGACCTGCTGGCCCGGCTGGACATCGCTGGCCCGCGCTACACCTCCTACCCCACAGCCGATCGCTTCGTCGAGGCCTTCGGCCCCGCCCAATACGCCCAGGCGTTGTCGCAGCGGGCGGAAGGTGGCGGCGCGGTAGGTGGCGCGTTCACGCCGCTGTCCCTGTACGTCCACATCCCGTTCTGCGAGTCGGTGTGCTACTACTGCGCCTGCAACAAGGTCATCACCAAGCACCATGAGCGCGCCGACGAATACCTTGAAGTCCTCAAGGGCGAAGTCGGCCTGGTTGTAGAGCGCCTGGGCAAGGGGCAGGCGCTGTCTCAGCTGCACCTGGGCGGAGGCAGCCCCACCTTCCTGAGCGACGCCCAGCTGGAGGACTTGCTGACTCACCTTCGCGGCCTCTTCCGGTTTGTGCCGGGTGGCGAATACGCCATCGAAGTGGACCCGCGTACCGTGGACGCAGACCGCATCCGCAGGTTGGCGCAGATGGGCTTCAACCGCCTGAGCCTGGGTGTGCAGGACTTCGACCCCCAGGTGCAGCTCGCCGTGCACCGCGTGCAGTCTTACGAGCAGGTCGAGGCCTTGATGGTCGCGGCGCGCGAGGCCGGATTCGAGTCCATCAACATGGACCTGATCTACGGGCTGCCCAAGCAAGACCCTCAGACCTTTGCGCGCACCCTGGCGCAGGTGGTGGCGCTCAAGCCTGACCGCGTGGCGCTCTATGCTTACGCTCACCTGCCCCAACGTTTCAAGCCTCAGCGTCGCATCGACGCAGAACAACTGCCCAAGGCAGACGACAAGCTCACCATGTTGACCCAGGCCATCGACACCCTGGGTGCCCATGGCTGGGACTACATCGGCATGGACCACTTTGCCTTGCGACACGACAGCCTCGCGGTCGCTCGCAGGCAAGGGCGGCTTCACCGCAACTTCCAGGGCTACAGCACGCAGCCGGATTCGGACCTGATCGGCCTGGGCGTGTCGGCGATTGGCCGCGTGGGGCCGCACTACACCCAGAACGCCAAGACCCTGGACGAGTACTACGACGCCGTGCGCCGCCGCGTGTTGCCGGTGGTACGTGGCCTGACGCTCAGCCGAGACGACCTGGTGCGGCGTGCCGTGATCATGGCCATCATGTGTCAGGGCAGGGTGGACATCGAGTCCATCGAGCTCGCCTACCTGCTGGATTTCCGGCAATACTTCGGGCCTGAATTGGCACAGCTGACGCCGCTCGTCGAGTCGGGGCTGGTCGAGATGGAGTCCGATGGTGTACGTGTCTCGGCCCTGGGCTGGTATTTTGTGCGGGCCATTGCCATGGTGTTTGATCGTCATCTCCAGGCTGACCGCAACCTTCAGCGATTTTCTCGCATCATCTGATGTGATCGCTCCCGAAGTGCGCGGGCAGCTTCGGGGCTTCCTGCCGTGCTGAGCGGGCTGATGCTGACGGCCCTGCTCATGGGCCTGGGTGGGGTGCCCCATTGCGCGGCCATGTGTGGCTCGGCCTGTGCCGTGGTCTTTCCGCGAGGTGTGCCGTTGCTCAGCTTGCTGGGCCGGTGCATCAGCTATGCGGTGCTGGGCGCGGTGGCTGCGGCCAGTGCCGGCCTGGCGTCGGCCTGGGGGCGGCAGTTCAGCTTCCTGCAACCTTTTTGGGTGATGGGGCAGGCGGCGGCCACGTTGCTGGGCCTCTGGCTGCTCTTCACCGGCAGAGTGCCCTTGCTCCTGGAAACCTTGGGGCAGGATATTTTTCGGCAGGCGAGGGCACGTTGGCAAGCCGGCCAAGGTGCGGTGGCAGGCGCCAGGCTGATGCGCTGGCTGGCGCCCTTGTTGGGCGGCATGGCCTGGGCCTTGTTGCCTTGCGGCTTGCTGTATGCGGCGGTGATGACCGCGGCGTTGGCACCTTCCCCACGAGGCGGCGCGCTGGTCATGCTGTGCTTTGCGGTGCCTGGTGCCTTGGGTGTGTGGGCCGCGCCGGCAGTGCTGGCGCGCTTGCGTGGGCTGGCCGCTGGCCCGACAGGTGCCACGCCTGTACCGGTCATCTGGATGCGCAACACGTTCGAGCCGGCGACAACGGCGCCCAGCTGTGCGGCACCGGCCACAGTGGAGGCGCCGCCGCCCGCACTGAGCAGCACCGCAGACGTGCGTTGGGCTGTGCGGCTTTCTGGTGCCATGCTGGCAGCCATGTCAGCCTGGGGTGCATACCACCTGCTGATGGCCCAATGGCGTGCATGGTGCGCGTGAAAGCGCGGCGAATCCACAACCTGGCCCAGGAATACGGTCGTTCTAAGACCCCGGCATGGAAATCGCTCGCTTAGAATCGTTTCACGGTGTCGTCATCCCTGACATCGGCTACACACGGAAACGCCAAACGCGGAGACCACAACATG
>CANBQJ010000149.1 GCA_947371645.1 Burkholderiales bacterium | reverse complement strand
TCGTAGCGCGTGAAGGCGCGCAGGCTGATGTAGTCGCAGCCCAGCTCGTCGGCCACATCGGGGGTGAGGCTGCGCTCGCCCAGCTCGGTTTGCAGCGCCAGGCGGCCCTTGAGCTTGGCGAAGGTGGCCAGCAGGCCTTCCACATTGCCTTCGTCGGCATCGGCCAGGCCGAAGGCATCGCGGTGGCGGTCGTCGGGGTTGTCCAGCACGCGCTGCAGGGCGCTCAGCACATGGGGCTTGAGCGACTCAGGGGTGCGCAGCTGGCGCACCCCGGGGCCTTCTGCGGCGGCCAGGCGCTGGGTGCAGAACTGCGCAAAGGTCTGCACATGCAGGCTGCGGCGGGTGGCCGCGTCCAGCCCCATGCGTGCCATGGCAGCGCCAAAGGCCTGCACGGCGGCATCCGTATACGTGAGCACCTGGATGCGGCCGGGCGGCACGCCTTCGACCAGGGCCTGGCCCAGGCGCAGCACCAGCGAGGTGGTCTTGGCCGCACCCGCGTTGGCCTGCACGATGACACGCGGGTGGCGGGCGAACTGGATGGCGCGCTGCTCAGGGGTGGGGCGGATGCCCCAGGGTTCGAAAGGGGCCATGGCCTTCAGTCTTCGCGGTCGTCGTCGTCATCGCCGCCGCTGTCATCGCCGGCCAACCGGGCCTGGCGGCTGCTGTGCCGGGCTGCGGCCTTGGCGGCCTTCTCGGCCGCCTTGCGGGCTTCTTCGGCCTCGGCGGCGGCCAGCCAGGTGGCATAGGCCTCGGGCGATTCGAGGGTGATGCGGCCCAGCGTGGCGCTGCGGTAGTCGTTGAGCAGGATCTCGGCGGCCTTTTGCAGGTTGACCCGGCCGCCCGACATCACGGCGCCGCGCGCCTTGCCGATGCGGGTCAACAAGTCTTGGTCGTCCAAACCGGCCAAGGCCTCTGCATCCGCCAACTTGTAGCGCTTGGCCAGCAGCGCGGCATACGGGCCCTTGAGGCTGCCCAGCAAGGCCATGGCGGTTTCTTCTTCGTCGTAGGCATTGCGGCCGACGGCCCCGCTGGCGGCCAGGTGGTAGCCACTTTGTTCGACGATGATCTTGGGCCAGAGCATGCCCGGGGTGTCGAAGAGGTAGAAATCGCTGGCCAGCAAGATGCGCTGCTCCACCCGCGTGATGCCGGCCTCGTCGCCCGTCTTGGCGGCCTTGCGGCCCACCAGGGTGTTGAGCAAGGTGGATTTGCCCACGTTGGGCACCCCGCAGATCAGCACGCGCAAGGGCTTGTCCATGCCGCCACGGCGCGGGGCCAGTTCACGGCAGGCCTTGATCAGGCGCTGCGCGGGGGCCGTCTCGCTGGCGTCCAGGCCGATGGCGCGCGTGTCTGGCAGCGCGTTGTACCAATCGAGCCAGGCGGCGGTGAGGGCTGGGTCGGCGATGTCCTGCTTGTTGAGCAGTTTCAGCTTCGGCCGCGTGCCGGTGAGTTGGGCCAACATGGGGTTGGCACTGGAGCCAGGCAGGCGCGCGTCCAGGAGCTCGATGACCACATCGATGTCCTTCATGCGCTCGGAAATGGCCTTCTTGGTCACATGCATGTGACCGGGGAACCACTGGATGCCCATCCGTTTTGTCTCGCTGCCAAAAGCGCCATTGTCCGCCAGGGCCGACCCGGGGCGGCACCCTGGGCGGCAATTGGGCTGCCTTGAACCACCAGTTGCAGCCAATTCCCAGGCGTCGGCCCGGTGACAATGCGCAGGCAACCGTGCAGGAGCGAGCATGACGAAGTGGACGTGGTGGACGTGGACTTGGCGAACCCAGTGCCTGGCGCTGGCCGTTGGCGTGGGCGTCGGCGGCCTGGGCATTCGGCCTGCAGCGGCGGTGGAATTGCCCCGCTGGGAGTTCGGCCTGGGCGCCGGTCTCGTGTCGGTGCCCGACTACCGAGGCTCGGATGAGCGCCGCCGGTTCACCGTGCCCACGCCCTACATCGTCTACCGGGGTGACACCATCAAGGCCGACCGGGAAGGCACCCGCGCCCAGCTGCTGGGCAGTGGCAACGTCCACCTGGACCTTTACCTCGGCGGTAGCCTGCCCGTCTCCAGCAGCCGCAACCAGGCGCGCGCGGGCATGCCTGGCCTCAAGGGCGGGCTGGACATCGGCCCCGCCCTGGACGTGCGTTTGTCCGAATCCGAAGACCAGCGCGTGCTGGTGAAAGTGCGCGTGCCCCTGAGCTATGGCTTCACGCTGGCCAAGCCACGCCAGGGCCTGGGCTGGCAGAGCAGCCCCACGCTCAACATCTACACCCGCGATGCCTTCGGCCTGCCCGGCTGGGGCGCCAACGTGCAGACGGGGCCTGTCTTTGCCAGCCGCCAGCGCAACGCCTATTACTACGACGTGTCCGATGCCTACGCCACCGACACCCGACCGGCCTACCGCAGCAGCGGTGGCTATGCGGGCTGGCAGGTGGGCCTGAGCTTCAGCAAACGCTTCGAGCGCTTCTGGGTGGGCACGTTCGCGCGCTACGACGACCTGTCGCGCACCGCCTTCAACGACAGCCCGCTGCTGCGCACCCGCCAGTACCTGGTGGGTGGCGTGGCCCTGATCTGGGTGATGGGCGAGTCATCCGAACGCGTCAACGTGGATTAAGCTCCCAGGCCTGAACAGGTCTTTACGGGGAGGGCCCAAGGTGGCCGGATCAAGTCTGCTGGTGTTGCTCGACGACATCTCTTTGGTGCTGGATGACGTGGCGGCCATGTCCAAGGTGGCCGCCAAGAAAACAGCCGGCGTGCTGGGCGATGACCTGGCGCTCAATGCCGAGCAGGTGGCCGGCATCCGTGCCGAGCGCGAGCTGCCGGTGGTGTGGGCGGTGGCCAAGGGCTCGCTGCTCAACAAGGTCATCCTGGTGCCCGCAGCCCTGGCCATCAGCGCCACGGTGCCCTCTGCCGTCACACCCTTGCTCATGTTGGGCGGCGCCTACTTGTGCCTGGAGGGCTTCGAAAAGGTGCTGCACGCCCTGATGGGCGGGCACGAGGCCGAAGACGATGCCCATCACCAGGCGCTGACGCAGGCCGTGGCCAACCCGGACATCGATCTGCTCGCCTTCGAGCGCGACAAGGTCAAGGGCGCCATCCGCACCGACTTCATCCTCTCTGCCGAGATCGTCACCATCACCCTGGGCACCGTGGCCAGCGCGCCCTTCACCCAGCAGGTCCTGGTGCTCTCCGGCGTCTCTGTGCTCATCACGGTGGGCGTCTATGGCCTGGTGGCCGCCATCGTCAAGCTAGACGACATGGGCATCTACCTGGTCCGTCGGGACGAGGCCCGCGGTGCGCCCGGCTGGCGCCACAGCCTGGGTCGCCTGTTGCTCGCCACCGCGCCCCGGCTGATGAAGGCGCTGACGGTGCTGGGCACGGTGGCCATGTTCCTCGTGGGGGGCGGCATCATCCTGCACGGCCTGCCGGTGTTGCATGAACCGGTGCACGCCCTGGGGCTCGCCATCGAAGGCTCGCTGGGTGCCTTGTCCCGCGCGGTGTGGCCTGTGTGCCTGGATGCCGTGGCCGGGGTGCTCGCCGGTGGGGTGGCACTGCTGGCGGTCAAGGTGGGGGCCCCGGCAATGGGCGCTGTGAAGCGCCTGCTGGGGTCTTGATGCGGCCAGCCTGATCGGGTGTGGGCGCCAAGCCGCCGTGCACCGTGCTCAGGCCGGCGTACCGATCACCATGGGCAGCCAGCGGCTGAGCGCCACCGCCAGCGTGTGGCGGTCAAAAGGCTTGGTCAGGTACTCGTCCATGCCGTGCGCCAGGCAGTTCTCGCGGTCACCCGACAGCGCGTGCGCCGTGAGCGCCACGATGGGCGTGCGGCCCCGGGCGGGGTCTTGCTCTTCGATGTTGCGGATGCGGCGCGCGGCCTCGAAGCCGTCCATGACCGGCATTTCGCAGTCCATCAGGATGACGTCGAAGCTGCGCTCCTGGCACCACTTCACCGCGATGTCGCCCTGGCGGGCATGGTGGCATTTGATCCCCAGGCTTTCCAGGGTCATGGAGGCGATGAAGGCGTTGACCTCGTTGTCCTCCACCAACAGGACCTCGCCGCTCAGGCGCCAGTCCTGGCTGTCGGGTGGCACCGAGTCCTGGAAGCGCTGGGCTTCAGGCGTGTCTTCCGGCGGCACGCTTTCCTGGGTGCTGAAGGGCACTTCCAGTTGCAGCTCGAAGGTGGTGCCCACGCCCTGCACGCTGCGCACCGAGATCGTCCCGCCCATCTCGTCGATGATCTGCTTGCAAATGGCCAGGCCCAGACCGGTGCCGCCGTGCGTGCGCGTCAAGCCGGAGTCGACCTGGTAGAAGGGCTGATAGAGGCGTTCCAGCGCGACCGTGGGGATGCCCACGCCGGTGTCGGAGACATCGATGAGCAGCCGGGCGTTGTCGCGGCTGAGCATCAGCACCGTGGCGCTGATCACCACCTCGCCCTGCTGGGTGAACTTCACGGCGTTGCTGACCAGGTTGAGCAGCACCTGGCGTAATTTGGACTCATCGGCCATCACGCTGCGCACCTCATAAGGCACGGCGGACACGTCAGCGCGCAGCTGGATGCCCTTTTGCAAGGCCGTGGCGCGGAAGGCTTCGCAGGCCGTCAGCAGGGTGTCGCGCACATCGAAGGGGGAGGGCGAGAGGCGCACCTTCTGGGCATCGAGCTTGGCGAAGTCCAGGATCTCGTTGAGCAGGTGCAGCAGGTTCTTGGCCGAGTCCCGGGCCGACTTGACGAAGAGCCGGTCGCGGTCGGCCAGGGAGTCAATGTTGAGCATGTTCAGCGCCCCGATCACGCCGTTCATGGGGGTGCGGATCTCGTGGCTCATGTTGGCCAGGAAAGCGGTCTTGGCGCGGTCGGCTGCCTCGGCCTTTTCCTTCATCTGGCGCAGCTCGGCGATGTGGTTCTTGCGCTTGGACTGCAGGAACAGCTTGCGCTCGCGCAGCATGGAGAAGCGGTGCAGCATGAAGCCCAGCACGTTGGCCGTGGCCAGGTGGATGACCATGCGTTGGAAGCCCACAGGCTCGAAATCGGGGCGCAGCAGCGCGAAAGACACCGCCACGCCCATCAGCACGGCACCCAGCGCCAGGGTGGTCAGGGCCTTCAGCCTGGCAAAGCCATAGGTCATGAAGGTGGTGAGCACGATGGCCGTGGTCAGCGTCCAGTAAGCCGACAGGGGGCTGGAGCTGAGCTGGGCCAAGTAGGCGATGTAGCCGGTGGCCGTGGCGCTCAAGGACACGAGCACCGCACAGGTCAGGTCGTAGTTGCGTGCAAAGAAGGGCTTGTAGAGCTGGACGAGGTTGCCAAACAGCAGAAAACCGGCCGACACCAGCAAGCGGATCACCTGGGTGGGGTCAAAGAAGCCTCTGCGCCCCAGCGCAGCGTCCATGGCCCAGAAACTGACGAAGCATCCGGCACCCACGGTGCAGCAAATGAAGAGGAACCTGACACCGAACGACCGGTAATTGGCGAGAAACTCAGCCTCGTTTTCCGACTTCTTGAAGCCGCGGTGCCCCAACATGTGCAGCAGCCCGTCTGTGTTCGCCCATTTCATGCGTTGCTTCCTGCCGATCACATATTCATGGGGGTGGGGCGCAGCCGGAAGGGCTGTGCCCGCGCCTGAAGCTGCCGGCAGGTATCGCTGAAGTCTCTGGTTTCGCGGGTATCGGTTGAAACCCTGTTCAGTGCCCAACCACCGGCTGCGGTTCGCCCAAAAATGTCGCAGGCCGCCAAGCCGGTGTCAAGTGGGGCAAAGCGCCAATGCGCTTGCCCCGATGAGGGCAATTCATTCCGGATGTGCTCAGCAGATTCGGGCAGATTCGGTTGAACTGGTAGCTGCAATGGTTTCATGGTGGTCTGGTGTGTGGGAAACAGCAGGCCCGTGTGCCAGGGGCACGTCACGCGAATGAAATCGACGATGGACCACATCATGGTCGATTTCAATATCCGGGTGATGGGTTTGTGCCATGAACGGATACATCGGGCATTCGGCAGCGCGCCAAAGCGCATCTGCCTCCTTTACCGGCAAATAATATAGCCCGTGGGGCAAAAACAAGGTGTTGGACAGTGCAATTTTTTTACCCTCCAGCGCATCCTTGAACTGCATGGCCCGATAGAGGCGGTCTACCGGGTTGCGCGCCACCACCAGGACGTGGTCAATACCGGCATGGAAACTCACCTCGTAAAGCGCTTTGTAGAGTGCCGTGCTGACCTGGCGTGCCGCTTCACCGGGGCGCACCGTCAGGCGCCAGGCTTCCAGCAATTTGCGCCCATGAAATTGCCTGGGCAAGTCGAGTTCTTCTTCCAGGTGCAAGGGGTGCTGAATATTCGTCAGCAGGCGCATGGAACCCAACACCTGACCGTCCGATTTGGATTCGGCCAGCATCAGCACGGCGTCGCTGCGGAAGTCATCGGATTCAGGTGCGCTGAGCACTTCTTCCATGCCAGGCACATGTCGGCCATAGGCCTGCATGCGCACGGCGATGGCGCGGCGCAGATCACGCTCGTCGCTGGCCAGCCTGACCCGGAAGGGGAGCGACTGGGTGGCCTCGGCGTGAACGCTGTAGGGGCTGGGCGAATTCGAGAGGATGTGGATCATGATGACAAACCGTGGTGGACGGCCCACCGACCGACAGTGCGGGTGCGGCTGAGTCCACGGTCTGTCAGTCGGTTGGGCCCAACCTCGCGCCGACCGCTGGCGCCAGGGGCTTCAACGTCTTTTTGCACCATGCGCAAAAAGACGTTGAAGCGAAGCATGACCGATGCCTGCTGCCTTGGCTAACCCCGTTCGGGGGAATCCAGTTGCGTCAGACACCCATTGACGATCTGTCGTAAATGCTCTTGGCCGGGGCGCGCTCCGACACCCGTCGTGGCCGCGCCCGCAAGGCCCTCCGAGGTGGCGATCAGGCCAGTGTCGCGTGCAAGGCCATCAGCTCTTGCGTGAGCTTGTGCTGCAAGTCGAGGTGCACCATGGGCCGCGACAGCTGGTGCGATTCCTTGACCTTGACCGACGCGCTCAGGTAGGGCTGCAACACGGGCAGGCCCTCGTCGATCAGTTCTTGCACCAGCTGCTGCGGCAGCTTGGCACGGCTCTGGAACTGGTTGACCACGATGCCGGTGACCTTCAGTTCATCGTTGTGGTCGGCCTGGATCTCCTGCACGTTGTCCAGCAGGGTGTAGAGCGCCTTGCGCGAAAAGTCGTCGCAGTCAAACGGGATGAGGCAGCCGTTGGCCGCGATCAGCGCCGAGCGCGTGTAGAAGTTCAACGCGGGCGGCGTGTCGATGTAGATGCGGTCGTAGTCATCGGCCAGCTCGTTCAGGGCATCGCGCAGCTTGTAGATCTTGTAGCGGCTCTCCAGCTTGGCGTGCAGCTCGTCCAGGCTGGGGTGCGAAGGCATGAGCTGCAGGCCGGGCCAGGGCGTGGCCATCGTGTAGGCCTCCGCGCCCTTGGGCCGGGCGCTGAACTTGAGCGTCTGGTCAAAAAAGGCTGCGGCGCTGGTGTCGGCGTCAGGCGCGGGGCCACCCAGCAGGTAGTGCGTGGTGTTGCCCTGAGGGTCCAGGTCGATCACCAGGGTGCGCAGGCCCTGGTGGGCGCTGATGGCCGCCAGGTTGGACGCGATGGTGGACTTGCCCACACCACCCTTTTGGTTGAAGACCACGTAGCGCATGTCAGCCGTCCCTTTGAGCACAAGATGCCAGCATTGTGCACTGCAGCAAGCGCTGCAACGGCCTGGGGCCGGGTGTCAGCGCGGGAAGGTGCGGGCCGCAGCCAGGGTGGTGTTGGCCGAAGAAGGCGGTTGCGCGGCGTTGCGCGTGGCCGGCGGCTGGCCGGCGCTGCGTGTGGTGGGGATGCTTTGCACCTCCACCAGCACAGGCATGTGGTGGGCGTTGCTGCTGGCCAGGGCCACGCGGCCGTCCAGCAAGATGCCCTGGTCGCGGCCATTGGGCAGGCGCTCTGGGTGCAGCAGTTGCACCTCTTTGATGCGGCGGGGGCGCAGGGCCAGCGAGACGTCATCGGGCAGCATGACGCACAAGGGGTCGCGCAAGACCATGGTGACGACGAGGTCGCGCTGGGTGCGGCTGTTGTTGCGGTCTTCGACGATGCGTGTCATGTGCTGGCGCTGCACATGGCCGCTGACGCGCACGGCCTCGTCTTCACGCACACATTCCTTGGCCTGAGCGGGCATCCCTATGGACAGCAGAGACCAGGTGCCCAAGGCCAGAAGCCATGGGGTGGCCGACCGTGGGTGAGCAGGCCTTTCACGGCCCAGCATGGGGTATCGCGTCATCACCAGCTCCTGCTTTGCACGTGTCGTGGAATGGTGCGAAGTCTAGGAACTTGGGACGCGGTCGCCAGCCCCCGGTTCAGGGGGCGTGAACAACCTGATCGGGTTGCCTCGTGGTGCCAGCGCGTCAATGTGCTGACGCGCCAGCGCCAAGGGTGTCATTGATCGGGCAGCTCGATCTTCACTTCCAGCACATCCAGGTCGCCCTGGCGCTCCATGGACACCTTGATGTCGTCCGGGTTGATGGAGACGTACTTGGAGATCACCGCCACCAGCTCGCGCTGCAGGTCGGGCAGGTAGTTGGGGCTGTGGCTGCGCCCATTGCGCTCGTGGGCCAGGATGAGCTGCAGCCGCTCTTTGGCCACCGAGGCCGTCTGCTTCTTTTCACCGAGGAAGAAGGACAGGAATCCCATGGTGTCACTTGCCTCCAAACAGTCGCTTGAAGAACCCGGGCTTCTCTGCATCGATGAAGCGCAGGGGTTTGTCTTGGCCCAGGAAGCGGTCGATCACATCCTTGTAGGCCTCGGACACATCGGTGTCCTTCATGTGGATGGCCGGGATGCCCTGGTTGGAGGCGTTGAGCACGGTCTCCGATTCGGGGATCACGCCGATCAGCTTGACCCGCAGGATCTCGTGCACGTCTTCGAGCGACAGCATCTGCCCGCCTTCGACCCGGTTGGGGTTGTAGCGGGTGATCAGCAGGTGCTCCTTGATGGGCTCGGCGCCGTCTTGTGCACGCTTGGTCTTGCTGTTGAGCATGCCCAGGATGCGGTCGGAGTCGCGCACCGAAGAGACCTCGGGGTTGGTCACCACGATGGCCTCGTCGGCAAAGTGCATGGCCATCAGCGCGCCGGT